>BNUD01000303.1 GCA_025997095.1 Betaproteobacteria bacterium | reverse complement strand
AGCAATAACGAGAATAGTCATTTCAGATCACCTTCGCTTCGTTTTTGAGTTTATTGACCAGATCAGCCACATCGACCACCTTGCCGCCCCCTTGCCGCTTGGGCGGCTCGCTGACTTTCAGCGTTTTCAGGCGCGGCGTAACATCCACGCCCAATTCGGCGGGAGTCGTGGTATCCAGCGGCTTTTTCTTCGCTTTCATGACATCAGGGAGCTTGGGATAACGCGGCTCGTTCAGGCGCAAATCCGCCGTGACCACGGCAGGCAGCTTCACTTCCAGAATTTCCAGACCGCCGTCGATTTCGCGCGTCACTTTGGCGGCGCCCCCTTCAATTTCCACCTTGGAAGCGAAAGCGGCTTGCCCCCAGCCCAACAGCGCGGCAAGGGTTTGACCGACCTGACCCGCGTCATCATCAATGGCCTGCTTGCCGGTGATGATCAACTGCGGCGCTTCTTTGGCGGCGACCGCTTTCAGGAGTTTGGCAACCGCCAGCGGCTGCAATTCAACGTCGCCCGTATCGACCAGAATGGCGCGGTCAGCGCCCACCGCCAGCGCTGTGCGGAGAACATCCTGACTGACCGCCGCGCCAGCCGTCACCACCACCACTTCGGTCGCCACGCCCTTTTCCTTCAGGCGCACCGCTTCTTCGATGGCGATTTCGTCAAAGGGGTTCAGCCCCGTCTTGACATTGGCAAGGTCAACGCCGGTTTCATCCGCCTTGACGCGAACCCGGACATCTTTATCAATAACCCGTTTAACGGGAACCAGAACTTTCATCATGCTCCTCCAATTGATAGCTCACACTTAGAAAACAAAATCCAACGCCAGGGTCAGACTGGAAAACTTCACCGCCAACGGGCAAGCCGCCTGCGATGGACTGCACAGGAAGGGAACGCCAGGGAAAATGCGGGGGAAAGACCAACGGAAGAAAACGGCGGGCAGGAAGCCTGGCACGGCATCGGGTACGACAGACCCCTATTCCGGCTCATGGCGTCTGTATCAGTA
>BNUD01000302.1 GCA_025997095.1 Betaproteobacteria bacterium | reverse complement strand
CAAAGCGAATCAAGTCACCACCCTCATGAACGACGACGGCAGTAAAACCGTCCTCATTGACCTGCAAGGCATAGACCCCGGCACGATCGTAAACCTTGCCTTCGACCTGATCGGTTTTGGATATGGCGCCGCAGCCAGCAACAGCCACGTCACTGTCCAAAACCTGCACTTGGGCGACACCCCAACGAAAACATATGTAATCGAATCCGAACGCATCGGACCAAATGGGGAACTGTTGCCTGAACGTGCTATACCAGTAGAAAAGGTTGGTCAGGCTGCCGAGGGTACGGTGAAGATTATCGAAAATGGAACACTGGATTTCGTTGGTTGCTTTGTGGCTGGTACTCTGATCCACACCGACCAAGGCACAACCCCTATCGAAAACATCCGCGTCGGTATGCGGGTTCTCTCGCAGCCGGAAGATGGTGGCGAACGGGACTATCGTCCGGTCATCAACACCGTCGCCCACCTCGACCAACAGATTTACGCTGTGCAGGTCAAGGTCGAAGATGCAGCCGCGCTCACCACCATCATCGCTACGGGCAACCACCCTTTCTGGGTCGATGCGCCTCTGGTCGACGGTCGGCACTGGATGGCGGCGGAATGCCTGCAACCCGGCTTTGTATTGCAACTGGCGGAAGGCAAAAAGGCGGTTGTGCATGCAGCGGGACTGGTCAGACGCACGCAACACGCAAACATTGGCTTTGCGGCGGATGACAGAGCGGGGATCGGCATCGTGCTTGACCTCGGCGAACGTCAGATTCGGCTCGCCAGTGACGCTCAAACCCAAAACCTCGGCAAGCTGGAGCTTGGAGAACCTTACCTTACCCCGGTCTACAACTTCGAGGTAGACGAGTTTCATACCTACTATGTGGGCGAGGCGGCGGTTTGGGTGCATAACACGAATTGCGCCGTGGATTCCGTTTTGAGAAAAGTTGAACGCAACGAGCCACGCCCGACATGTTTTCAAGGGGGCACCTATGTGCTGGGAAGGTATTCACATTGGTTAG
>BNUD01000301.1 GCA_025997095.1 Betaproteobacteria bacterium | reverse complement strand
CCGTCAAGAGCGGGGTTTTTGTTGTCTTCTTGCGTGACGTTGGCAAGCGCGTCAAGATTCAGGTCGCCGCCCGCGTTCAAGATCAGGTCGCCTCCGGCGGCAAGTTGCGGGGCGGCAAGATTCATCGCCTCGCCGGATTGCAACCGCAAATCGCCCCCTGCCGCCAGTTGGCTGACTTGCCATTGGGTCTCGGACTGTACGCCGCCTCGCCGCAGGTTTTGGGTTTGCGTGTTCTCCTGGGCGCTCACGTCAAGTTGCCCGCCCGCGATGACAGCAAGCTGTTCTCCGGCGGCGAGTTGCGCGTTATGCAGACTGATGTCGTGACCAGCGGCAACACCCAGATCGCCCCCTGCGGCGTAGGCGAGGCGTTGCCCCGTGCCTTCCGTATGCAGGGCAAGATTGTTTTGCGCCGCAAGGGTCAGCCCGTTTTGAGCCGTCACTTGTCCGTTTACATCAAAAAAATTGTTCCCCGCCCACAGGCTGATGTTGCCCGCGCTCAATTGCCCCCCAAAATTCGTCAGGTCTCCCGCGCTGGAAATGCCCAACTGACCCTTGTTACCCTTATTCTGCCCGGCTTCCAGCACCGCGCCGCTCAACGTGGTGTTGCCGCCGGATTGTAAAAACAGATCTCCCCCCGCCGTCAGGCGGGTTTCGACAACGGCGCTGTCGCCTGTCTCATTGCCGCGCCCCTTGATGTCCGTCTGTTGCCGAACACTGAAATCCAGTTGGTTCATCAGGTCAAGGTTGCCACCCGCCCCAATCGCCAGATCCCCCCCGCTGGCAAGACCGCTGCCGATGATCGCCACCTTGTCCGCCGCGCGTATCGCAAGGTCGCCGCCTGTGCTGATCTGGCTGGAAATGTTCTCCTGGCTTTGCGTCTCTTCCTTGATCGTCCAAAACAATCTGCCGCCCGCGCCAACATACTGGTTCTGGCTCTGGCTCACGTCGCTGTTTTGTGCCGCCAGTAACTCAACGCTCCCCCCCGCAACAATTCGCCCGCCAGCGGTAACGT
>BNUD01000300.1 GCA_025997095.1 Betaproteobacteria bacterium | reverse complement strand
TCGCTTTTGCCCTCGCTACGCTTCGTCGTAACCCGCTACCACCCTACAGATTGGATGTCCGCGCTACGCTTGCTGACCCCTGATGCCTGGATTGCCGCGTCGCTACGCTCCTCGCAATGACGGCGATGGTAGGTCGGGCGGCTTCACATGCAGGACGCTTGGCAGTTGATCACATTTCAAACTGGCAGAAATCAATACGGTCGGCTGCTATCGCGTCCCGTATTACGTTCGCAACCGGGAAGATCGTTGTTCCAGTTCTCTCCGTCTGGCGCGCAACGCCAGAAACGCGACGCGCCTTCGATGTTGCACAACAGGATGCCGCCCCGAACGGCTTGCTTGCAGCTCCTGGGGCGCTGCGGCGCAGGTGTGGGTTCCGGTTTTTCGGACTCCACGGGTTTGCGCGTTTCCGGTTTCGGATCGGCGGGTTTGGTGGTGGTGGTGGCTGTGGACTGCGGCGGTGTGGGAACTGCGGCGGGCTGGGCGGACGTTTCGCCTGATGTGGTTTCCGGCACGGTTTCCGGCGTGGCGGCTTTTGTCTCCTCTGGTGCGGCTTCCGACCCCGGCAAAGGCGCAACAGTTTCCACGGGTATTTCCGCCGGTGTTGCCGGAGTTTCAATTTTGCTGCCCATGTTTAACACCAGATAGACGCCCAAAGCGATGCCGATGACGACAATCAGCGACAAGACCATCAAGATGGTACGCAAATGCCTCTTCCCCCCCACCGTCTTCGGCGCGGTATCAGACGCAACACCGGACGCAACATCCGACGCGACAGCTTGTGCGACGGACTGCGTGGTTGGCTGAGAAATTGCGGGCTGCACGGGCGGCGCGGAAACAGGCACGGGGGTTGGCGTTTCAACGGGCGTTGGCGCAGCCTGAAGCGGCGCAGGAGAGGGAGCGGGGGACGTGCGTAAATCCGCGCCACAGCTTTTACAGAAGCGCGCGCCAATCGGCAAATCGGCATGGCAAACCGGACATGCGGGCGCAGCAGAAGCGGTGGGGGTGGCAGAAGCGGC
>BNUD01000299.1 GCA_025997095.1 Betaproteobacteria bacterium | reverse complement strand
CATGAAACCATTTATTGCGCGCTTTACGCCTTGCCGCGTGGCGAGTTGCGCCGCGAGCTGATCGCACAGTTGCGTTGTGCTCACAAGGCTCGTAAATCCCGCTCGGCGGGTAAAGATCGCCGGGGGGCGCTGCCGAACATGACTTCCATTCACCTGCGCCCCGTTGAGGTCGCCACTTCCATTGCGTTGAACAAAATTGTATTTCAATTTTTTCTGTAGACATAAATTCTGACTTCTGAGCGCAGCGTTATCCACCACAGGGCGTTTGTGCGCGAATATCGGTCTAACGCTGTGGTGGCGGTGGAAGGTGCTGCGCTTTTGCCGTCGCTTCGCTTCATCGAAACCCGCTGCCACCCAACGAGAAACTACACTTGCCGTCATTGCGAGGAGCGGAGCGACGTGGCAATCCAACGATGGGAGAAAAGCCGCGTCGCTACGTTCCTCGCAATGACGCGGTTGCCCAGAATTCGCGGGGGTTTGGGGGTTGTAGGTACGTTTCATGTGCCCGACATCAGCCTTACCCTGCGGATGTCCGTGCTACGCTTGCTGTCGCCCCCAGTCCTTCGCCTGCTCTGCGCCGCGCGATGGCGCAGTCACGACAAACTCTTTTCATGGGCGGCAAGTTTATAAATCATTGCTGTCTATTGATATAAAACATTTATGCTTGACAGGATGAACGGAACTACCTAGCAGGTTGTTGATTTTCTCCAAAAAACCGTCATTTTCCGTTCTCAAATGACGAAAAATCAGTGGGTTTGGAGGCGTTTTTAGAGTTTTTCAACAACCTGCTAGGATTTGCAAATCAAATTTTTCGCATGGTCATGAGGAGTAAAAAGATGCAAGCAAAATTCAAGTACGTGCTGGGTGTTGTTATTGGGTTGCTTTTCTCTGTCGCGGCAATGGCGAGTGAGCCTGTGCCGATTGAGGATAAGGATGCTTTTGAAAAGCAATATATTGATTGTATTGAGTCAGGAGCAAAAAACGATTGCTTGGTTTCGATATTTTCCAACCACTTTGA
>BNUD01000298.1 GCA_025997095.1 Betaproteobacteria bacterium | reverse complement strand
AGCTTTATATCGCCATCGGCATTTCCGGCGCCATCCAGCATCTGGCGGGCATGAAGGAATCCAAGGTCATCGTCGCCATCAACAAGAACGCCGATGAGCCGATTTTCCAGATTGCCGACTATGGTCTGGTTGCGGATTTGAATGACGCCGTGCCGGAACTGATCGCAGCCCTGTAAAAAATCTGACTGCATTCCATGCAGTTTTTTTGATGTTTTTGTAATGACACCCCAGCTTGCCGCCGTTTTTCAAACCGGCGGTAAGCGCACAAGGAGAGAAGACAATGAGCACCTATGCAGCCCCCCTCAAAGACATGCGCTTTTTGTTAAATGAAATCGCCGGTCTCAAAGAAATTCTTGGTTTCCCCGCTTTTTCCGAACTGGATGCCGACACGATTGATGCCATTCTGGACGCCGCCTCTGATTTCGCAACCAATGAAATCGACCCCATCAACATCATCGGCGACCGGCAGAATTCGCCCAAATGGGATAACGGCGTGGTCACAATCAGCCCCGAATACAAGAAAGTCTACAAACTTTTCTGTGAACAAGGTTGGCACTCCATGCCCGGCGCGCCCGAATTTGGCGGTCAGGGCTTGCCCAATCTGGTGAATTTTGCCGTGAATGAAATGTGGCGTTCCGCCAGCATCGCCTTTGCGCTTTGTCCGATGTTGACCATGGGCGCGGTACATGCCATCGAACACCACGCTTCTGACGAAATCAAACAGAAATACCTGCCCAAGATGGTCGATGGCACCTGGGGCGGCACCATGAACCTCACTGAACCGCAAGCCGGTTCCGACCTCACCGCCATCCGCACCAAGGCGAAGCCCAATCCCAATGGCGATGGCACCTACCTCATCTCCGGCACCAAGATTTTCATCACCTGGGGCGAGCACGACATGGCGGTAAACCTCATCCACCTCGTGCTGGCGCGTTTGCCGAATTCCGATCCGGGCTTGAAAGGCATTTCCCTGTTCGTCGTGCCCAAGTTCCTCGTCAATGACGACGGCAGTCTGGGCGCGCGCAATGACCTGATCTGCTCC
>BNUD01000297.1 GCA_025997095.1 Betaproteobacteria bacterium | reverse complement strand
CTCTAATGGCTTGGGCGGACTGTCGGGATTGACCCACGCACCCACGCCGGAATCGTTGGGCTTGCCCGGCGAAGCTGAGTTGGCGCGGTTGGCGAACCAGTTTTTCAACGAACTGCCGAACCAGTGGGAACCCGGCAAGACCTGCCCGGAAGTGGTCGCCAAAGGTGTCTCCAGCGCTGCCGAAGCGTTTGGCGCAAAAGCGCAAGCGCCCGATGTGTTCAACCTGACGGCGGAGGCACTGGCTGCCCTCGCCTCGTCTGCCGACATTGGCGCGGGTTTGGGCGCCCCTCCAAATCCGGAGGCGGCAACGAATCACCCCCAGGCGCTGCCGCACTCCGTCAATCCCGCGCCGCGTGTGGCGGGCGCATGGCAGACGGGGGGCATTGCGGGCGCGGCGCTGCCCGCTGACACCACTGGCTTGCCGGATTCCCTGAGTTCGCGCCAGCCCGCCCACCCTGTCAACCTGCTCATTCCCCTGCCGGAAATCCGGGAACTGGAAAAAACGCTTCCGGGCGCGTCCAACACACTGGCAAATGCCGCGCCCAATGCTGTGGTCGCAAACCCTGGTCAGGCATACTACTTTCTGGCGCAAGAATCGGCGTTTCCATCCGGCATCAACGTGCCTGGCACCCTGCCCTACGGCGCAATCCCCCTCGCGCAACAGGCGCTGTCGCCGGGGCAGCCGTTTGACGTGCAATCCGCGCGCAGCGATTTCCCCATTCTGCGGGAAACGGTGAGCGGCGGTCGCCCGCTCATCTGGCTGGATAACGCCGCCACCACGCAAAAGCCGCAAGCCGTCATCGACCGGCTGGCGTATTTTTACGCGCACGAAAACTCCAACATCCACCGCGCCGCGCACGAACTGGCGGCGCGTTCCACGGATGCGTTCGAGGGCGCGCGCGAAATCGTGCGCCGCTTCGTGAATGCCCGCTCCGCCAATGAAATCGTCTTCGTGCGTGGTACGACCGAAGGCATCAATCTGGTCGCGCAAAGCTGGGGCAGACAAAACCTGAAGGCGGGCGATGAAATCCTCATCACCTGGCTCGAACACCACGCCAACATCGTTCCCTGGCAGCAAC
>BNUD01000296.1 GCA_025997095.1 Betaproteobacteria bacterium | reverse complement strand
CTGGCTGACAGAGCGGGCTGAAATGTTGTCTTTGCTGATTGAAGCCAATATCAAGGATATTGACTCTGATGAAAGACTCAACAAAAACATCGCGGATGACTGGATTTACAGCGACCGTTCCACAGGGAAGCAGATCAGTATTGATGGCTGGAATCTTACTAACTCTGCCGATCATTTTGTCATCTTCGGCACCAACGAAAGCGATTTTGATCTGCGAGGCGGCGCACTCGATGACCGTATTTATGGTGGTGGCGGGAACGACAGCCTGCGTGGAGAGCAAGGCGCGAATTATCTTGAGGGCGGCGCGGGAGAAGATAACTATTATCTCCTGAACGACGGCAAGGCCGACACAGTACTGGATACCGACGGGAGCGGGCATATTTATATTGACGGGGAACTGGTCGGCGGGACATTCACCAGTTCAAACAGCGCGTACTACTACAGCGCGGATGCCGCGCATAAATATCTTCTGGAAGAACGCAGTGGTCAATGGCAACTCTCCATTAAAGAAGGCAACGGCTATGCTGCTGTTGGCAAACTTGTCGACTGGAAGAGTGGTGAACTGGGGATTACGCTTGATGCTGACGACAGCATGGGTGAGCTTTATCGTTTCCCTCATTACCTTTCCAACGCACGTATCAACATCAATGCTGCGGGCGCGGACAAGGGCGTACACATTCAGGGCGGCTTTGGCACCAGTTCCTACACCGGCAGCAGTTACCGCGACCTTATTTTTATTGGCAGCGACGTAAGCTATGTCATGTCACAAGGCGGCAGCGATTACGTGATGGGCGGTGCGGGCAGAGACTTCATCCGATCCGGCGCGATTAATGCGAGCGGCTTCGACAATGATTCTGTGGTCGGTAGCGGCGGTTCGGACATTATCATGGGCGGCGCGGGGGAAGATATTTTGGTTGGGGGTAATGATGACCTCAGCTATCTGCAAAAAACCTCTGAAAGCGGTGAGCGTGGCGATTTTATTTCGGGTGAGCACGGGAATGACACAATTATTGGGAGTAGCGGTCAAGACGTTCTCCTTGGCGGGGCTGGCGGCGACCGCATTAACGGTGGCGCGGGGG
>BNUD01000295.1 GCA_025997095.1 Betaproteobacteria bacterium | reverse complement strand
CGAGTCCAGGTCGGGCAGCCAAAAAGGATAAGTGGATATTGTTAAAGTTTTTGGCGGTTCATCTGTAATGACGCACGCTCGTGAAGAAGCTGCCGATATGACATCTATCGCAGATGCTGTTGTAATAAATATAGACACTTTAGACAACAACCATACTAGAAGCAATGCAGCAAGCTATGTCTGCCGCTAATCAAAAAGGGATACCTATTGTTATTGATGCGGTAGGAGTAGGGGCTACAAAATACAGAAATGACAAAATCAAAGAACTTTTGCAATACAAAGTTGCGGTACTCAAGGGTAATGCTTCAGAAATTGCAAGCACCGCGGGAATAGGCGTATCTACAAAAGGTGTTGACAGTGGAAAAGTTTCTGGAGACATTATACAAATTGCAAAAAGTCTTGCTTACGAACTAGGATGTGTTGTTGCTGTAACAGGTGAAAAAGATATTTGCACTGACGGAGGGAGTTAGTGTTGTTGCAATTAAAACGGATCTCCCACGATATCTCAAATCGTAGGAATGGATTGTATGGCAGGTTCTGTTATAGGAACTTTCTGCGCCGCTGAGGACAAAACTATCTCTTTGCATCTGTCGCGGGTCTTGTATGTTTTGAAATAGCAGCTGAAAATGCCGACACAACGTCTGAATGACCGGGAAGATTTAAAGTAAAAATGTTTGGTAAAATAGGTGCTTTGAGCGATATGTCCATTGACAAAATGAAAAAACTCGAAGAAATAAAATAGACCTCTTGCACAACTTGAGTATTAAATTTTAGAATTACAAATACCTGAACCTCAAGTTAAATCGCAGTTCAAAGGGTCTTTTGCGGTTTCTATGTCTATTCTGTACTATTTTGAACCTTTTAACAAATACTTTAATGTTTTCTGCTATAATCATCTGATAAATCTTTCTATTTAACTCCTTATCTTCTTTTGTCAGCTTTTTAGTGTTTGTTTGATCTCTTTTTTTAAAACCAGTGTGTTTGTATGTATTCTGCCTAAGGCCTACTAAATTGTATTTGCCATGTATCTTATTGTCTTTCTTTGCATAAATACATGCCTACTAAAACAAACCAAAATCGTGC
>BNUD01000294.1 GCA_025997095.1 Betaproteobacteria bacterium | reverse complement strand
TGTGGCCTTGAGGAAGGATTATTTCCTATAGGGGAATCCGCTTTTAATCCCGAAGATCTTGAGGAAGAAAGAAGGCTTATGTAGGTTGGGATGACAAGAGCAAAAAAGCACCTGTATCTATGTTGGGCGACAGAAAGAACTGTTTACGGAAAAACCAAATGGAATATGCCGTCGCGTTTTGTTGCAGAAGCCGGATTTAGAGATGAAATCGTCGAAAGAGAACAAGCCAAGAGGCAAAACCATTATAGCTTAGGACAAGTTGCAAGTAGGGATTTTGGTGGAGAACGCAATTATAAAAAGCATGCTAAAGTTGAAGCAAAGTACAGAAACAACGATGCATATAGTTATGATGAAACAGCAAAAGATGAGCTGTCCTATACACTAGCAGTAGACGCAAGTCCGTATAAAATGGGTAGCATTGTTACTCATCCTATTTTTGGTAAAGGAAAGATTATTGAGAAAAGTGGCACCGGAGATGATTTAAAACTTGTAGTTTTATTTGAAACAGGGCAATGGAAAAAACTTCTTGCAAGAGCAGCCAATCTTACTCTTAATTGTTAAACTATCTCCCCGCAAGCAAGCCATGAAGGAACTGCTTAAAGTAGTACAATTAGGCTATGGAAACGCTCGAAAAAACAGACAGCATAGTGTATCTTATATGCACTATGCTGTCTGCTTTTTCGAGCGTTTCCATAGCCTAATTGTACTACTTTAAGCGGTTTGCGCGCAAGCTTACTTCCCAATCAGTATGACCAAGGAGGCAAGAACTACCATATATTCTGTCCTTAAATTCAATAAGGCCGACAGTATATTCATGGGGTACTCCTAGAGTACGCAGTAATATTTGAATCTCAAAAAAATCTAAATATTCAAATCGTCTTCTACAACTCTCAAGCGGCATATTATCACACATTCTTGTCTGGTAGCCAATAGTAGCATCTTTTGCGTACAAAAATTCCTTGCCGGCTTTATTGGCACCAACTAATCGATCGGTAAGCATATCTCGAAATTCTTGATCTGAGTATTTGTCCCATAAATTTTTATCAACATACCCAAGTTGTCCTGCATGATGTAAAAGTCTTCTT
>BNUD01000293.1 GCA_025997095.1 Betaproteobacteria bacterium | reverse complement strand
GAATGACACCAGCCGCACCCCGCGTTCCGGATCAAAGCGTTTGACCGCCTTCATCAACCCGATATTGCCTTCCTGAATCAGGTCGGCGTGCGGCAACCCGTAGCCCAGATAACCACGGGCGACGGAAATCACCAGCCGAAGATGCGAAAGCACCAGCTTGCGCGCCGCTTCGAGATCTTCATCATCGTGAAAACGACGGGCAAGCCGGATTTCTTCTTCCTCGGTCAGCATGGGCGAGCGCTTCGGCGGCGCGTTCTTTTGTCGCCATCGGGAATCCCAAACGGGCGCGGGAATCCAGATAACTTTGCGCGACGCTCTTGGCCAGGTTGCGAATGCGCCCGATGTAGGCGGCGCGCTCGGTCACGGAAATCGCGCCGCGCGCGTCGAGCAGGTTGAAGGTGTGGGCGGCTTTCAACACCTGTTCGTAGGCGGGCAACGCCAGTTGCGCGACCATCAAGAGCTTCGCCTCGCGTTCGTGCGCGTCAAAGGCGGAGAACAGGAAGGCGACATCCGAATGTTCAAAGTTGTAAGTCGACTGTTCGACTTCGTTCTGATGATAAACATCGCCGTAAGTCAGCCCCGGTGTCCAGGTCAGGTCATAGACGTTTTCCACGCCTTGCAGATACATGGCGAGGCGTTCCAGCCCGTAGGTGATTTCGCCCGTCAGCGGCTTGCAGTCGATGCCGCCGACCTGTTGAAAATAGGTGAACTGCGTCACTTCCATGCCGTTCATCCACACTTCCCAACCCAAGCCCCACGCGCCCAGCGTCGGATTTTCCCAGTCATCTTCGACAAAGCGCACGTCGTTCTGTTTCAAATCGAAGCCCAGGGCTTCCAGCGAGCCAAGATAGAGTTCGAGGATATTTTCCGGCGCGGGCTTCAAGACAACCTGAAACTGATAATAATGCTGCATCCGGTTGGGATTTTCGCCGTAACGCCCGTCCTTGGGGCGGCGCGAGGGCTGCACATAAGCGGCCTTCCACGGCTCAGGCCCGATGGCGCGCAAAAAGGTGGCAGTGTGGCTCGTGCCCGCGCCGACTTCCATGTCATAAGGTTGCAACAGGGCGCAGCCTTTGTCGCTCCAATAGTGTTGCA
>BNUD01000292.1 GCA_025997095.1 Betaproteobacteria bacterium | reverse complement strand
CCTAAAATCAAAATATGAGCAGGAAGAGCATACGGATGCCGTAAATCTCGATTTCCTCACCGGCGTTGAGCAGCCGGGGTTCTTCGCCACTTATGGGATTGCCCTCCACCAGCGGGGTCTGCACGCCTTCGACGTGCTGGAGGATGTAACCCTGCGGTCGCCAACATCATTCTGCAACCGCAGGGTTACATGCTCCAGCACGTCGAAGGCGTGCAGACCCCGCTGGTGGATGGCAATCCCATAAGTGGCGAAGAACCCCGGCTGCTCAACGATGGTGAAGAAATCGAGATTTACGGCATCCGTATGCGCTTCGTGCTCAGATTTTGATTTAAGGTGGGGTGCGCTGTGCACAGAGGCAGGCGCGGTATTAAGGTAGGGCGCTGGCAAAGCTGTACAAGTTGTTTCGTAGGGGCGAGATTTTGAATCTGCCAGGTTCGCCGTTGCTGGGAGCGCTGGCGTCCTCGCCGGCGGTTTTAAGATTTCCCGTGCGGAGCCAACCCCGCCGGCGAGGACGCCGGCGCTCCCAGGTGAAACCCGCCCTACCTGAAGCCTGTGGCAGCCTATGGCGTATTCGATTGCCGGGTTCATCCTTCATGAGCATTCATGCGATTGCCTTGTGTGCACAGAGGGTATAATTCCCCCCTTTTTTCGACGGATCAAGCATCATGGAAGCGGAACAACAAAACGGCATCGCCAATCATCTGGATGACCTGGCGGCGCGTGCCGCTGAACTTCGGAGGTATCTTTGACTACGATCAGAAACACGAACGTCTGATTGTCGTCAATCTGGAGCTGGAAGACCCGAAAGTCTGGGACGACCCCAAACGCGCGCAGGATTTGGGGCGCGAAAAACGCGCGCTGGAAGACATCGTGCTGGTGCTGCAAAGCGTGGAGCAGGGCACACGTGACGCCCGCGAACTCTTCGACATCGCCCGCTCGGAGGCCGATGACGATACCCTGCTGGGCGTCGCGGAAGACGCCGATGGCATCGAAGCCAAAATTGCGACGCTCGAATTTCGCCGCATGTTCAACAATCCGCAAGACCCCAACCCCTGTTTTCTGGAAATCCAGTCCTGCGCCTCGGTGCCGCCCGCGCCGG
>BNUD01000291.1 GCA_025997095.1 Betaproteobacteria bacterium | reverse complement strand
AAGGCAAAATCGAGGCAAAATCACTCAAAAAATAGAGCTTCATTCAAAATAATTGCGCCAAATTTCGGCACAGGTAGTTTTTTTGAGCTGATTTGCTGAAAAACAAGGGTAATTCGAGGTGCCCAACGTTCAATATCCGGCTCTGGCGCTGCCTTTGGTTTTGCTTTGGTGGTTGGTGCGGCTAGTGTTTTTGGCGGCTCTTGTGACTTTGCCTGTGTGATGACGGGCGTTTTCTCCGTCTCTTGTCTCTCCAGCCTGAAATTTCGGGTTTCCCCTTTGTTCAGTTGGCTTTGAATGTGTTGTTTGACGTTTTGGACGCTTGCGTCCCGCTTGTCGGGGGATTTTTCAGCATAGTATGCTTCGGCGCGGTGCAGCAAGTTATATGCTGCGCCCAGTTCCGAATGTTTCTGTAGAGCGTCTTTTTCTGGTAAAACTTCGAATGCTACTGCTCGCATCGGGCGGATAGAGGTTTCAAGGATGTTTTGCAAACCCGGATTCTTTGCGTACTTGTCAACGCAAAACACGGATAATCTGAGGTTGGAATCGTTACGGATTGCGGCAAACCCGATTTCTCCTACTTCTCTGTCGCGGGCGATGTACAGAAAATCACGGCTCCGGTCACTGGTGTTTGGATGATTCCAGTCAATTTCATATCCCGATGCTCTGGCAAGCTGCTGGGTAAAAACCCGTAAGGTGCGACTGTTTCCTTCGGTAAAAGGATGCACATAATCAAGCTGTGTGTATAATTCAGCCATGCCTTTTGCAAAATATTTTGGATTTAGCTTGCGTAGTTCATTCGGGTTTGCTCTTTGTAATGCTTTATCCAGTCGGCTATGGGCATTTTTGTCCATTGGTGAATAACAGACAAGTGAAAATGCTTCATCCCCAAGACTTTTAACAGGATGTTGATTTTCCCATCCTCACCTTCGGTTATCGCCTTCGGGGGCGAAGAAAAAAGTCTGTCGGAAGGCTTGTCCGGTCTGGAAGGTGAATTCCAGGCTGTTTTTAAGCGTTTTTCACGGTTTTTTCAAGTTTTGAACGCCTTTCGGCAGCCACCAGACACACTTCTCCTATGTCGGATTCAAACGCCAGCCCCAAAGCGCC
>BNUD01000290.1 GCA_025997095.1 Betaproteobacteria bacterium | reverse complement strand
TCAATCCCATCGAACTGATGTGGTCAAAAATCAAGGCGATCCTGCGCAAACTCAAAGTACGTGCCAAAGCGCTTCTCGATGACGCTATTGCCTGTGCTTTTAACAACATCTCCCTATCCGACATCTCTGCCTGGTTCAAACATGGTAGATATGCGCTATGTTAAGTTAATTTGCTATAAGCGTTGATTGAATCGGTTCATCTCCGCGCCTGCGGGGAACGCTGCCGATGCGCTCTGGTGGCTGACGGATTAGCCGGGGTTTTTGACGCTCCATGCCAGAAACCCCGTGTTTTCAGCGAGGTGGGCAGGTGCGATGTAATCCGGTATTTGACGGGTACGCGGACGCATGACCCAGGCGTATATGCCGACTGCAACGATGACGGGTAGCGAGATCGGCGCGAAAAGAATCAGCGCGAACAGCCCGATTGCGGCTGTCGCGGCGCTAAAAAACGTATCCAGAATATTCATGGAGTACCCCTGTCATGGCAAACAATGTTGCGCTCGGTGCCATTATCGGCGGCGCGGTCAGTGCGAATTTCGGTAAATCCATCTCTGATTCTATAGCAAAAATCGGGGCTTTTTCGCAACGCGCCGCGCATTTTCCCGCTGAACAGCAACGTATTGACAGGCGATTTCACTACGTGGCTTAAACCTGCAAAAATACGGCGTACTTCATAAAGAAACACGGGATATTGGCGCGCGGTTGGCGGCGACCAAAACCGCCGCGAAAGACTTTCCCCATCTCTCGCGAGAGGTAAATAAGCTGATCTCTGAACTGAAACGCTCGAAAAAAGAATCCGCCGCGCTGAAAGCCAAATGGCAGAAAAAAAGCTCGGCGTTGAACGGTTCATCCCCGCGCCTGCGGGGAACGCGTCGAAATTACAGCCTGTGCCGCACGCCAGTTCGGTTCATCCCCGCGCCTGCGGGGAACGCTCCACACGCGCGGCCAGCCTCGACCTCGACCCCGGTTCATCCCCGCGCCTGCGGGGAACGCGAAGCATTGCGTAATGCCGTTTCTCGTGAATCCGGTTCATCCCCGCGCCTGCGGGGAACGCATTGCCTCTGGCGGCAACAATCAACATGCCGTCCGGTTCATCCCTGCGCCTGCGGGGAAC
>BNUD01000289.1 GCA_025997095.1 Betaproteobacteria bacterium | reverse complement strand
TTAAGGCAAAATCAAGGCAAAATCACTCAAAAAATAGAGCTTCATTCAAAATAATTGCGCCAAATTTCAACATGGGTAGTTTTTTTGAGATGATTTGCTGAAAAACAAGGGTAATTCGAGGTGCCCTTTACAGGTTCGACCACGTTAATACTCTTTGATTACCGTGTATGCCATCCAGTAAGGATCAAACATGTTGCCAGCGGACACATAGACCATGCAATAGGTTTTGTCATCAACTCCTTGATTATCGCGCTCAATTTCTTGGGGATAGCCAAATCCGTAAATGCTCGAACTCAGACCGGTTTCGTTGGCGCTTTTTTCAAAAAAATTGTCATGTTCCAGGTCATAAAGAGCGCCTGTTTTACAAATATCAAAGGCACGGGTGCCGTGGAGTCGTATGTTTTTTGGGATCCTGACAACAATATTGCTGGGCGCTATCATGTCATACTCAATGAATACAGTTTCTTTGTACTCTGAATCCGTACCTTCATCAGTTACTAATTCAAGCGAACCCATGCTTTCAATCTTCTTCTTATTCTTGCTTATAATTTTCTCAAGTTCACCAATAATCTGACGGTTCTCCGATTCGCTGTATTTGGCGAAGCAAGCTGGATTGGCGTCACGAATAGCGCCAGCCGCCGCATCCTTGCCCAGTTTTTTATTTGCCAAATAATTGGCTTCTGCCTCGGTGCAGATTTCAGCTACTTTCTGTTCAGCCAGAGCTTCGGCATCCTTGTTGACGTGAGCGTCATTGGCGTTGTTGCAAGCTGCCATCAGGCAGACTCCTAAAATGGAAGCAATGAGGGTTGATGTGTTCATGGTAATATTCCTTGAGTTTTCATGGTGCTGGTTTACGTTTCGCACTGTTTTCAGACGGATTCAGTTCGCCTATCAGATAGTCTTCGAGGGCAAGCGCCAAATAGTTGTATTCCGGTGGAAAGCCAATCGTGGCAAGCAAATCGACACCCAGTGCAAGCCAGCGTTTTCGCGGCATGTACTGCGTACCATCAGGGGGGCACCTCGAAAAACCTCTCTTCCTCCGGATTTGTTAAAATTACGTTGTTCTGAATTTTAGAGTAGGTGAAGCAGATGATTTCACGTAGCGCCCTCAAGACGGACCTGTTTGCAAGTGAAGCGCA
>BNUD01000288.1 GCA_025997095.1 Betaproteobacteria bacterium | reverse complement strand
TTTATTGCAGGCAGAAGACGGCAGACGAGATACGAATTCGTGTATGGAATTCAGAAGTGTGCTCTTCCGATCTGTGCGGTGGTGCCAGCACTTGCCCACATCTTTAAGGTATTCGACTCCTCTTGCGTCAAACTGACGCGCTTGGCGGGTGCTCCCATCAGATTTCCTCCTCAGATGGAAGTATATAATATCTATTTCATGAACACAACACTAGAAACAGTTTTATCTTGATAGATATGATGTGATTCGTTCAAGGTTTTTTTGGTTTTTGAGGCTAGATTCCCATGTCGATCTACTTGCACACCGGCATCCGCAAGAATTTTCTCACAATCACATGGGCATGAAGCCAGCCCAAACGGATCAATCCATCCAATAGGATTAGGCACATACAAATGCAGGTTCAACCCACCTCGATATTTTATCGGGTCTTTACTAATAAACCTTCCAATTTCCGGGTCATAGTAGCGGAATCTGTTGTAATGCAGCCCGGTCTCATGGTCAAAGTACTGCCCTTGGAATCTCAAGGGATTCTTAAACCCGGCTTTGCTCGCTGTTTTGCCGAGCAGTTCTTTAGCCTCCCCCCAAGCCCTGTACTGGGCGCTCCAAGCGATGTTACCGTCTTCGTCCGTAATCTCTTGCGGCGTACCCAAATGGTCGCAGTGATAGAACCCCAATTTGTCAAAGGGTTCGGCTTCCATCACCTGCGTCCACAGCGGGTCATCCTTGATTCGGTAGTCTCTACCTGTCCAGTCTGGCGTTTGATGCAGCCGCATTGGATGATTCTGTACGCCTTGCGCCAAGGGGACGAAGGAATCCGGCTCATACAGGTAGTGCGTACTTTGCTCGTTCGTAGTCTCCCACGCCAGCGTATCCCCATCCCAGCCGTAGAAGACCGTCCCAAGGTTTTGTTCCCTACTGATCCGCTCGGTTTCCAGTCTGTGATACTGGCTCCCGTCATTTGAATTGCGTGACACTATCGGCTGGCTGTGCTTGGCAATTCTTCTGCCCAGCGGGTCGTAGCGAAATCTTGTAATCGTGCTTTGGGTATCAACTTCGATAAGTTGGTTGAGACTGTTCCATTTATAGCGCGTCCGCTCGCCGTTCTTGATCTTTTCCGTGAGATTGCCCCGCTCATCGTAGCGGTAGTGTG
>BNUD01000287.1 GCA_025997095.1 Betaproteobacteria bacterium | reverse complement strand
GTGCAGTTTTACTGGGATCGCTATGGACAAAAGGATCAGAACAGCAGTTGCTGGGTGCGGGTTAGCGGCACCTGGTCAGGCAACCAGTTGGGCGAACTGGGGCTGCCCAGAATCGGGCAGGAAGTCATCATCAGTTATCTGGGGGGTGACCCGGACTTGCCCGTATGTACGGGACGTGTCCACAATCAGGACAACCTGCCGCCGTGGCAACTTCCCAAACAACAAGCCCTCTCCGGGCTGAGAAGTCGGGAACTGGTGCAAGGGGGCGGCAATGCCGCCAGTGGCAAAAGCAACGCATTGATTCTGGACGACACCGAAGGCCGGATACAGGGCAAACTTCGCAGCGACCATCTGGGCAGTGAGCTGAACCTTGGTTTTGTGACCCGGATAGAAGACTACGAAGGACGCAAAGACGGGCGGGGCGAAGGGTTTGAGATACGGACAGACGGACACGGCGTTGTCCGGTCGGCGGCGGGTTTGTATGTGACGACAGAAGCGCGGATCAACGCGGACGGGCCGATGAAGAGCATGGAAGAGACCGTGCAACGGCTCGAACAGGCCAAGGGGCAACAACAGACGCTCTCGGAGGTGGCGGACACCTTTGAGGCGGACTTTGGAGAACAGGCGAAAGTTGCGGACAAGCTGAAAACGGCGAACGACAAGATCAAGGGACAAGGCGGCACAGACGAGAAGGCGGGGAAGTTTCCGGAACTGGAAGAGGCGCATCTGGTGCTCTCGAGCGCGCAGGGCTTGCACGGGACGAGCGAGCGGACAACGCACCTGACGGAGGGGGATCACATTGCGCTCACGAGCGGAGAGCATCTCAGTCTTTCCGTGGGCAAAAGATTGCTGGCGAGCGTGACGGACGGGATTCGGTACTTTGTACGGCAGGCGGGGATGAAGTTCATTGCGGCGGCGGACGATATTGACATCAAGGCGTTAAAGGACAACCTGAACCTGTTTGCGAAGCTGGAGATCCGGCAGGACGCGAACAGGATCACGTTGAAGGCGAAAGAAGAGATTCTGCTGATTGGCGGGGGAAGCTACATCAAGATCAATGGATCGACCATTGAGAACGGAACGCCGGGCGTCTGGGTCGCTTACGCGGCGGCGCATCTCTTTGAACCCCCTGCCAGCATGGGGGTCTCTCTGCCCGGATTGCCGAAA
>BNUD01000286.1 GCA_025997095.1 Betaproteobacteria bacterium | reverse complement strand
GCGCCTGCCAAAAAACACAGCGTTTGCAATTCGTCGTTCATCTCCTGACGCCCGGCGGAAAGCCGCACGTAGGAAGTCGGCATGGTGATGCGGGCGGCGGCGATGGTCCGCACGAACTCGAACGGGTCAAGCGGCGGCAATTCGCCGAAGGGCGTGCCGGGTACGGGCACCAGATTGTTGATGGGTACCGATTCGGGCGGCTTGGGCAGATTGGCGAGTTGCACCAGCATGGCGGCGCGGTTCTTGCGCGATTCGCCCATGCCGATGATGCCGCCGGAACAAACATTAATGCCCGCGTCGCGCACCTGTTCCAGTGTATCCAGACGGTCATCATGGGTATGCGTTCGGATGACCTGCCCGTAAAATTCCTTGTCCGTGTCGAGATTGTGGTTGTAGTAATCCAGCCCCGCGTCTTTCAGCTTTTCCGCCTGACCCTCTTTCAACATCCCCAACGTGACGCAAGTCTGCATCCCCAATGCCTTCACCTCGCGCACCATTTCCAGCACTTTGTCGAGGTCATTCTCCTTCGGGCTGCGCCACGCCGCGCCCATGCAGAAACGGGAAGCCCCTTTGTCCTTCGCGGCTTGCGCGGCAGCGACCACTTCCCCGACCGGCATCAGACGCTCACGCTCCAAATCCGTGTTATGGCGAGCGGATTGCGAACAATAGCTGCAATCTTCCGAACAACCGCCCGTCTTGATGGAAAGCAGCGTCGACCGCTGAATCTCGTTGGCGTCAAAATGCTTGCGATGCACCGTCTGCGCGCGCCACAGCAAATCCATGAAGGGCTGCTCATAGAGCGCCAGAACCTCCGCCACCGACCACAAATGGCGGACATTGGCGGAATCCTGCGGCAAAGAATCGGCGGGCGTGGGAACGAGGGCGGCGGCAGTGGCGGGCATCATGGAAAATCCTGCAAAAAATCGACACAAAACTCCCCAAAAACGAGAGCGCCGCGAATCATCAAGGAAGTCGCCCGCAAAGTCAATCCTCACCAAAATGCGCGGATATACTGATACGTCATCTGTTGTACACGACGGACAACGCAGCGCGCCAGCGCGAAGTCGGCATCGCCATGCGCGCAAATTTCGGATAATGTGCGGCAAACATCACGGAATCCGAACCATGAACTTCGTTCAGAAGCTCACCCTCGCCACACCAAGCGCC
>BNUD01000285.1 GCA_025997095.1 Betaproteobacteria bacterium | reverse complement strand
CGCCGCCGCATCCACCGTTACCCCCTTCGCCGCCGCCACGTCGCCCATATTCAGCGCCAACACCAGCGGCACACGCATTTCCAGAAGTTGCGTGGTCAGGTAAAGATTGCGTTCCAGATTGGACGCATCGACGATATTGACGATTAAATCGGCTTCGTGCGCCAGCACATAATGCCGCGCCACCTGCTCATCCAGCGAGCTGTTGCCGATGGCGTCGAGCGAATAAGCGCCCGGCAGGTCGACCACTTCCACATCCTTGCCCTGATGGGTGAAAGCGCCCGTTTTGCGCTCCACCGTCACGCCCGGCCAGTTGCCCACGCGCTGCCGCGAGCCGGTCAGGGCGTTGAACAAAGTCGTCTTGCCGCAGTTGGGATTGCCGACCAACCCGATGGTCAAATGTTTTTTCATGCGGCAGCTCCGTCGATGATGTCCACTTGCAACGCCGCCGCCTCGTCCTTACGCAAACTCAAGGCAAAGCCGCGCACCTGAATTTCCACCGGGTCGCCCATCGGCGCGACGCGGATGACGCGAAATTCCACGCCACGGGTCAGTCCCATGGAAAGCAGTTTTTTCCGATAGGCGCGGTCAGCGCTCTTGTCGTCATGCTCCGCAAAGCCGACCACCCGCCCGCTTTGTCCTGTTTTCAAGTCGTGCAAACTGCCTGCCATGCCCCGCTCCAAAATTGTTAAACCGGCGTCACCAGAATTTTTTGCGCCAGCCCATGCCCCAAAGCCAGACGGGAATTCCCCACCGCCACCACCAGATTGCCGCCATCCGTGTGCATCAGATGAATCTCGCACCCCGGCGTCAGCCCCATCCCCGCCAAGCGCTTCTCAATATCCCGCCCCTCGCCAAACCCCACCACCCGCACAGGCTCGCCCGGATTCGCAAAAGGCAGGGGAATGGCAACAGAAGCGGTGTTCATGGCGGCGCTCGAAGAAAGAGAAATGGGAATGATAATAAATCTTAACCGCAAAGGAAACAAGGATAAGTTGGAATAAGGGACGCAGGGGCGAATAACCGCCCCTGCCTCTCCCCTGACGTATAATCGCCGCCCAGAACTCGTGCCAGAAGAGCGAGCGCCTGACCACGAACCGGAACCAGCAAGGAGATTAACTCTTGAAACGTCGCGCTTATCTCGCCGCCAGTCTGCTGGAGCTGATGTCGCC
>BNUD01000284.1 GCA_025997095.1 Betaproteobacteria bacterium | reverse complement strand
ATGGCTAAAGAAAAATTTTCGCGGACAAAACCGCACGTAAACGTAGGCACGATTGGTCACGTTGACCACGGCAAGACGACGCTGACGGCGGCGATCACCACCGTGCTGTCGCGGAAGTTTGGCGGCGAAGCCAAAGCCTACGACCAGATTGACGCGGCGCCCGAAGAAAAGGCGCGCGGCATCACCATCAACACGGCGCACGTCGAATACGAAACCGCCAACCGTCACTACGCCCACGTCGATTGTCCGGGTCACGCCGACTATGTGAAAAACATGATCACCGGCGCAGCCCAGATGGACGGCGCCATCCTCGTGGTGTCCTCCGCCGACGGTCCCATGCCGCAAACCCGCGAGCATATCCTGCTCTCCCGTCAGGTGGGCGTGCCCTACATCATCGTCTACATGAACAAGGCGGACATGGTGGATGACGCCGAATTGCTCGAACTCGTCGAAATGGAAATCCGCGAGTTGCTCTCCAAGTACGACTTCCCTGGCGACGACATCCCCATCGTCAAGGGTTCCGCGCTGAAGGCGCTGGAAGGCGACCAGTCCGAAATCGGCGAACCCTCCATTCTCGCGCTGGCGGACGCGCTGGACAGCTACATCCCCACGCCCGAACGCGCGGTTGATCTGCCCTTCCTGATGCCCATCGAAGACGTGTTCTCCATCTCCGGTCGCGGCACCGTGGTGACGGGGCGTGTTGAACGCGGCATCGTCAAGGTCGGTGAAGAAATCGAAATCGTCGGCATCCGTCCCACGCAAAAGACCACCTGTACCGGTGTCGAAATGTTCCGCAAGCTGCTGGATCAGGGTCAGGCGGGCGACAACATCGGTGCGCTTTTGCGCGGCACCAAGCGTGAAGAAGTCGAGCGCGGTCAAGTCCTGTGCAAACCCGGCAGCATCACCCCGCACACCCACTTCACGGGCGAAATCTACGCCCTGTCGAAAGACGAAGGCGGTCGTCACACCCCGTTCTTCAACAATTACCGTCCGCAATTCTACTTCCGCACCACCGATGTCACTGGCGCAGTCACCCTGCCCGAAGGCACGGAAATGGTCATGCCGGGCGATAACGTGTCGATCACGGTGAAGCTGATCGCTCCCATCGCCATGGAAGAAGGTCTGCGCTTCGCCATCCGTGAAGGCGGTCGTACCGTCGGCGCGGGCGTCGTCGCCAAGATCATCGAGTAA
>BNUD01000283.1 GCA_025997095.1 Betaproteobacteria bacterium | reverse complement strand
ATCGAACGTCTGCGAGCGCCTTCCGCCATCGAGCGAACCCGACCGGAACGAACTGCGCCAAGGAAAAAGGGCGTTCGCATTGCAGGGTATCATCCGGCATATAAGGGGGCTTAACTTAATGGTATTGGCGCTACGCTTGCTACCTACCAAGAAACGCACGTAAATAGACAGTCGCATCATCACCTCGTGGGAGAAGTCAAATGATATTTTGCAGATGTTGCGGCAAAGAAATCCACGAGACTGCTCCGACATGCCCACAGTGCGGAGGACCTCAGCAAACTTCTACCGCCCCCCAAACAAACGATGAACCGCTTTGGATTCCAATCACATCGCTAGTCCTCGGGATTATTTGCGCGCTTACCCTGCTCGACGATTCGCCGTGGGATAAGGACACGAAGATCGGGATAGGTCTTCTCTCTGGAGCGAGCTTTGTGCTAGGCGCTATTTGTCTAAACAAACAAAAAACCGGTAAAGGCATGGCTATAACAGGCGTTGTCTTGTCGTCCATAGCGCTTTTTGCGCTCATTGGTCTTTCATTTAAATAACAAAAAGGAAACAGTCATGAGTATGATTTTTTGTCGTGGTTGTGGTAAGGAAATTCACGAATCCGCACCTACGTGCCCGCATTGCGGCGCGCCTCAAACCATCCCTTCCAATCAAGGAAAAGTATCATTTTCATCGTATGACCAAGTACCCTGGTACCGTAAACAATGGTTTGCGTTTGTTTGCTTCTTGATATTTACTCCAGGACTATTGCTAATTCTGCTGTCGGGAGACGTTTACTATGAAAGCAAAGGACAACTCAAGACATACTCTACTACCGCGAAGGTAGTTCTGATTGCCTGTGTCATCATTTACTTCATCGTAGCATTTACGCTTTGAAAATGAGGCTTGCCAAATGAGCATTTCAAGCCGGGAAAACCTGATCGCAAGTACAAAGCAATTCTTCGAGCGGCACTGGTGTCTTGACGATGTTTGCCCCACATGGGACTTCTCATGGCAATGGCGCGGTGCGATGCCAAATTATGACCGTGGCGGAGTCTATGCTCTTTTCGCAAGTGATGAGCTTGCCGCGCTCAACGCATAAGTGCATAAAGGCGATGCTGTTGACATGCGTTAAGAGGGGACGGGGATCATATCAAGGGGGCACAAACCATTCAAGTTTTTCCGAGGCCAGAGGTTGATGAGGGTGGTA
>BNUD01000282.1 GCA_025997095.1 Betaproteobacteria bacterium | reverse complement strand
GGGGGCAAGCTTGCGCTCATTGCCGTAGAGGGCAAGGCGGAGCGAGACATCAAGCTGAACGCCGGGGGCGTGCTCGCCATCATGGGCGCGGATAACGAAAGCGTCCGCTACGAGCGTTGGAAGCCCGTGACGGTCACGGCAAACGGCGTTCGCAAGGGCGCCGAATATCAAAACAGCGAAGCGCTCACCAGAATCTACGCGGGCAGTCAGTTCGACGGGCGCAACCTGAATCTTGCGAGCGGATCGAACGCGCTCATTCAGGGCAGTCAATTCCGGCTCACCGGAAAGGCCGACTTGATCAGCGGCGGCAATCTCTTGATGACCGCCGCTGAACAGCGCCATACAGGGAGCATCACGTCGCTGGAACGCATTCTGGACTGGAAAAACCTGCAAGCCATCCCGCAAGAGGGCACGACGTTGGCGATGAGCCGAATGGAAGCAGGCGGGGCGGTCACACTGCAAGCGGCGGGCGACCTTAATCTGGCAGGCAGCCGCATCGCCACGCCGGGGCGGATTGAGGGCAAGGCGGGGGGAGACCTCAGGCTCACCAGTTTGCAAGACACCGCAACCCCGATGTCCACGCGCTCATTGATCAACAGCCGTGTCCTTGATCCTGCCGATCAGGCTTTGCAAAGCACACGGGTTACGGCGGAACTGACAGGGGGGCAAGGCATCCAGCTTGACGCGGGACACAACATTGTCCTGCAAGGCGCGGTGCTGCAAAGCGGCAAAGACCTGAGCCTTACAGCCGGAGACGGCCTGCAACTCTTCTCCATTGCGCTGGAAAACCGGCAAAACGCACAAAACTACAGCGTCACGCAAGCCATTACCGAGCTTACCGCCCAAGGCGACATCAACCTGCAAGCGAACAAAAACCTGCTGGCGCTGGGGGGAGAGATCAAAAGCGAACAAGGCAATGTCACCCTGAATGCCGGAGAAAAGCTGGAACTTGCCTCGGTACTGGAACAAAGCCAAAGCTATCGGGCGAAGGACTCTGGCGGGCTGTTCAGCAAAACAAAGATTACCGTCACGGTTGATGAAACCGTCAAAGGCGTGCGGATCGAGACAGGAGACCTGGGCAAACTTACCCTGAAATCCGGCAGTGACATGGCGCTGGAATCGGTCAATCTGAAGAGCGGGACGGGTGGGCTGGAGATAGAGAGCGCGGGCAACCTCCGCTTTATGATGGCGGAAGAAAACCATC
>BNUD01000281.1 GCA_025997095.1 Betaproteobacteria bacterium | reverse complement strand
GTAGATACCGTCTTCCCTGTCAAGTATTTTTCACATAATTTGCCTGATAAGGGGTGCGGGTTTTGAGGACACCGAAGCAGAGGTGGACGAGTTTTCGCATGGCAGCGCCGATGGCGGACATTTTGGATTTGCCTTTGGCGAGCAGGCGTGCATACAGCGCCTTGATGTGGGGGTTGTGGCGAATGGCGACGACGGCTGCCATGTAGAGGATGGCGCGGATATGCGCGGGTCCGTTTTTGGACAGGCGTACCCGTCCCAGAACAGATGTTCCCGATTGCCGTTCAATGGGCACCAGCCCCAGATAAGCCGCCAACTGTTCCGCCGACATAAAGACATGGCGGTGCATGACCGACAGCAAATGGTTCCCCACCTGCGGACCCACGCCGGGAATGCTCTGCAACAAGGCGCGGTCTTCCTTGAGGTCAGGATGATGGTCGATATGCTCGTCAATCTCCTTTTGCAGTTCAGATAACTGGCGTTCCAGAAAGGTCAGGCTCTTTTTCAGGGATTGGTGAATTCGCGCTGGCGTCTCGGTGGCCTCGGCTTTTTCCTGCCGGTTCCGTTCTCTCTGCAAATCCTGAGCAAGGGCTTCCCGACGCGAGAGCAGGGCTTGCAGGGTACGCGCCGCTGGCGTGGGGGGCGTCCAGGCAGCGGGGTTGAGCAGTGCGCCATAACGCGCCAGAACCAGACTGTCAATGCTGTCTGTCTTGCTCAGCACAGCAATCCCCCTGGCAAAGTTCCTGACTTGCGCCGGATTGACGATAGAGACCGTGACGCCCGCGTCGCAAAGCGCGAGGGCGGCCTGCTCATGATAAACGCCCGTGCTTTCCATGATGACATGCAGACCATCCGGCGTAATGCCCTGTTGCTTGCACCAGCCCAACAGGACATCAATGCCGCCACGATTGTTGGCAATGCTGTTTTTGGCTTTGCGTCTGGTGCCAGAGGCATCCTGCAACAGACTGCAATCCAGTTTGGCTTTGGAGACATCCATACCCAGATAATGTTTCATGATTCGCTTCCTCATCAGATGCGCCGACACCGCCCACTTACCTTGTCCATACAGGGTCAAACCCTCGGCTACCGTTCAGTGTGTGTGCTGGCAATGAAGGTGGGAAGAAAGGCTTTATCTACAAAACAAGGTCTCGCCTTAAGGGTGGATACAAGCTGCTTTCTTCCCGGTAGCGGGAGCTAACCACTACAAGATTCAAGATACAAGGTTGGGTAAGCCGCAGGAAGAACCCGACATT
>BNUD01000280.1 GCA_025997095.1 Betaproteobacteria bacterium | reverse complement strand
CGGCATCCGTATGCGCTTCGTGCTCAGATTTTGATTTAATGTGGTCAACGAAGAAATCTATGAAATGGCGCATAGCAGTATCCATTACTCCGGCATGGGCACGACGCTGGTCCTGGGGCTTTTCGCGCATGATTTCCTGATTACCGCGCATGTCGGTGATTCGCGTTGCTACCGGCTGCGGCAGGGCGAATTGACGCTGCTCACCCGTGACCATTCCCTGTTGCAGGCGCAGATTGACTGCGGTTTGATGACGCCGGAAGAAGCGCGTTTTTCCAATATCAGAAATCTGGTGACGCGGGCGGTCGGGGTTGAGCGCGTGGTCGAGTCGGAGTTCAATGCCTATGATGTCGACAGTAACGACATTTACCTGTTCAGTTCCGACGGTCTGCACGATACACTTACAGATTCGGAAATCGCGCATGTTCTGAACACGCAGCGCGGCGGCTTGTCCAAGGCGGCGGAAAGGCTGGTTGAAGAGGCGAACGCGCGCGGTGGCGTGGACAATATCTCTGTGATTCTGGTCAGGACGAGCGAGCGTTCCGAAGCGAAGCAGCATCATCCTGCCGACTGAACAGCATAAAAAAGGTGTGAAAAATGGCGAAAATGGTACTTTCAATGGACGGTCTGGTGTTGAAGGAAATCGAACTGGACAAGGAACGCATCACCATCGGTCGCCGTCCCCATAATGACATCCAGATCAACAATCTTGCCATCTCCGGCGAACACGCGGCGGTGGTTACCATCCTGAACGATTCCTTTCTGGAAGACCTGAACAGCACCAATGGCACGCTGGTGAACGGCAAACCCATCAAGAAGCGCGTTCTGCATCACAACGATGCGATTACGCTGGGCAAATACACCATCAAATTCTTGAGCGACCCGAAGGCGAAGCAGGCTGAGGAAGGGCGCATCGAAATGGACGCGCCGCTGAGCGAGGGGTATTCCAAGCGCGCCACAAACAGCAATGTCACCTCTGGCGTGGGCGTGAGCAGTAATTCCACTGGCAATGCCAGCAATATCGGCGCCGCGAGCAGCATCGGCACCGCCACCGGGTTCAGCGGTTCAAATAGCGCAGGCGCTGCGGACGAAGCGGCGAAGACTTTGACATTGACAGAGCGCGAGGCGAACTTGATCGCGGGTACGGTCACGGACCCCGGTGCGATGGCGATGTTGCGTATTCTGAGCGGCACCAATAAAGGCAAGGAATTGCCGCTGTTGAAATCGAGTACCACGCTGGGCAAGCCCGGTGTTCAGGTC
>BNUD01000279.1 GCA_025997095.1 Betaproteobacteria bacterium | reverse complement strand
TCGCGCGGGGCGCGGCGACGGGGGCGCGCACGGCGTGTTTTTCCTTTTGCTCCGCCCTGCTTTCGTGCCCGGATTCGGGTTCAAAACCGGGCAGGATGACCTGTTCGATGGGTTTCTTGATGAGTTTTTCGATGTCCGCGAGGTAGATTTTTTCCGCCGCCGACACCAGCGAAATGGCTTTGCCCTGCCGTCCGGCGCGACCGGTGCGCCCGATGCGGTGCACGTAATCTTCCGGCACATGCGGCAGTTCGTAATTGATGACATAGGGCATGTCTTCGATGTCCAGCCCGCGCGCGGCGACATCGGTGGCGACCAGCACGGCGACCTGTCCGTTTTTGAAGTCATCCAGGACCTTGATGCGTTCGTGCTGGCTTTTGTCGCCGTGGATGGCATCCGCCTGGATTCCGGCGCGTTGCAGTTCCCGCGCCAGCCGCGAGCAACCTTGCCGGGTGCGGGTAAATACGAGGCTCTGGCTGATTTCGCCGGATTTCAAGAGGTGGGTCAGCAGGGCGCGTTTGTCGTGTTCAGCGACCGGATAAACGCGGTGCAGGATGGTTTCCGAAACCTGATTGCGGCGGGCGACTTCGACCAAGGTCGGCGCTTTCAGCATGGAATCCGCCAGCCGCTTGATGTCGTCGGAGAAGGTGGCGGAAAAGAGCAGACTTTGCCGCGCGGCGGGCAGCATCGCCAGAATCCGCTTGATGTCGGGGATGAACCCCATGTCCAGCATCCGGTCGGCTTCGTCCAGCACCAGCGCCTGCACGGCATTGAAATGGACGCTTTTTTGCTCCACATGGTCGAGCAGACGCCCCGGCGTAGCGACCAGAATTTCCACCCCGCGTTTCAATTCAGCGGTCTGCGGTCGAATATCCACGCCGCCGAAAGCGCACATGGCGCGCAGCGGCGTGTATTTGCTGTAAGACCTGACCGATTCAAAGACCTGCAAGGCGAGTTCCCGCGTCGGCGCGAGAATCAACGCCCGCACCGGATGGCGGGCGGGCGAGGAGCTGGAACTGGCGAAGGGCAACATGCGTTGCAGGATGGGCAAGGTAAAGGCGGCGGTCTTGCCCGTGCCGGTCTGCGCGCCGCCCATGATGTCGCGCCCGGACAAGATGAGCGGAATGGCTTTCGCCTGAATGGGCGTGGGAATGGTATAGCCGGAATCAACGACGGCTTTCAACAATTCGGGCGCAAGACCCAGGTCGGCGAAAGCAATGGCGGCGGGGGCGTCGGCAGTGGGCGCGACACATGCGGCGG
>BNUD01000278.1 GCA_025997095.1 Betaproteobacteria bacterium | reverse complement strand
CAGATGCGGAAAGAAGAAAGAGAGAGCAATGAACGTATTGCTAAGTTTCTTAAGGATAATTTATAAATAAGTGTATTAATAATTTTGTTATTGCTACTTATTTACCATCGTTTTAAGAAAACATGGTAGCATAAAGTATAATCTCCCCTATCCGTATTGTTCAGTTTTACAATAGACCTCTTGCATAACTAATATATAAAAGTACAATAGAAGTACTATGAAACAGAAAAAGAAAGCAAGCGGGTCAGATGGAATGGGTTTAGGCGATTAATGGGAGTAAAGAAAGGGACGTTTGACAAAACAGTAAGGATAGCAAGGAGTAAGAAAAGAAAAGGAGGAAGACAGGTGAGCAAAGAGAAAATTGAGTACAGAGAATATTGTAAAGATGATGTTTTGAATACTTTAGGGCAATACCCAAACATATTGTCACAAGAGATAGCTACAATATCAGCAAAAGTTGTGCCTATAGGACGATAGAACATTCGGACATATTATCACAAGAGACAGCTACAATGTCAGCAAAAGTTGTGGATATAGACATAGGGTATGCACAAGAAGCATTAATGAGTAGTGGGGGAATATACTAGATGGGAATAGGTATTGATAAACAAAGCGCTAGAAGTAGAAGTAGCAGTGATTATGCTAGAGATTGATACAAAGACCTAAAAAAACAGCGAAAGTGGCGAAAGCGAAAAGAATAATAGACATACAATAACCGTTGGTAGTAGTTAAATTAAAGGCAAGCAAGTAATATGCACAGCGATAATAGGGCAAGGAGCACGATTTTAGTTTATTTTAGTAGGCATGTATTTATGCAAAGAAAGACAATAAGATACATGGCAGATACAATTTAGTAGGCCTTAGGCAAAATACATACAAACACACTGGTTTTAAAAAAAGAGATCAAAGAAACACTAAAAAGCTGACAAAAGAAGATAAAGAGTTAAATAGGGAGATTTCATCAAAAAGGATTATAGTGGAAAATATCAAAAGATTTGTTAAAAGGTTCAAAGATGTAGTATGTATCCATAAGTGCAGATAGTACAGAATAGATATAGAAACCGTAAAAGACGCTTTGGACTGCGATTTAACTTGGGTTTCAGGTATTTGTAATCCTAAATTTAATACTTAGTTATGCAAGAGGTCTAGTGTATGTCTATTATGATGTTCGCTAAACCACTTTTGATTTAACTACTACCAACTGTTATTGTATGTCTCTTTTTCTTCTTGTTTTTTTTTTTTAATGATCCGGCGACCACC
>BNUD01000277.1 GCA_025997095.1 Betaproteobacteria bacterium | reverse complement strand
CTCCTGTTCCCACTTGTACAAACAATCAGCTTTCTCCTGTGCCATTATCGGATCTCCAGAATAATATGAATCAGGATGTATAGCCAAATACTCAGCCAATAATACCTTCTTTCGCTCCTCTGCTTTTTTCATTTGACTTATTCTTCTATTCTAATAAAACTCCTCTACCCCCTTAGTTTCGTCAAACAATTCTTCCAAACCCTCGCATTCTGCTTGTGCTAGTGCTGCTTCTTCTCTTACTCTTTCTTCTTCTTGTTTTGCTAGTGCTTCTGCTTTTTCTTTTTCTTTTTCTAATCTTATTCTTTCTTCTTCTTTTGCTTTTTCTTCTGCTTCTTGTTTTGCTTTTGCTTCTGCTTTTTCTTTTTCTTGTTTTACTAGTGCTTCTTCTGCTGCTATTCTTAATCTTTCTTTTTCTTGTGCTTCTCTTTTTCGTTGTGCTTCTTCTGCTTTTTCTTTTTCTTGTTTTGCCTCTTCTTGTGCTTTTGCTTTTGCTCTTTGTGCTTCTTTGATTACTTCTGCTTTTGTTCTTTCTGCTTCGTTTATTTCTTCTACTTTCTCTGGAGTAGCAGTCCTTCTGTTTACAAGTACAGCATTCTTTTTATCGCAGGAGCTTATTATCAATCCTACTATTATCGTTATTAACCCTGTTGTTTTTTTCATCGTTCTTTCCTCCTTTGCTTTCTATGTGGTCACGTTCTAAACTATATCATAAAGAACAGGAAAATGTGTGAAGAAGTATACTCCACTCCTTAAGCTGCAAGATGGTGCAATTTTAAATGGTTTGGCTATAACTTACATTAAGTTAAGTTACACGCTATCACTATTATCATTGCCTTGCTCTCTCTTGTGCGCCATATCATTCTATATTGATCTAACCGATGGCGCACACAGCGAGAAAGTGTTTTTTTTAGTCTTTTAGTCATCAGTAATCCTCGTCTTCTTCTTGGAGTCTACTAATAGGCTTTCCATCCCGTGTCACAGTAACAAAATGTTTAGGTTTCCCAGCATTTAGCTCTTGTATTGTCCGCTCCTGCTCAGTTTCTTTCTTTATCCTCTCAGCTTCTTCCTGTGCCTTCCGAGTTTCTCTAATTGCCTTCCGAGCTTCTTATCTTTCCTTAGCAACCGCATCAGCAACTGCCTTAGCAACTGCCTGTTCCTGTGCTTTTGTAAGATCTTCAATACGTCTTTCCAACTCAAGATGTTTTACGTGTAAACAATCCGCGTTTGTAGTTCAGTCTTATGCTCGTCCGCTTGAGTTTAATTATAA
>BNUD01000276.1 GCA_025997095.1 Betaproteobacteria bacterium | reverse complement strand
GAAAACCATCATCGGGCTTCAGCCAACCGGTGCCAGTCTTGATACCATCGGCGTTGTGGTCGAATTTGATGACAGTGCTGCCAATGCCAATCGTTTCTATGCCGTCACCGTCAAGGTCAAGCGCCAACGGGTCGCTGGGAAGGAGCCAGGAACGGGCGTTGAGGAAAAAGTTGTTCGAGTCCGAAAGTATTTTATTTGCCATAAAGAATGGAAACCATAACGGAAACCATGCGACTTCAGAATTTTCGAATGCAGGATCAAGCCAGCCTTTTTCACCTAGCCATTCGCCAAGGTCATTCAAAAAATCAGAAAAATCTGTAGCAACATCGAAAGCAGGATCAAGCCATCCCTTTTCACCAAGCCATTCTCCAAGTTCATTTCCCGCATCATAGACAAACCCCGTAATAGTTGATGCCAGTATATCCGCGCTCACAGCAACTGTTGGCCCGAATGGGGCTGTCAATATACCAACAGCTGTTCCAGCCGCAATAGTAGTTACATCCTTACAAAAATCATTCCAAGCTCCAATATTATCTCCTGTCCAACCAGATTCAAAATCTTGCCCAGCAGATATTAGATCGCCCAGTAAGTCATACCTCTCCAAAACTGGCGCAAGATTATCTGTATTCTTTATAATCTTGTCTCCGATCTGTATGGCTAAACTCCCGCCATCGGCAACAACATGCCCACCTTTAAAAAAGATAACTATCATTTTCTTTCATCTCCTTTCATGGTTAATCCGAGAAAAACTAAAAACACACCAAGAACAAATTCAAAGCTGATGTATCCATATTTACCAAAAATTCCAATCAGAATTTCGCCGACCCAACGCCATTTACCATGTGACGGAATCCAATTTCCCGTAACTGCACTGATTATTGATATAATCAATAAGCCCAATCCGATAAAAATCGACAATTTTTTCCCTATTTTTCTCTTGTCTACATTATTCGTATCCAAGCCTTTACTTTGTGTTGGTTTCATTGAGTCACCTTTCATACTCGACTATACCAAGTTGGTCGTCATTACAATGATTCTATAAGACATGTCTCAACTTTGTCAAGCACATTTTATATTTGAGTAAAACATTTCGTCATTGCTTGCGAATACAAGCCCGCTGCTCATTTGGTGATCATCTATGTTGGCAAGTGATTGCAACTGGCTCGCCAGACTGCTTGAACCTTGCGCGGCTTCGCGTAAATCCCGTACCGCGCCAGAGCCTTGCATGTCGGGCAACCTTGCAATTTCTGGAGAGAGTTCTATACGGTCT
>BNUD01000275.1 GCA_025997095.1 Betaproteobacteria bacterium | reverse complement strand
GGGACGCTGATAGAGGCGTGGGCGTCACAGAAGAGCTTTCGAGCGCGTGACGGATCGGACAATCCCCCGGAAGGCGGGAAGAAGAATCCGACAGTGGACTTCAAAGGGACGAAGCGCAGCAACGAGAGTCAGTACCCCATCGTCCCACAAAATCTTGAATAGCTCTTGTAAAAGAGCAAAATCTTTTCCCTTGATGGTATAGTCCCGCCAATATATTGAGTCTGGATACAACATGAGTACTGTGGATGAACCGAGGCTGGCCAATTCATCACAAAAGCCTCTTTTTTCAAAGCCATTCAAGATTTTGTGGGACGATGGGGTACTGACTCTCGTTGCTGCGGACGATCTGAATGAGCGGTCTTGGGCGGCCTGGTTCGGCAACCTTCAGGTTGGCTTGGATGAACGCCAATGGCAGGACCAAGACATCCTCACCTGTGTGATTGATCTACAACTTTGCCGCTGGGCGGACCCGTTACCCTTGCTCTCTTTAGCACTCAGCCTTGCCAATTTCGAGGCAAAGGGTGGTGAGGTTCAAGTGATCCTGCCTGGTCTTCAGCAGGATGACCTAGCGGTGAAACGGCTACTGAAGTTCATGGCACGCGAAGGCTTCTTGGATCTGTTCACCAGATTCCAGTCGGTCACAGGGCTGGAGGGGTTGCCACAGCCTTTACAGCGAAGTCGACAAACCAGTATCGGCACGGATCCGTGTCCGGCCGAGCGAATCCACGAATTTCGGGAACTCCACGCCGCGCTCGCGTTTGAGGAGAGTACCTGTGTGCCCGCTATATTGTTGGCTCTCGACATGGAACAGTCCGCCTCTACTGCGGAAATTCTCGAAGGCATCGATCAATGGGTTCGGCGAACCATCCAGACCCGCATCCACCCGGTGGTGATGGACAAGGTTCCGTCCTGGGCTCATGGAGGCCTGCTCTATCGCTTGCAGATCCTACTGCGTGAGACCTTGCACAACATCGCGGAGCATGCGTACGAATCGAACAGAGGACTCGCGGGTGTCTATGTCCGGTACCGGGAAGGCCGCCTGGGCCAGGCCCCGAGCACTTGGTACACGATGGAGCCGCATATTAAACGGGAGGACAACAGTTGGCGTATCGCGCTGATGGCGGCGACTCCAGCCTTCCAAGCATTCTCCAGAACCCGAGCCGGCTTCTTCGAGGTCTTTATTCTGGACGGTGGCTGCGGATTGATCGCCAAGTTGCTACAAAACCAGTCCCTGCGGGAAATTCAAGAATCTCCGAACCCGCTACACAAGGCC
>BNUD01000274.1 GCA_025997095.1 Betaproteobacteria bacterium | reverse complement strand
TTCGGGATGGATTGATACTTGACGCAGTACTGTTAGGTACTACTCCTGCCATTTCTCTTATAAACAAAATTTGGGGACTTTTTAGGGCAGCGGAAGTCGCTACTGTCACAACTGGTGTAGTCACCCAGACAGTGAATGCCGCAAAGGGGGGAGGCCCTGTAGTTCTCGATTTGTTTGGAGGGAGGATATCGCAAGTGCCCGGAGCCATCAATGTGGACATCATTGCGGGTCAGGGAGTTAGAGCCTCGACTACCAAATTGCCGTTCGCGCCGGGAAGTGTTGACCAGATTATTGCAAGCAATCCTTATTTTTTGGGGTTTGAAAGAGAAGCACAAAGCATCATGCATTGGCTACCAGAATCTGCAAGTGCCTTGAAGCCCGGAGGGCAGATTATTATTAATGCCACGACAAATAATCGGTTTGCACAGCTTCCAAGTGCTTCGGTGTTGGATAGTCTTGGTCTTCGCGTGGTACAGCAACCGGGGCAGCTGTTGCCTCAATTCAAAAATCAGGCATTCACTTTTACAAGTGGCAAGCCATTGCCGACTGTAAATATGAACACAACAATTCTGGAAAAGGTGCGCTAGTTATGCGGTCATTTCCAGAATATTTTGAGTGCTTTCACTTCACTGAAGCGAGCTTTGGCGCTCCAACGGTGATTGGACAGCCCATAGCAACATCATCCGGGCAAGTCATGACGATTCCTGTCAGGGACTTGCCTATAAAGGGCTCGGCGCAGGGTGTGCATCCACTTATTGAAGATGGAAACGATAAGGCTATTCGGCAACATTCTGCTCTTGGGTGTGTGGTTGATGGTCTATTGGTTTTTAAGGGGGTTTTTTTATCGAGACGTAAAATGACAGAGTACATTGGTGATCCGATGAGACCTGACGGATTCAAGGATATGTATGTGATTGAGGATGTAAACCTTCCTCTGACGGGAGAGGTTTTGAAGGTATATCCATTTGAAGGGTCGTTAGAAGAGCCAAATGCTTTTGTTAGCTGGGATATTATCGCCCATTCATTTGAGCTTCAGGTTGAATAAAAGCGCAGTAGCCCGGACATGTAGGGTGGAAAAGCGAAGCGCCTTCCACCATTCTGCCGATCAACCGGCATAACCTACAACGAAATGAATCCCGCTATACTCCCCCCATGACGCGACCCTCCCACCACTCTCTGCTTTCTCGCCTCAGCCTCTTGGCACTAAGCGGCTGCATTGCCCTGCAAGGTCAGGCATGGGCGATGGGGCGGATTGACATTGCCAGCCAAAAGAA
>BNUD01000273.1 GCA_025997095.1 Betaproteobacteria bacterium | reverse complement strand
CAATACCATTAAGTTAGCAAAAATAACCCACAAAATCAATAATTTACGGTATAATTAGTCCTGTAAAGCCATCACTGAAAGCCAATCATGACCCCGCAATGTCAACGCCATATTTGAGTCCATCGGAGCCTATGTGCGCTCCGAATCTTTCGCCATCCGCGCCAAGGCGAAAGAAACTGCATTTACCCGTAAACGTAAATTGCCGCTGGCGTATTTGACCGCCTTTCTGCTTAACGCCCCGCGTGCGGGTTTGCAAACCGAACTGGATGCTTTTTTCGATCACGCCTTGAAGCAGGATGAGATTCATCCGCCCACCAAAAGCGCCGTCTGCCAAGCCAGAAAGCTGCTGCGTCCCGAAGCCCTGCGTGACCTGCTCGGCTATAGCGCCAGATGCTTTACAGAGCAGAGCGACATCCCGCTCTGGCACGGTCGCCGGGTCGTGGCGCTGGATGGTACAACTTTGCGTGTGCCCGATGTCCCTGAATGTGTGACTTACTTCGGCGGGATGCATACCTCTTGCGGCAAGTTTCGCCCTCTGGCACGCGCCTCAGCCCTTCTGGACGTCGCGCGGGGCGCCTTTGTGGATGCCACGATTGGCGGATACGCTCAGGAAGAACGAAGTCTGGTGGAAGCTCATCTGGATAAACTCAATCCCGATGATCTGCTGGTGATGGATCGTGGCTATCCTTCACGCGAGCTGTTTCAGCAGCTGTGTGATCGCAAGATAGCCTTTTGCGCCCGCATCAATTCAAGCTGGTCGCAGGTCAAGCAATTTACAGAAAACCATCAAGAGGATGTTCAAGTCGATTTGGGCGCCTCCAGACATCCGCTCCCGTTGCGCTTGGTTCGTGTCGATCTACCCAATGGAGCGTTTCTTGTGCTGGTGACGAATATTCTGGATGCCGCGCATACGCCCAATGACTTTGCCGATCTTTACCGCAGCCGCTGGCGAATTGAAGAAGCATTCAAGCTTATCAAGGCGCGTTTGCAGGTTGAGAACTGGAGCGGCATCCTGCCATATACGGTGGAGCAGGATTTTTATGCCACCTTGACGCGAGCCAACTGCGCTGCGGCGCTGGCTTTGGCAGTACGCCCCGAAGAAGCGTGTATCCATACGCCAGAAGCCGATAAAAAGGGATGGTGGTGCCGGCTTAATCGAACCCTGGTCATGAAGAGTCTGCGCCATTACCTGCCCCGTCTGTTACTCGACCTGAACCTGAGCGAGATACTGCACCGCCTCATCGAACGTCTGCGAGCGCCTTCCGCCATCGAGC
>BNUD01000272.1 GCA_025997095.1 Betaproteobacteria bacterium | reverse complement strand
GCGCTCACCGCTCCTCCATCTTGAAGCGCAGCCCGGTTCTTTCCGCAAGGCTGCGAACCTTGTCTTTTGTGTTGGCAAATAAATGGCTTACCCAGCTCATGCTGCCGGTTTCAAAGTCGGGCGCTTTGCCTGACCAGTTGATGATCGGTTTGGGGTCGCGGCTGGGGCGTTGATTTGCCTGATTTGCCCTATTGGAAGCCAGATTCAGAACGAGGTAACGGGGTTCTTCTTCCTGTGGCTTGGCTTCGGGGAGCGAGGCATGCACGGTGACAGTGCCTACCTTGGCGCTGACCGTTTCAGCGCTGCGGGACGAGGTATTGCTTGTGCCTGCACTTCTTGCGATGGGGCGTTGCTTGCCATTGCCGGTGTCGGCACTGACCTTGATGCTGACTGATGTACTGGCATCGGCTTGGTCTTCCTGGCTTTCGGTCACGCGGATGCTCAGGGTGAAGCTGCCGCTGAAGTTTGCCGGAGGCAGGAAGGTGAGCGTGTTCAGGTTCCATTGGGTTACATCGACGGGTTCGCTATCCGTGAGATGAGTTCGGTGAACACCATCGCTGACGGTACTGCTTTGCGGGAATCCGGCAAGGGTGAGGCTCAAGGTGGTGGTCGCGGTTTGCTCGTGCGGCGCGCTCTGAAGTCTTGGCAAGGAAATAACCTGTCCACTATTTCCTTCATTCGCCACCGGATCGGTAATAAGCAGCGTAGGCGCTTCCCTGCTGGCTTTAACGGTCAGTCGGACGGGCGCGTAGTCATTCGGCTTTGCGTCGTGTTCGACATGGGCGATTTGCGGGAGACCGTTTGCGCTTTGCAAGTGCAGGGTGATATTGCCTGTTCCGGTTTCTGTGGCGTAGGTGAAGCGGTCTTCTCGCTCTGCGCTGTTTCCGGTTTCATTATCGGGTTGATAGGTGTAGCTCGCCTCGCCCTTCGTCAGCTTACCCTGCGTGGGTTCATTCAGGATACGCAGTTCACTATCGTCGCCCAATTGTTCCAGCGTAAAAAATGCGCCTTCGTGCGTTTTTGGCGCAAGGGCTGCGGCAAAGGGCGCGGTTTCTGTCAGCGTCGTGAATCGGGCGGTCTGTGCTTTTGCTCTGCTGCGGATTTGTCGAAGAACGGTCGCGGCGGCGGTCAGGGTGAGGGCGACGGCGGCAATTTGCCACAGTTGGCGGGGTTTGCCTGTGGGCGTGTCGGTATCGCTTGTCGCTGCCGCTTCGGTTTCGGGTTGCTTGCCGATGGCGACATAGCGGATGTCGTCTCCATCGCCAATGCGCAATACATCCCGGAATTCCGGTTGTC
>BNUD01000271.1 GCA_025997095.1 Betaproteobacteria bacterium | reverse complement strand
GCTTTGGGGCTGGCGTTTGAATCCGACATAGGAGAAGTGTGTCTGGTGGCTGCCGAAAGGCGTTCAAAACTTGAAAAAACCGTGAAAAACGCTTAAAAACAGCCTGGAATTCACCTTCCAGACCAGATAAGTCTTCCGACAGACTTTTTTCTTCGCCCCACGAAGGCGATAACCGAAGGTGAGGATGGGAAAATCAACATCCTGTTAGAAGTCAAAAAGAAAAATGGTATGTGTATGAATTTTCTCTTAAGGGCACCTCGAAAAACTACCAATTTCTAGATTTTTCCGAACATAAGTGATTGAATCTTATGGCACAGAATTTTCAGAGGAGGGGTTATTCGAGGTGCCCTTAACGTTTCAGAGGAATTTTTACGCCGACTTCTAGATATGCCGTCTATGTCAAACAAGGCAAAAAAGTAGCTTGCTTGTCAATTCTTGACTTTTGGAGGTTGCATCATGGCAAATGGAAAATCTACTCCTTCTCACGGAGCGCGTAGGGTGGCTGCTGCTCGTGCTGGTCAGTCGGGTGGTGGAAGGCGCTTCGCTTTTGCCGTCGCTTCGTTTCGTCGAAACCCGCTGCCACCCAACGAGAAACTACGCTTGCCGTCATTGCGAGGAGCATAGCGACGTGGCAATCTCTTTGGTCGCCAAGATTGCCGCGTCGCTGCGCTCCTCGCTTTTGACGCGGGGGTTTGTCATCAGTCTGGGGCGCTCTTCGACCCCGCTCTACCAAATGCCATCGTCGTGCACCAGACGGCGTATTCGATTGCCGGATTAATATAAAACATTCGTGCTTGACAGGATGAACGGAACTACTTAGGATTTGCAAATCAAATTTTTCGCATGGTCATGAGGAGTAAAAAGATGCAAGCAAAATTCAAGTACGTTCTGGGGTTTGTTGTTGGGTTGCTTTTCACCATCGCGGCAATGGCGAGTGAGCCTGTGCCGATTGAGGATAAGGATGCTTTTGAAAAGCAATATATTGATTGTATTGAGTCAGGAGCAAAAAACGATTGCTTGGTTTCGATATTTTCCAACCACTTTGATCCGCAGTTTAAAAACCCAGGCGAGATTGTTGACGGATTTAATAAATATTACCAGGAGAAGATGACGCTTCCGCCTGTCTATAGAGTTCATGTCATAGAAAAAACAATAAAAGCAGAAGTTTTTGATAACAGGTCTTATCTGCCGCGCTCAACGCATAAGTGCATAAAGGCGATGCTGTTGACATGCGTTAAGAGGGGACGGGGATCATATCAAGGGGGCACAAACCATTCAAGTTTTTCCGAGGCCAGAGGTTGATGAGGGTGGTA
>BNUD01000270.1 GCA_025997095.1 Betaproteobacteria bacterium | reverse complement strand
AACTGGTGTTGAACAGGGACGAAGAAGCCGAACAGCGCACCGATTGCGCCTTGCGGTTTCAGGGGCAATACTTTGATGCTGAAACGGGATTGCATTACAATACCTTCCGCTACTACGACCCCGGTTGTGGACGATTCATCTCGCCTGACCCGATTAACCTGCAAGGGGGGTTGAATCTTTATCAGTATGCGCCTAATGCATGGAATTGGATTGATCCGTGGGGGTGGTATGCAGGTGAAGGAGAGCGCGGATTAGGCAAATACCATGTGTTCCATGAACACACATTAGACTCGTCTGAATATAAAATGACTGACCCAGAGCACTTCAAGCGAGCTAATAAGTCAGTATATGAAAGAATGCAAAAAGACTCTGCATTTAGGCGCGAAATGCAAACAAAATACCCTGGTGTTGCTGAACATGTCAAACCAAATGCTCACGGTGAATTTAAGGGATCGTCTCCCAAAGGAATGACATGGCATCATGGAGATCGTCCTGGATCGCTGAAGTTGGTTGATTTCAAGGATCATAGAAAATTCCATAAAATCTATCATCCCGATGGATCTGGTGGCAGAAACAAATGGGGCGGCGGAACTGGTCGTCGTCACTCTTGTTAACAAAGGAGAAAACAAATGAAAACGTTTCATGGTTTCGATGAATTATTGAAAGTTTACAAAGACCTTGGTGTATGGTGGATATTCACTAAACGGGGATTTATTAATAATTCCAGAGAAGATATATTAACTGGTACTTTTTATGTCCCAGAAAATGATGATGAAGAAGAAGAGAGCTATGCCACCTTGGCGAATTGGCTTGAAACCCAAACCTTCGAAGGTATTATTATCAACAAACTGGAACATCATCCAGAATCATCTCGCGATGATTTAATAGAGGCTGCAATTTATTATCTTGAACAAGACGATTTTTTAGACTAATCATTCAGCAAACATAGCGCGGACATGTAGGGTGGAAAAGCGAAGCGCCTTCCACCATCCGCCCTACGCAACACGCATTGCTGATGATAGAATGACGAATGTTTTTCACCTTTCAAAACCAGTTGTTTGGCATTTTTACATGAAAACTTTTCAACGCCTTTCGCATAAATCATTCACCGTTTCATGTCGGATTTTATCTGCCATGATTCTGGTGCTGATTGCGGTTTTCCTGTTCGCCGGAACCGCGCAAGGCGTTGCTGTGCCCACCCAACACATCAACCGTGCGGGCGACACCGAACGTTGGGAATACACCCCGCGCGGACAAGTGATGGCCCATACCGACTTTGAAGGCGGAAAGACCCGTTCCACCTACAACGCCCGCCAACA
>BNUD01000269.1 GCA_025997095.1 Betaproteobacteria bacterium | reverse complement strand
CTTCCTGTATCGCCCTCGGATTGATGATTCTAACGAGGCGACAACTATTCTGACTCAGAGGGAAGGGGCGAGGGGAGGAGAAAAACCCCTACACTCCCCCCTTAAACCCCTGCTGCCGCCACGCCTCAAACACCATGACCGCCGCCGCGTTGGAAAGATTCAGGCTGCGATTGTCGGGACGCATGGGCAGGCGCAAGCGTTGTTCGGGCGGGAACTGCGCCAGAATCTCGGCAGGCAGCCCGCGTGATTCCGGTCCAAAGACGAACACATCGTCCGGCAAAAACGCCGCGTCGCCATAACAACGCGCCGCCTTGGTCGTCATCGCAAAAAACCGCCGTCCGTCCAATGCCGCCCGACAAGCCGCCCAGTTTGCGTGGCGGCGCACCTCGGCATACTCGTGATAATCCAGCCCCGCGCGGCGCAACGCCTTGTCTTCCAACTGAAAACCCAAAGGCTCCACCAGATGCAATTTCACACCCGTATTGGCGCAGAGGCGAATGATATTGCCGGTATTGGGCGGAATTTCCGGCTCGAAAAGGACGATGGCAAACACGGGTTTCCCGGTGGACAAAGAGGGAGAAGTTTACAGGATGGAGAAGCGCCCTGCCTGAACCTGCTGAAAAGGAACTGAGGGAGGGGTTTGCGGTTTTCGCAGGGGCGATTCATCATTACCCTAATGTTTCGGCGTGCGCGCCACTACCGCAATTCCCACGCTTGCCGCGCCATGCAATTTCAGTACGCGGGCGGCTTCGTTGGCGGTGGCGCCGGTGGTGAGTACGTCGTCGATGAGGAGCAGGTGGCGACCGGAGAAATCGCTTTGGCAACTGAACGCGCCTTTCAGGTTTCGTTGGCGCGCTTTCAGGCTCAAGCTGGATTGCGGCGGCGTGGCGCGGGTTTTTTGCAGGCTGCCAACGTCCAGCGGCAGACGGCGCGCGTGGGCGCAGTGGCGGGCGATTTCCAAGGCCTGATTGTAGCCGCGCTCCTTGATGCGTTCGGGATGCAGGGGCAGGGGCAGCACGCAGTCCGCCGGAAAATCCGCCGTCTCTCCTGCCAGCATCAAGCCCCAGGTACGCGCAGGGGCGAAGCGGGCGTGATATTTCAGGGCGTGAATCAGGCGGTTCATGGGGAATTCGTAGCGATACAGGGCATGGGCATGGTCAAAATCGGGCGCACGGGCAAGACACGCGCCGCAGCGTTCGCCGTGTGCGGTCGCAATCAGACAATCGGGACAATGCGCCGCCTGCAAAACCGGCAAGTCGGCAAGACAGCCCGCGCAAAACGCCCCCTCACCCGCGCCGCTTTGAGCGCCAATCTTTGCGCC
>BNUD01000268.1 GCA_025997095.1 Betaproteobacteria bacterium | reverse complement strand
GCAAGTGATGCACGCCTGCGCCCAAACGCCCCGCCGGGAGCAGGACGGCACCTGGATTACCGACGACATTGCCGCCGCCTATTGCGCCCTGCATGGCGCGGGGTGGGCGCATTCGGTGGAAACCTGGATGGACGGCGAACTGGCGGGCGGTCTGTACGGCGTCGCCATCGGGCGCATGTTTTATGGCGAATCCATGTTCGCGCACCGCCGCGACGCTTCCAAAATCGCCTTCGCCCATCTGGTGCGCTTTTTACGCGCACGGGGATTCGGACTCATTGACTGTCAGATGAAAACCGCACATCTGGCTTCTCTGGGCGCACGCGAGATTCCTCGTTCGGAATTTATCACGCGGCTAACAAATCTGACGCAAGACGCAGCGCCAGCGCTCTGGTCTGCCGATGCCGCCGCCCAGCTCTGGGGAAATCCGCAATGACCTTGCCCGACGACGCCCGCCTGCCCTTCTCGCTCTTGCAGTTTTACAGCACCGCGCCCTATGTGTGCAGCTACCTGCCCGACCGCATGGCGCGCTCGCAGGTCGCCACGCCCGTGCACCTTATCGACGCCGCCATTTACAGCCAGTTGATTCGCTCCGGTTTTCGCCGCAGCGGGCCGTTCATCTATTGCCCCCACTGCGACACCTGCCATGCCTGCGTGCCCGTGCGTCTGCCCGTCGACCGTCTGGAACTTTCGCGCAGCCAACGCCGCGCGCAACAGCGCCACGCCCATCTGGAAGCGCGCGAACGCCCGCTACTCTATGACGAGGCGCATTACCGCCTCTATGCCCGCTACCAGTCCGGACGTCATTCCGGCGGGGGCATGGACGAAGACAGCGACGAGCAATACAGTCAATTCCTGCTCGCAAGCCCGATGGAAACCCGCTTGATGGAATTCATGGAAAACGGCGTCCTGCGTATGGTCAGCGTCATCGACATGCTGGATGACGGCATCTCCTCGGTCTACACCTTCTTCGACCCGGATGTGCCGGGCGCGTCTTACGGCACCTACAACATTCTCTGGCAAGCCCGCCTCTGCCAGCGACTCAACCTGCCCTACCTCTATCTCGGCTACTGGATACGGCAAACCCGCAAAATGACCTACAAAACGAATTTCCATCCGATTCAAGGCCATATAAACGGCATCTGGCGCGACCTTGCCCCAGATGAAACAGGGCAACCGCACGCAGAGCCAGATGTCAGGTGACAGTCATCAGGGGAGGCTTTGCCTTCAGAAAGTACTGACATCTGTCACCTGATCCCTGATCCCTGATTCCTGATATCTGGATTACCGCATCGCTCTGCTCCTCGCTTTTGACGCACCGGGGCACGGCACGCCGTGCCCCTACG
>BNUD01000267.1 GCA_025997095.1 Betaproteobacteria bacterium | reverse complement strand
TCTCGAAGCGAATGCTTCGAGCCGTCGAACGCCCAATTCCATGCAGGGAATTGGGCGGGGCGCGGAGGCGAGGTGCCCCGCGAATTTACGTAAAAGCGCGGAAGAGGGGTATGGTTCAGCATGTGCAAGCGTAGTTCCGTGCTGAATCGCTGCCAGCCCTCTCCCACAAGGGGAGAGGGAGTGAAAAGGGCTGTAGGGGCACGGCGCGCCGTGCCCCTACAGCCGTGCCTCACGAAAAGCGGTATTGGTGATTTCATTAGCATTCATGCAATTGCCCTGGGTTGCGCTGCGCTTACCCAACCTGCACAACGATCTGTGGTTGGTTTTTCAACGAAAGGATAAGGCTTATGGGACTCAAGATTACTCCGGCAACACCTCGACAAACGCGTATTTTCTTTGGAGTGATGGCTGTCGCGTCATTTTTGATGTCGGTTAATTCGTATTTTTCTCCGTCCAAGTTTCCTGCTACAGGTCGTCATGCCTGGTTTTGGAACTTGCTTTTCGACCTGTTTGGTATTTGGGGGAAGGTCGGATTTTTCTTTTTGTTCGGTTGTGTTTGCGTGCATTGGGCATTACGCATGAATAATAAGGTTGCGACAAACCACAAGTAGTCCGTCGGGTAAGGCTGATGTCGGGTACATGAAACGTGCCCGACCCACAAACCCCAAACCCCCGCGAATACCAAACAACCACTGCGTCAAAAGCGAGGAGCGCAGGTTGGGTAAGCGTAGCGTAACCCAACACTTATCCGTCAATCTGGTCATCCGTCCGGTATCTGGCAGGTTGCGCGCGATGAATCGCCAATGTCGGGTTGCGCCTGCGGCTTACCCAACCTACGCCCACTGTGCTGCAACACGACCAGCAAGTACGGACAACTTGCGCGACCAGGAACACTGACACTGCATCGCATGGTTAGGCGCTTCCGGTTTCATTGCGGAGAATCCCAAAGTGATGAATCGCGCCATGTGGCGATGAGAAACCACGGTGCTCCACCAGTGTCGAACGCAAGAGCTACGATACCAAGTAATGCGGTGCCAATGGCTCCGAAACCGAATACGCCGCCGAGTAAAACGAGGATCGTGCCAATGATCGGAAAGCCAGAAACATGAGGAATACCCTCAAGGCTGCCATGCTGGCGTAGTAGCCTCCAAGGACGGATGAATGACAGATAGAAGTTGAGAACAGCGAAGAACAGAGCCACGATGATAAAGCCCACCGCAGCGAACGGATGCCGCTCGCTGCCCGCAAATGCCGCAATGGTCGAGGTGAGAAGCAACGCAAGCGGAGAGAAACAGAGAACGACCCCTATAGCTCGACGAAGGTAGTTCTTCGGGTGTGGCTCTGCTGCC
>BNUD01000266.1 GCA_025997095.1 Betaproteobacteria bacterium | reverse complement strand
CGCGGACAATTTTTACGGCAACCGGGGGACAGATACCCTGACAGGCGGAGAGGGCGCGGACACCTTCTACTTCAGCCGTGAAAACCTGGTAATCCACAGCGATCGCAGTACCATCAAGGACGCCAGCGAGGAAGACCGGCTCATTTTTGATGGTGTTCCGCTGGAGCAAATTCAGTTTATTCCTGTCGCAGAAAACTTTTGGGAAACTGCGGATATTCAAACGCTTCTACGGCTTGATGGCGACACCCTGACGATTCAAATTGCTTCCGGCTTGGGAGATATTGTCATTGAACACTTCAGCGATGGCATTCTCGGTTTGACCCTGCCCCTCTATGATCCAAACAAACCGCCAACGCCCACGAATCATGCCCCTGAAATTGTAGGCAGCCTTGAAGCGCAAAGCGGAAAACAGGACGAACTCTTTACCTGTGTTCTGCCCGCGACGCTCTTTATCGACCCGGATGGCGATGCGCTGGGTTTTGCAGTCACCCAAGCCAATGGCACGACGCTACCGAATTGGCTCTCCTTCAATCCAGCCACCCGTACGCTTTCCGGCACACCTGCCAATGAGGATGTGGGCGACCTGAAGATCAGAGTTACCGCCACCGATCCAGAAGGTTTGTCTGCCAGTCAGACCTTTGATCTGACCATCGAAAACGTTAACGACGCCCCCGAAGTTAACGGCAGTATTCCGGCGCAAACCGTGCAACAAAACGATGTTTTTACCTGGGTGATTCCCGCGCATTTGTTTACTGACCCGGACGATGATGAACTCGGTTATGTCGTCACCCAAGCCAATGACACGGCGCTACCGAACTGGCTGACTTTTAATGCGATTACTCGTACCTTGTCGGGTACGCCGGACAACACAACCCTTGGCAATTTGAATCTGAAAGTCACGGCAATCGACCCCGAAGGCTTGAGCGCCAGTCAAACGTTTGGTTTGAAAGTCGAGCCTGTCCTGCCTGCCAACCAAGCCCCGGAAATTAATGAACTCGCCCAAGCCCAAAGCGGCAAGCAAGACCAGATTTTTAGCTACCTCCTGCCTGAAAGCCTCTTTACCGACCCGGACGGTGACGAACTTGTCTACGCCGTTACGCAAGCCGACGGCACGGCGTTACCGGAGTGGCTCACCTTCGACCCCGCCACCCGCACGCTTTCCGGCACCCCCGCTCATGGCGATGTGGGCGACCTATCCCTCAAAGTGATTGCCACTGACCCACAGGGTTTATCCGCCAGCCAGAATCTGGCGCTCCGAATCAACACCGCCATTACTTACAACGAGATCATCGGCACCGCCGCCAATAACACCCTGAACGGCGCCAGCGGCAATGATCGCATTCAGGGAT
>BNUD01000265.1 GCA_025997095.1 Betaproteobacteria bacterium | reverse complement strand
CCCAAGGATACTTCTTACTAAAGAACTTCGCTCTGAACCACCAATCCGGCACCTCGCCCCGTTCGCCGTAGGGGCGTTGAAAATAGTCCGTATTGGGGGGCGCAACTTGCGCGAGGAGACCGCTGCGTAGCTTCTCCGCTTCCGTCGTTTCCAGAATGCCGATTTCCAGCGGAAACACCCATGGATCGTCACAGTTGAGGTCGTCTTTCCCTGCAATGGAAGGAGCAGTGAGTGGAATCATGCAGAAAGCTTGCAGTACGCGCTTTACGGGCATCTCCTTGCGGCTGCTCCAATAGCCTCTTTCTTCTTCCTTGCGCATCTCTTTGCTCTCCTTTTTGGCATCTTCCGCACTCTTTCCCTGCTCATCTTTCATTTGCGCTTCAAGTTCGGTAAATTTTGCTTTCTCAAATTCATTCAGTTCTGTCTGCGTGGGTGGCGCAACAAGATATTTCTCCAGTTCCTGTATATTATCTTCAGACAATGTAATGATATGTGTTGCCTGATTAACGCCATTGCCTATGTCCAAGGTGTTCCATTTATCTGAAGAAGTAGAAGCATTTTTGCTGTCGCCTCCAGCTGTGAACACACATATTTTCATCTCTTCAAGTTTGAGACATTGCAGTTCGAGCATAGACTCGGAGATTTTGAAGCCAATTTCGTTGGCGAAGGGCAGATCGGGCGAAGTCCGTCTGGCGCTGATAAACTGGAAGGGAACAACCTCCTTTCCTGGATTCATCACCGTCAGGTAATCCAGAATGACGCAGAGACGGGGTTTTTCGTTGAAGGGGGAGCGAACCGTTTTGATCTGTTCAACGCTGCCGCTTCCCGCGCAATCCACAAAACTCCCTGAAGGCGGGCGCAGGAGCCAGTTGTTAAATTCCCCCGGCTCTATTTTGCCTGTCAGCCACTTTTTTACTTTCACAAATTCGCCTTGCAGATTTTGCGTACCAATCGGTCCGGCGCTGCTGGAAACAACAAAGCGCGTTCCTGTCGGCAGCGCTTTTGACTCAAGACCGGGGTCATTTGCATAACTCACTTTCAAGGTGTCCTGATTCGGGTACGTTCCACACTCCCGTTTTACGCCATACACCCCCGCCCGGTGGCTGTGCCCGGAAAAATGCCAGTCCAGCGGGTTTTTCTCAAATACCATCTTTTCGTAAAACCAATGTTGATTTTTCTCACAGGTTCCCATGTTGCTCTTGTTAAAAATCACATGGGCGGAACTGTACTGATTTTCCGTCTGGATCGCCTTGACTTCATCATACAGGGTAAATTCAGGGGAAGGATCATCTTTCTTTTGTTGCAGCGGCAGCGTCGGATCGTAATTAATCATCGTAAAATGCGTCCCCAGCACAAAGGGAACG
>BNUD01000264.1 GCA_025997095.1 Betaproteobacteria bacterium | reverse complement strand
ATTCCGCTGTTTGACCAGCCGACTTCGACGATGGTGCAATACCCGGTTAATGTACTGCTGACGCCATCGGTTGAATTTCCGACGGCCATCACGTATGCCCATCCAGATGCCTCGTACAATGCCAATAAGGAATATATTGGCTATTTCGACCCGAAGAAGTGTTATACGTACATGCCTGGCGTGGAGTATTTTGAAGCGAGACTAATGGCGACGGGCAACAATCATGAGTGCCATGGTTGGTGGAGCGGGAATGCCCTTAATTACGGTCTGATGAGAGGGATTGACACTTTTCGCCTGGCATTAACCGGGGGCTACCGTTCGACCGATACTGCCTCAACGTCCACTACTCAAGGCGTGACCGTTTTGCAAGTCACTTCTCAAAGCACCACTCGCGGCCGTTCGGGTAACCGGTCGTTTCCCGCACCTGTTAGCAACGGGATAGGCCACGCCACTAACATGGGGCTTTATACCAACATTGGAGGCAGTACCTACCGAATGGCGATTCGCGTTTGTGATAACCGTCAGGGGCAGGGTTTTCTTGAAGCAAACTGCAAGCCTTACACTTACAATGAGGGTAAGAATGTCATCACCACCTATAAACCCGAAGGGCTGATTCAGCAGTATCAAGCCAAAATGCGCTTTGGCGTTTTCAGCTATCTCAACAATGATTTCGATGGCGTAGATAGAGACGGCGCCGTATTGCGCGCTCGCATGAAAAATGTCGGCACCTCCAACTGGGATGGCAGCGCGAACGCGAATTACGAATGGTCTCCTGCAACCGGGGTTTTCGTGACCAACCCTGATCCCGCCGATGCCTCTGCCAGTGGCGTGGCGGGGAGCGGAGTGATCAATTATTTGAACAAGTTCGGGTTTGTGTACTCGGGTTATACGAACTATGACCAGCCTTCGGAAATGCTCGCTGAAGCCTTGCGTTACCTGAGAAATAAATTGCCAACGCCGAGTTACTATAATTATATTTCTAATGAGCCAGGCAATGCGGCGAATTTGAAAGATGGCTTTCCCGTGATCACCAAGTGGACAGACCCCATCCTGAATGGCTGCCAGAAAAGTGTCATTCTGGGGATTGGCGACACGATTACCAACGCGGAAAATAATTTTGGAAATTTAACGGATCTGGGTGTTGATCCCAAAAAATGGACTGAAACGGTCGTGGCGCTCGAAGGTGGTACGGGTGGCAAACCGTATGATGAGCGCAGTAACCCAGACCCCTCTTCTTGGGGCACTCCATGGACATATCCTAGTTGGCAGTGGAGATTTGCCGCGACGACTGGCAATACCACATATCCTGGTATAGACAACGGCGGCATCATGATGGCGGGGATGATGTATTGGGCGCATACGAATAATATTC
>BNUD01000263.1 GCA_025997095.1 Betaproteobacteria bacterium | reverse complement strand
CCAATCCATCGTCAGCGCATTGCCGTGCGTAATGTTGGCGGATTCCTTGAGCGGCAGACGGATGTAAGAAATGCCGAATTCCTTGCCAAAGAGTTGATTCATCTGGTGTTCCATGAGCCACATACCGACTCTGGCGACTTCGCAGGGGAAATCCTCAATTTCGATGCCGTAGAACTGCCCGATATTAACCTTGAGCAGCGATGAAATATCCAGATGCAGTTGTCGGGTTTTTGCCTGCATCTTCAAAATGTTGAGTTCCAGCAAACGGAGTTCACGATAGGCAACAATCAGAAAATTTCCGCAGCCGCAAGCCGGGTCTAAAAATTTCAGTCGGCTGATTTTTTCATGGAGCTTTTCCAAACGTTTTGAATAGGCTTTATCCGCTTCAAATTCTGCGCGCAATTCATCCATAAAGAGCGGATTGATGAGTTTTAATATGTTTTCTTCGCTGGTGTAGTGCGCGCCAATTTCCCGCCGTTTGTCTTTGTCCATCACACCCTGAAACATCGCGCCGAAGATGGCGGGGGAGATTCTGCTCCAATCAAAATCGCAGCAGTCGAGCAGGATTTTTCGCATGTTGGCGTCAAAATCGGCGGTGGGCAGCGGGGCGTTGAACAACCCGCCATTCACGTAGCCAAACTGTTTCAGGTCATCGGAAAGCAGTTTTTTCTTTGCCCGCTCTTCCGGCGACAGGTTGAGGGTTTCAAAAAGCTTGTGGATGCGTAAGGATAAATCGCTGCCGTCAGCGCGGGCGTTATCAACGTAAGCATGAAAACCGTCTTTGGGAAAAATATCGGTGTCGTCGGCAAAAAGGCAGAACAACAGCCGTACCAGATAGACTTCAAGGGGATGCCCTTCATAACCAGTGGCTTTCAGGGCGTCATGCAGCTTCGCCATTTTTTCGGCGGCCTTGACGTTGAGTTCTATCTGGGCATCGTAGGTTTTGGTGGCTTCATATCCGGCGAGGATAGCGAATTTCTTGACGTGTTTGGCGAGATTTTCCAGTTTGATGGCGGTCTTCTCGCCCGTGACGCGGCGGTACAGGATGATATTGTCAAAGTCGCTGACCATGACGAGTTCGGGGATTTCTTCGGCGGGCAGGTGTACAACGTAGTTTTTTGCCTGTTCGTAGGCGTCTTCAAGATTTTTGCCTCTGGACTTCATTTCAATGGCAATGCGCTTTTTCCAGAAGCAGTCGATGTAGCCATTGCGCCCGTCATCCACCTTGACCTTGTGCTCGAATTCGTCGGCATTGTCCAGCACGTCCGCCGCGCCAAACACATTGAAGAAATCGCGCAAAAAAGTTTGCGCGTGGGCTTCTTCGCGCCCTTTGGTGGCTTTCCACTTGCCCGCGAAAACCTTGGCGCGCTCCTGAATTTCAACCCACGA
>BNUD01000262.1 GCA_025997095.1 Betaproteobacteria bacterium | reverse complement strand
CCGCCGGGGCACCATGCGCGCGTGGATGCGGCAGGGGGCTTTTGCTACCTGAACAATACGGCGATTGCCGCGCAGATTTTGAGCGAACAATATCGGCGCGTGCTGATTCTGGATACCGACTTGCACCACGGTCAGGGTACGCAGGAAATTTTCTACGCGCGCGATGATGTCTACTATATTTCCACGCACGCCGACCCCACCAATTTTTACCCGGCAACCGCCGGCTTCGCCGATGAAACCGGGTGCGGCAAGGGCAAGGGCTATAACCTGAATTTGCCAATGCCGCACCATTCGCCGGAGTCTGAATTTTTTGACCAACTGAATAAAGCCTTCGCCGTGATCTACGACTGGCAGCCCGACGTCCTGGTGTTGTCGCTGGGATTCGATATTTTTGAAAAAGACCCGCAAGCCTTGGTCGCTGTAACTTCCGATGGTTTCCGACGCCTGGGAACCCTGCTCGCCGCACTCAACAAACCCGTGCTGGTGGTGCAGGAGGGCGGCTACTGTCTGGAAGCTCTGGAAGAAAACGCCCGCAGTTTTTTTGCGGGGCTGTTGAGCCGCTGAAATACTATTGACAGTATTTTCACCACGAATCCAGCATAATTTATGACAAAAATCGATCCGGAGATTAAAACACTGATTGAGCAAAGTCCGCCATTCAACGCATGGCCTCTCTGGGCGCGGGAAGACATGGCGGAAGTTGCGTTTATCAAGCATTTCCGGCGCGGGCGCAAAATCGCCGGGGCGGGTGAAATTCCGCACGCTTTTATTCTGCTGAAAGGCGCTGTTTTTGCCGCCTGGCATTGTCATGACGGCAAGGCTTTTTTCCATCTCGGTCCCGGCTTTGGCGAAGCGATTAACCTGGCTCCGGCGTTGGCGCATATTCCCTTGATGTGCGATTTTTATACCCATCAGCAAAGCAGTATCCTGTTTATTCCACACGAGTTTATTCGGGAGGTTGTCAGCAAAGATCAGGCGGTGATGGCCTCGTTGCTGGAATTCATTTGCAAGCGTTTTACGAGGCATGTGGAACAAAGCATCAAGCGTCGTCTGATCGACAATCCGCGCGGACGCCTGATTGATACGCTGCTCTATCTGGCAGCCAGCTACGGCGAGGCGGATGCAATGGGGGTGCGAATCAACATCCGCCTCTCCCAGAATGACCTCGCCGCCATGCTCGCCCTGTCGCGCCAGAGCATCAACAAGGAATTGAGCAGGTTGGCCGATGAGGGCGTGATTACCAAGTCTTACGGCGCAATCACCATTACCGATATGGCAGGGCTGCGCGCGCTGGATCGGCAACAGTCATTATGCCCGCCGCCACATGCCACGCCGATATTGGGCGCGGTTCGGCAAGGTGAGGCGGCGCAGGTTTACCCTCGATTCCATATGGATG
>BNUD01000261.1 GCA_025997095.1 Betaproteobacteria bacterium | reverse complement strand
CCGACGGACTCAAATATGGCGTTGACATTGCAGGGTCATGATTGGCTTTCAGTGATGGCTTTACAGGACTAATTATACCGTAAATTATTGATTTTGTGGATTATTTTTGCTAACTTAATGGTATTGGTGCTACGCTTGCTCGCTTCCCGGCGTTCTTGCTTCGTGGGAAGTTCCGTGCCAAAGTCTAACCTTTCGTTCAAGCGGACGTCGCTGTCGCGGTGCCGCTTAACGCCAACGTTAGCCACCACTACCTCAATATACCGAGCCGACCATGGAAGAAGTTGCATGTCCCAAGTGCCACAGCGCTTACCTCAAACGGACGCAGCTTCCGAATTGCTCGCTCCTTCATTGGGTGCTAAATCCGGGCTTGGCAGTCAATGAATTGATCCTTGGTCAACGTATTCCAAAACTAACCTTTGAATGTCGCTCCTGCCAGCTTCCATATGCCGAACGAAATTTTATTCCTTGCCCTAGCTGCAATACGTTGCACGACTCGCGTGTATGGACGGGCAGGAACGGTATCGGTAATTGGCTAGGTCTAATTTGCCCTACTTGTTCCGCAAGGATTCCGTGTCTGTGGAATCTGACTTCGCTTCTTATCCTCCTACTTCTTTCCCCTGTTTGGTATCTACCTTATCGTTTGTACTTCAAAGATCGCAGAGTTTCTCCTCCAACTGGCGCGATCCCAGATTCAGCGATGATCACTCCGAAGACATCCGTTCGAATGGGGTTTTTCTTTGGCGCAATGATGTGGGTAGCAGTGTCGCTAGTACCCACCTTAGTTCGCTATGCACGCGTCGGGACTTTCGACTTTTATGCCTTATTGTTTGGCGCAGGAGTATGTCTTTTGGCCGGTGCCACGTTTGGAATTCTTATGCACTTCACACTTAATCGAAAGGGTGGCAAGCGTGGTGGCTAACCCGGCGTTCAAGCGGAGCTGCGCAAACAGCAGCGCAACCCGCTTAACTCTACGTTAGGCTCTGGACCATGTTCTGGCACAAACCTAAAACCTTCCAGGATCCAGACTTCGGCGAGTTCAAATATCGCTCCAAACCCCAAAGCCATTGGGTATCTGCAGGCATTCCTGCGGCTGAGGGCAGCATCCTGATTGATCTTCCCGGTGATTCAGATGCACCAAGTTCCACCGCCTTATCCATTGCTAAGCAAACGCTCTCGCAAATTGCCCCACTACTTAAGGCAGCAATTTCCCATGTGCAGCAATACGCCGAGGCACAAGAGTTCATTAACAGGATGTTGAAAAACCCCGCCCCAATTATGTATATGTTATAATTAACCCGTTCGAGAACCGGGAGCAATCAATGCGTGGGCAAGACATAAGTCAGGGGGAGATGTTCAGTTATCGGACGCTGGAAGAACGGATACCGCAGGATCATCCGT
>BNUD01000260.1 GCA_025997095.1 Betaproteobacteria bacterium | reverse complement strand
GACGCCGTAACCCAATACTTTCGCGGCGCGACAGAAGCGCCCCTCACCGCAACATTTCTGCCCATCGTCAAAAAAGCCACCGCCCAGGTCAAGCTCGCCGGTCTCTACAACAACTATGCCGGACAAGCCGCGCAACTGGGCTTACTCAAAAAGGAAGACGCCAATCTGGACGACTATGTGACCCGCAAGGCGTTGGACGGTCTCTTTCTGATCATGGCGGAAGAAGAAAAGGCGCTGCGGCAAAACCCGGTCAAAGCGGGCAGCAAGATTCTGGAGACAATTTTCGGGGTGAAGTAATTGGCAAACGAGTGGGCAGACGCCAAAAATTCCCCGCATGGCGGCGCGGCAATCCAGGTGACAGGTGGCAGATGTAGGGGCGGCTCGTGAGCCGCCCCAGATGGCTGACAAACCCGCCGCCTGTAGCTTGAACCCGACATCAGGGATCAGGCATCAGAGGTCAGGTGACAGTAAAGTGGGGGGAGCATCCTGCTCCCCATTCCAAACCCACAGACGCGCAATGCGCTCCTCGCTTTTGACGCCGATGGGTGTCGCCGTCCACTTGGTAGCGTCGCCGTCCCCCTGGGAGCGCCGGCGTCCCCGCCGGCGGGTTTGGTTCCGCGCGAAAAATCTTAAAACCGCCGGCGGGACGCCGGCGCTCCCAGGGTGGCGCGGACACGGTTTGTCGGTTTCATGCAAAAAGTTTTTTGCCGCCTCAGGGCACGGCACGCCGTGCCCGTACAGGTGATCCGCCCATCCCCCGTAGGGGCACGGCGTGCCGTGCCCCGGTGTGCCGTACCGGCATCAGGCATCAGAGGTCAGGTGACAGTAAAGTGGGGGGAGCAGGATGCTTCCCATTCCAAACCCACGGACGCTATATGCGCGCCCCCACTTCGTCAAAAGCGAGGAGCGTAGCGACGCGGCAATCTTGGCGACCAAGGAGATTGCCACGTCGCTGCGCTCCTCGCTTTTGACGCCGCTGGGTGTCGCTGTCCACTTGGTAGCGTCGCCGTCCCCCTGGGAGCGCCGGCGTCCCCGCCGGCGGGTTTGGTTCCGTTAAAACCGCCGGTGGGACGTCGGCGCTCCCAGGGTGGCGCGGATGCGGTTTGTCGGTTTCATGCAAAAAGTTTTTTGCCGCCCCAGGGCACGGCACGCCGTGCCCGTACAGGTGATCCGCCCATCCCCCGACATTTGCCGATGTTCCCCGTAGGGGCACGGCGTGCCGTGCCCCGGTGTGCCGTGCCCGGCATCAGGGATCAGGCATCAGAGGTCAGGTGACCGTCATCAGGGGAGGCTTTGCCTCCGAAGGTACTGATACCTGACCTCTGTCACCTGATCCCTGATGTGCGAACGCATTGCGATCTGCGCTTTCGTATCCATGTAAAAAAGAATAGAATCGTCCAAATC
>BNUD01000259.1 GCA_025997095.1 Betaproteobacteria bacterium | reverse complement strand
GCAGGCGGGGCTTGAAACGGGCAATCTGCCGCGCCAGTTCGGAGCCAATGGAGCCGCCCGCCCCCGTTACGGCAACCACCTTGTCCGCCAGCATTCCCGACAGACCGGTTTCATCCAGTTGAATGACATCCCGCTTCAACAAATCTTCCAGACTGATCTGGCGCAAACGGGAAACCGTGATACGCCTTGAAAGGATGTCTTCCAGCGTCGGCACGGTCAACACCTTGAGACCCGCCTGCTGCTGTTTTATGAAAATTCCGAATTCGCGCTGTTTCAGATTGAGCAGGAGTTTCGGCGCGTTTTTCCTGATATTCCGATTCGTTGCGTCATCGGCGACGTGAAGGATGGCGCGCGGCTGGAGCATGTGTTGGGCAGCTTCCAGCCCGAATACGTGTTTCACGCCGCAGCTTACAAGCATGTGCCGATGATGGAAGACGACAACGCCTGGCAGGCGGTGCAGAACAACATTGCCGGAACCTGTGCCGTCGCCCGCGCCGCGCTGCGGCATGGCGTCAAAAAGATGGTGTTCATTTCCACCGACAAGGCGGTGAATCCGGTCAATGTCATGGGCTGTACCAAGCGGGTTTCTGAAATGCTGTTGTCTTCGTTGGAAAATTCGCTGGAAGACAGGGCGAAGGGGACGCAATTTATCACCGTGCGCTTCGGCAATGTGTTGGGCAGCAATGGCTCGGTCATTCCCACCTTTCAGGCGCAAATCGAAAAAGGCGGGCCAGTCACGGTCACGCACCCGGACATCATCCGTTACTTCATGCTCATCCCGGAAGCGGCGCAACTGGTGCTGCAAGCCGCGCTGATGGGCAAAGGGGGCGAGATTTTCGTGCTGGACATGGGCGAACCCGTCAAAATCATGGACCTGGCGCGGGACATGATTCTGCTTTCCGGTCATAGCGAGGCGGAAATTCCCATTCAGATTACCGGTCTGCGCCCCGGCGAAAAGCTCTACGAAGAACTGCTGGCGGACGACGAAACCTCGCTTCCCACGCCGCACGCCAAACTCCGCATCGCCAAATCCGCCCCGCCGCCGTCATCCGCATGGCGTGAAGAACTGGAAAGCTGGCTGGGCAGCACGGTGAACGATAACGCCGCCATCAAAGCCAGCTTGCGGAAATTCGCGCCGGAGTTCAGGTATCAGATGTCAGATGTCAGGGATCAGGAATCAGGAATCAGGAATCAGGAATCAGGAATCAGGAATCAAAACCGAAGCCTTGCTTCGCCGGGTCGCTGACAACGCTGTACAAGTTGTTTCGCAGGGGTGAGATTTTGTCCGTCTGGGAGCGCCGGCGTCTCGCCGGCAGTTTTAAGATTTTCCGCGTCAATCCAAACCTGCCGGCGGGGACGCCGGCGCTCCCAGGTGTTTATCCTTGATACCTGATTCCTGATCCCCGTGGTAGTATCCGT
>BNUD01000258.1 GCA_025997095.1 Betaproteobacteria bacterium | reverse complement strand
CTGGCGCTCTGCCGTCGCCTCAATCGTGATTATGAAGTCATCCCCCAGCAGTCCGAGTCCATGATCCAACTCGCCATGATCCGCTTGCTCGTCAAGCGACTTGCTGATTTTTAAAACAGCTTCTTACAGTTTCCCGGAGCTTCGGTGTTACCTGCCCAAAATACGACTCCGGCGATTAAAAGCGTCATCATGAGCAAACCGGCAGCGCCATCCAGCGCGACGCCAGCCGCTTCTACCCACGTCAACATCAGCGGGCGTGCCCTGTTGCTTTCCCGTATCTTCAAGGTCAGCGACCCCGACAAGGAACCCAGGGTTGAATATGACACGCAAAAAACCTTTGCCAATTCTGGCGTACCTGTTTACAACTACCTGACGACGCAAGACCGCAACCAGCTTTCGCAAATTTACGAATATGCCGCCGATAAAAACTATGACCTCAAAGTCGTTGATGAATTGGCGTTTCAGTGGGCGTATTACCGAAGCAGCCCGAATTCTGAATCTTCGCTACACTACAACGCAAGCAAGGGCAGGGCGGAAGGCGCTTTCGACCCTGTAACCGGGCAACTCATCGTTGCCGAATTCAACCCCGAAGATGAAGCGATTGCCCAGCGACTGCTCACCAGTAAAGCATTCAATCACAACAACTCCATTATTCCCGGCAATGTGCTGAACGCCCTGTTAGACCCCGGTCGCGGAGGCAAACATTCGGCTGAAAATTTGCGCTTCATCCAGGAAATTGTTTACGCCTTCTCGCCATCCGGTGACGCAACCGACCCGACTGCCACCGTGTCTTTACGCCCCAGAGATATCGCGGAAATGAAACTGGCGCAATTACGTAACGAGGGATGGGACGGCAGCACGACACCGCTGGAATTTATAGACCGGAAAGAAGCCCTTGAACGCGGCGAGAACTTGAATGGCGGATGGTTCGGAAAATATCAAAATCGTCTGGACAGTCACCTGACCAGCTTCTTCACCGCTGGCGACAAAAGCATCCTCGGTGAAGCCTACAAAATGGCTTCCGACAAGGGCGTGGATTTGAAGCGCATCGACAAACTCGCCGCCGAACTGGGCGCTTTACGCATCCAGCAACAACTGGCGGGCGAACTGATACGCGCCACGACGAACAGCGATGCTGATGCGAACACCGACAAACGGGGGGAAGTGGACATGGCGCACATGGCAATTCTCGGCGAAATGCACCGCATGTCCGGTTTGTAACACGCGGCGAGCGTAGCGCGGATACCACCCTACATGATGTCCGCGCTACACCCAATACCATTAAGTTAAGCCCCCTTATATGCCGGATGATACCCTGCAATGCGAACGCCCTTCTTCCTTGGCGCAGTTCGTTCCGGTCGGGTTCGCTCGATGGCGGAAGGCGCTCGCAGTCGTTTGATGAGGCGGTGCAGTATCTCACTCAGGT
>BNUD01000257.1 GCA_025997095.1 Betaproteobacteria bacterium | reverse complement strand
CATCGCCGCCCGCAACAGCGCGCAAGCGGCGGCGAAAAAGGCGGAAGCCGATCCTTCTGCCGCCGCCGTGCGCGAACTCGCCGGCGCCGAATCCGCGTTGGGCGGGCTGCTCACCAAATTTTTCGCCCTCTCCGAAGCCTACCCCGATCTGAAGGCGAACCAGAACATGATGCAGTTGCAAGAAGAACTCGCCTCCACCGAAAACCGCGTCGCCTTCGCCCGCCAAGCCTATAACGACGCGGTGATGAACTACAACACCAAGCGCGAATCCTTTCCCGACGTGCTGGTCGCCGCGCGCTTCGGTTTTCAGGCTGCCGCCCAATGGATCACCGAAGACCCCGCCGCCGTGCGCCAGGCCGTCAAGGTCAGCTTTTAAGCAACACCTGAACTCCGCCACCGACTGACCGCCACCGTTTGACGAGGACGACCGACATGGATTTTTTTGGCGCGCAAACCCGCGCAAGGCGCAACAGCTTTTGGCTGGCGCTGTGGTTTGGCCTTACCGTGGTGGGGACGGTGGCGGTTTCGTATTTTGGAATACGCCTACTAATCAGCTTCGTGGATAATTTGCTGAACCCAGAAGGAGTAAATAATCTTTCTGGTTTTATCTTCTTCTTCTTTGCTGTATTTATGGTCATATCAATGGCTATATCTTGGGATTCTTCTTTATCTTTGCTTCAACGAATACCTAATATTTTTTCTCATTTATTGGTGTTTTTTTGCGTTGTTGCTTTTACGGTTATCGTTTCACGGGAAACTCCAGGATATACGCCTATTCTAAAAAAACCATATTTCTCATGGGGCGACTTTAACCAATTTTGCAAAATATTTTTTTCGGTTAGCATTATCGTTACGCTAAGTTCGTTGTATAAAATCAGACAAATTGCCCGCAAAGGTGCAATAGCTATTGTGCTTGAGTTAGACGGGAAGGTTATTTCGCGTAGTACCCAAAATCAGCTCGAACTGCGTCTGATAAACGTAGTGGATGAAATCTCCATTGCAGCAAGCACCATTCCGCCTCGCGCTTTCATTCTCCAGAATGAAACCAGCATCAATGCTTTCGCCATCGGATTGAACACTGCTGACAATATGATTGCCGTGACGCAAGGTGCGCTTGAGAAACTTTCACGCGATGAACTGCAAGCCCTGGTCGCCCATGAAATGAGCCACATCGTCAATGGCGACGCTCGGTTAAACCTGCGCCTGATTGGATGGCTGCATGGAATATTAATCTTCTTCCTTTCTTGGCGGCTGGCACGGAACGAATTCATAAAAAATGTCGATACTTCTAACGGATATTTTATGCCGGAAAAGGACGCGCGTGCATTCACAAAAAATTGCTTATGGTCTTTCCCGCTGGTCTTTGGTTTAATGTTTTGGATAGACATGAGTTTTGACTTGAACTTATTCTTAAACAAGTTCAAGTC
>BNUD01000256.1 GCA_025997095.1 Betaproteobacteria bacterium | reverse complement strand
TTTCGTTCGACATGGTCAATCACCCTCGTCAATCTATAAAAATATGATTTGTTTTTTCATATAATATAAAAATACATAATATGTGTCAAGCCCTTTTTCACAGTGCAATCGCATGAATGCCCATGAAATAAGCAATCACGCTTTTCGTGAGGCACGACGGTCAATCCCTTCGCTCCCTCTCCCCTTGTGGGTGTACGGGCTGGGGAGAGGGGTATGGTTCAGCACGGAACTACGCTTGCACATGCTGAACCATCCCCCTCTTCCGCCCCTGCGGGGCGCCTTCTCCCACAAGGGGAGAAGGGAGGGATACAGCCAACCTTGCCGCGCTTCCGTAAAAAGACTACATTCAGCCGCACTTCATTGTCCTTTTCAAAGCCATGCATCCTGCATCAATTCAGGTCGGGCGGCTACCGTCGTGCTGAATCGTCGTTCCCTCACCTTGCGGCTGGCGCTGCTGTTCGCCCTGCTCTCTACCCTGATTTTGTTGGGGTTGGCGCTGTTTCTGCGGCAGGCGGTAGAGCGGCACTTTCTTGAGCAGGACGCCAGAGAATTGCGCGACACGCTGGCGATTGTCCGGCACACGCTGGCGAGCGCGCCCGCAACCGAACCTGAGAGCCTCTCGTCGCAACTGGCAGCGCACATCGCCGCCGTACCGCATCAGGGGTTGAGCGTGTTCGATGCAAAAAATCGGGTCGTCTTCGCCAGCGCCGACTTGCCGCCCGATTGGTTGTTGCGGATGACGCCGACAGCAATGGACGATGATTTTCCCCCCGCGTTGTCGGGCGAGCGCGACGCCCCCGCTCCCGCCGGACATGCCGGACACGCGGCAGACGCCAATCCGGTACCCGACCAAATCCGCGCCATCCATGCGCTGGCGCGGCTTGCCGATGGCACGGCGGTAAAAATCGCCATTGTCATGAGTGTGGCGCACCATCAATACTTCATCGACGGTTTCATGCGCTCGCTTGCCTGGGCGTTGGCGTTGGCGGTGTTGGCGAATATCCTTTGCGCGACGCTGGCTGCCCGCCGCGCGTTGTCGCCCCTGAAAGCGATGGCGACACTGGCGCGGCGGGTTTCCGGCGAACGTCTGCACGAGCGCCTTGCGATGGTGACCCTGCCCGTGGAATTGCAACCGCTTGGGCACGACCTGAACGCCATGCTGGACAGGCTGGAAGACGCCTTCGCCCGCCTCTCCGATTTCGCCTCGGACATCGCCCATGAGTTACGCACGCCGATTACCGCCCTCTCCACTCAGGCGCAGGTGGCGTTGTTGCAGGCGCGCAGCGTGGATGCCTACCGCGAGGTTTTGTATTCCAGTCTCGAAGAATGCGAACGTCTCTCCGCCATGATTGGCGACATGCTCTATCTCGCCCAGGCGGAAAACGGGCTGATGGAATTCTCCCGCGAACCCGTCGACCTCGCCCGTCTG
>BNUD01000255.1 GCA_025997095.1 Betaproteobacteria bacterium | reverse complement strand
TGACCAGATTGACGGATCAGTGTCGGGTTCAACTACGCTTGCCGTCACTGCTATGAGCGTAGCGACGTGGCAATCTCTCTGGTCGCCAAGATTGCCGCGTCGCTGCGCTCCTCGCAATGACGTGGGGGTTTGTCATCAGTCTGAGCGTGCTCTTCGACCCCGCCCTACCAAATGCCATCGTCGTGCGCCAGACGGTATATTCGTTTGCCGGATTAATAGCAGTATGATGAGTTACGCAACATCATCAGGCTCGACGGGCGTCGGGCTTTTATCAACCAACGGAGCGCAGCGACAAAAACGCCTGTCACCTGCCCCCTGACACCTGATTCCTGAAATGACCGCACGTCAAAGTCGTCTGCTCTCGCAACTGTTGCGTCGTCGCAACGCCTATCTCAAACTCTGGTTGGGGCGGTTGGTGTTTTGGGGCGGCGCGGTCAGCGTCGGGCTGCTTTCCGCGCTGTTTGTCGAATTGTCGGAAACCTTGACCGACACTTTTATACGCGGGGTGGCGCGTTACTGGTGGCTGCCCTTGCTGGTCACGCCTTTGGGCGGGGCGCTGTGCGTGTGGCTGACGCGCCACTATTTTGTCGGTTCCGAAGGCAGCGGCATCCCGCAAACGCTGGCGGAAATGCGCCATCCCCAACAGGCGGAATCCGGCTGGCGTCCCCTGCTTTCGCTACGCATCATCTGCGGCAAGATACTGGTGGGCGCTTTTGCCGTCGGTTGCGGTTTTTCTCTGGGACGCGAAGGTCCGACCGTGCAGATTGGCGCGTCGCTGATGAACGCCATTCATCGCCTGTTGCCCGCCGGATTGCACATCCAGCGCAATCATCTGTTGGTGGCGGGCGGCGCGGCGGGGATTGCGGCGGCGTTCAACGCGCCGCTGGCGGGCATCATGTTCGCCATCGAGGAAATGAGCCGAGGCGTGGAAGCGCGCATGTCCGGTCTCATCATCACCGCCATCGTGCTGGCGGGCGTGACGGCGCAGGCGTTGAAAGGCAGCGGCGGCAATTATTTCGGCGTCGTCCTGATGATTGCGGGCGACAGCGACCAACTCGCCGCCGTGGCGATCTCCGTACTCGCCTGCGGGCTGTTGGGCGGGCTGTTTTCGCGCCTGCTGGTCTTTGGCGCGACCGCGTGGAGGGGGCGTCTGGCGGATTTGCGGGCGCGGCGTCCGGTGCTGTTCGCCGCCCTCTGCGGCTTGCTGGTCGCCGGATTGGGCATGGCCACGGGCGGCGCGGTATTCGGCGGCGGGCTGGAACAGACGCAAGCCTTGCTGGATGCCGATATGGCAGTAGAAATGCAGGCGGGCGCGGCGCACTGGTATTTCGTCCCCGCCAAATTCATGGCGACCCTGACCGCCTATTTTTCCGGCTTGCCCGGCGGCATTTTCGCGCCCGCCCTGTCCATCGGCGCGGGCATCGGGCATGAACTCGCGCA
>BNUD01000254.1 GCA_025997095.1 Betaproteobacteria bacterium | reverse complement strand
GGTAGGGGTTGGCGTCGGGTTTGCCTTGTGCGCCCAGGAACTGTTTGGGCAGCAGTTTCAGGAGCATTTTTTCGCGGGTGGTCATGGGGCGTTGCCCCGCTCCGGATTCGACGGCGGCGATGAACAGGGAGAGCAATCCGCCCAGCACTTCAAAACCGGCGGTTTCGATTTCCAGCGCGGGGCGGGCGACGTAGATGTTTTCTTTGGCGATTTTTTTGACGGCTTGCAGGGGCGTCGCGGCGGGCGAGGCTTCGAGCAAACCTTCGTCAAAGCGTCCCGCCACGATGTCCGCCTCGTTTTCCAGAAACACTGCCGCCGCGCCTTCAAGCAGGCGTCCGATGGCTTTGGCGCGCAGGTATTCGATGCGTTCCTTGGGTTCGGAAATGCGGGTGAGTTTGCCGCCGGTCACGCTGTCGCCTGCCAGGTCGGCGAGCAGCGTTTCGGCGTCTTCATTGCGGACAAAGCCCAAACGGGCGGCGTCTTCCAGATCGACAATCAGATAGCAGGTGTCATCGGCCACTTCCACGAGAAACGCCAGTGGATGCCGATGCCATGCGAATGGAGCGCGCGCGTCCAGTCCGGTGGCGTGGGCGACGCGGGCGAAGGCGGCGGCGTCGTCCTGAAAAAACCCGAATTTTTTACCGCTGGCGCCGGAAAGCGGCGTTTCCAGGCTTGATGCGCGGGGATATTTGGTGAAGGTCGCCAACACTGCCGAAGTCAGTTGCAAGCCGGGATTGTCGGGGTTTTGCAGGCGGGTGAGGATGCGAAACCCCTGGGCATTGCCTTCGTATTGCGTTAAATCGGCGCGTTCCGCTTCAGAAAAGTCGTATTTGTCCAGCAGACCGGAAGCCTTGAACCATTCCCGGATGGCATCTTCTCCGGCGTGACCAAAAGGCGGATTGCCGATGTCGTGGGCAAGGCAGGCAGCGGCGACGATGGCGCCAAAATCGGCGGCATCCACATTGGGGAGCCTGTGTCGGTCGATGATTTCCCGTCCCACAACCGCGCCCAGCGAACGCCCGACGCAACTGGCTTCGAGGCTGTGGGTCAAGCGGGTACGCACATAATCGCTGCGCGAGAGGGGAAAGACCTGCGTCTTGTCTTTCAACCGCCGGAAGGCGGAAGTGAACACGATGCGGTCATAATCCTGTTGAAACGCGGTGCGTTCCGGCGCGTAGGCGCCCGAACCCGCGCCCAGTCGTTCCGCCGAAAGCAGCTTTTGCCAGCGTGCGTAAAGCGTGTCTTCTTTCATGGTTTATTGATCGTCCAGAGTGGTGTGTTGAATGCTGACAAAGTTCCGTCATCTGAAACCGGGCAGGGTGCTGGTGTTGTAATCACTCGGAACGCTACAGCTTCCTGCATATGAGCCAGCGCATGTGCTGCCGCTCTCGCGGAACGCCATAGTTCCTCCAAACCCGCCCCCTGCCTCATAACTCGCCGT
>BNUD01000253.1 GCA_025997095.1 Betaproteobacteria bacterium | reverse complement strand
AACGCGCCTTGATAAGCTTGAATGCTTCTTCAATTCGCCAGCGGCTGCGGTAAAGACCGGCAAAGTCATTGGGCGTATGCGCGGCATCCAGAATATTCGTCACCAGCACAAGAAACGCTCCATTGGCCAAGTCGACACGAACCAGACGCAACGGGAGCGGATGTCTGGATGTGCCCAGATCGACCTGAACATCCTCTTGATGGTTTTCTGTAAATTGCTTGACCTGCGACCAGCTTGAATTGATGCGGGCACAAAAGGCTATCTTGCGATCACACAACTGCTGAAACAGCGTGCGTGAAGGATAGCCACGATCCATCACCAGCAGATCATCGGGATTGAGTTTATCCAGATGAGCTTCCGCCAGACTGCGTTCTTCCTGAGCGTATCCGCCAATCGTGGCATCCACAAAGGCGCCCCGCGCGACATCCAGAAGGGCTGAGGCGCGCGCCAGAGGGCGAAACTTGCCGCAAGAGGTGTGCATCCCGCCGAAGTAAGTCACACATTCAGGGACATCGGGCACACGCAAGGTCGTACCATCCAGCGCCACGACACGGCGACCATGCCAGAGCGGGATGTCGCTCTGCTCTGCAAAGCTTCTGGCGCTGTAGCCGAGCAGGTCACGCAGGGCTTCGGGACGCAGCAGTTTTCTGGCCTGGCAGACGGCGCTTTTGGTGGGCGGATGAATCTCATCCTGCTTCAAGGCGTGGTCGAAAAAAGCATCCAGTTCGGTTTGCAAACCCGCACGCGGGGCGTTAAGCAGAAAGGCGGTCAAATGCGCCAGCGGCAATTTACGATTACGGGTAAATGCGGTTTCTTTCGCCCTGGCGCGGATGGCGAAAGATTCAGAGCGCACATAGGCTCCGATGGACTCAAATATGGCGTTGACATTGCAGGGTCATGATTGGCTTTCAGTGAGGGCTTTACAGGACTAATTATACCGTAAATTATTGATTTTGTGGATTGTTTTTGCTAACTTAATGGTATTGGCCATACGCTGACTGAGCCGGGTGAGCCGATCCAGAACGAACTCACTTTTAACGGTAATGGTGATCGACATATATTTTCAACTTTCCAAAAAAAGGCTATAGTCAGTATAGAGGCTCTGGCGTGGTGTACGCCGATGGGTAAGGCGGCTCCCGGCTTTCGGGTCGGGTTGTTGATGTTGGTTCGAGTCCAACCCCACGTCAGAACCCTCCATCAATCAATAAATACCCGTGTTTTTCCCCTTTGGCGCTCCTCAAAATCCCTTCGATTCCTTTTGTGTCAACAAACTGTCCAGTATCCACAATGTTCATTGTCCCCTGTTTTTTGACTTGGCGGTTTCAAATCTGAAGTGCAACACTGAGTTGCAAGTTGCTGATTTCACGTGAGTATACCTCGAAAGGTGTTTCGTAGTTGAGGCATCTGCGTGGGCGGTTGTTGAGTTGTTCGGCAATGGCATT
>BNUD01000252.1 GCA_025997095.1 Betaproteobacteria bacterium | reverse complement strand
CGCTGCCGCTCGCAGCACTTCCGATTTGTGGGCCGGTTCGCATCTGCTCTCAAGGCTCGCGTGGGAAACCATGCGTCCTGTATGCGAAACGCTGGGGCCGGATGCGATTTTGTTTCCCCGGTTGCGCGGCATTCCCCAGGTGGATTTGTGGTTGCGCGACCAGATGGATTTACCTGCCGAACTGTTCAGCAAGGAAAAATGCGAATGGATGCGTGGCGCAACCGACGCCAATCCGCTCTTTTCCGCCGCCTTGCCCAATCGCTTTGTGGCCGTTGTTCCTGCCAGCCGCGCCAAGGAAATCGCGACAGAAGTGGAAAAAGCCGTGCGCGACTGGCTGCAAGACAAGGGGCGCGAGGTCGTCGCTCGTTTGCTGGAAGCGGGCGCTTACGACATTGAGAACACCCCTACGCCTTATGAGCAAATGAAAGCCCAACTTGCCGGTTTCCCGGAAGTGCATTGGGCGGCTGTGCCGTTCTCGCTGATTCGCCCGAAAGACAAAGCGCGTCAAACCGATCTGGATTTGATCGGACTGAAAACCGCGTTGTCGCCTTTCTTCGGTGTCGATGTGGATCAGGACAGCGGTTTTCTTGCCACTGCGGCCTGGCAAGCGCTATCCAGGGAAATCGACTGGAACGACGGCACACGTTTTTTTGCGCCCAATCCCGGCGTGCTGTATCCGGCAGTATTCGATTTGGCTGAACGCGCTTTGGCAGCGGCCAAATCCGTGCGCAGTTTTGAGCAAATTTCACAGGAAGGCTGGCGTTGCTCGCTCACTGGAGAAGCAGAATGGCTGACAACGGATCGTGAACAACTCCAGAACAGCTATCGCACACAAAAAGATACCCTTTGGGCAAAAATCGCCGCAAAGAAACCCGCTTGGGCGAAAAAGGGCGAACATCTTTCCGCATTGCCTGCCATCAAACGCCTGTGGCCGACCTTGTTTGCCGAAGAAGTCGGCAAAGCGCTCGCCGAACGGGATGACGGCACGGCACAACCCATCGGACGCTTCGTGGTTTCCACTCACACCATGGCGCTGGCGCATCAACTCGACCAATGGCTGGAACATGGCGGTATCACGGCAGAAGGCACGGCGCAAGCGCTGACCGAAACTGAATCTGTGGCGCTGCCGCGCAAGCTGACGCGCAAATACGCCCAGTCCACAAAGTCTCTTTCCGACGCCAAGCGCCTGCCGGGATTGCTGGAAGCCGCGCGCGACGCGGAAAAAGACAACGCATGGGAGACAGCGCAAAAACAGGTCAAGCAAACGTTGAACGTCAAAACCCTGGAAACCTATTACGCCCTCATCATGATGGATGGCGACCGCATGGGCGCGATTCTTTCCGGTGATGAAAGCAACCAGATCAGTTATCTGGAAAGCTTCCACCCGCAAGTAAAAACCGGTTTCGCGCTGTCTCCCATGCGTTGTCTTTTTCCGCGTCGCGCGCGGCTTCC
>BNUD01000251.1 GCA_025997095.1 Betaproteobacteria bacterium | reverse complement strand
TAACATTCAAGGAGGAATGAACCTTTATCAGTATGCGCCTAATGCTTGGAATTGGATTGATCCGTGGGGATGGAATTGTAGTGGTCACGCTAAAAATTTAAACAAAACTATGGCTAAGGAAGGAAGAGTTGTTAAATCAGGACAAGCAGCAGGTCATATTGTCGCCTCAGGTGCCAAAAAAGCTGCTGCATCAAGATCCATACTTAACAAGTATAAAATTGGAACTGACCATGCTGCAAATGGCATTCCAGTTGAACATCCTAGACCACACAGTGGTATGCATAAAAACACATATCATCAACAAGTTCATGATCGACTCCAGAAAGTAGTATCGAAAGGTCAAGGCTGGGGGAAAACCCGGAAGGAATTGGTTGCGGAACTTCGCAAAATTGGACAAGAAACCTCAGCAGGAGTGTTTCCATGAGCAACGAAATAGATCACTTTGTTGGCGAGATTTATAATGCTGTGCGTAATGCGTTTCTCGATTTATTTAAGAATAGAGAGCGCTACTATTACTGTGTGTTGTTGACAACCGGAGAGGCTCATCCGCCATATATATCGGCGTGGTCGTGGGAAGCTCTAGCCAGAGAAAGCGAGAAGATGTCGTCGCAAGAAAATACGATTAAAGAACAGATGAATTTATTGAAATATTCATACGCCGATTCTCCGTATTGTCTGTATGGATATGACGACTATTTTAATGAAGTGGTTGAGATGTTTGATGAGCGCCCTGCGATGGATTTTAATGATGAAGGAGGGTGGAATATAGAGTTTAATTTTAGGTACAATGCTATGGTTTCCGCCATAAAAATGCTGGACGATGAAGGGTTGTTTTCATTAAATCAGACGAGGAGCAAACTCCTTTTGAATGTTGAGGTTATGGATGAAAGCGATGTTTTATTAGTGAATAATGCGAAGTTATTCAACAATAGTGAAGCAGCAATTAACGATTATGCTAACTGGTGTGCACAGGCATAATCCGAATGGTGCTCATATACCACTTTATAACTCACCTTTTTGAGGAGATATCATGGGAAAATTAGCAAACGCAGCAAGCGTAGCGCGGACATTTCGTAGGGTGGAAAAGCGAAGCGCCTTCCACCATCCGCCCTATGCAACACGCCATTGCTGATGATAGAATGACGAATGTTTTTCACCTTGCAAAACAACCTGTTTAGCATTTTTATATGAGAACTTTTCAACGCCTTTCGCATAAATCATTCGCCGCCATTACGGTACTGATTGCGACTTTTCTGTTCACCGGAACAGCCCAAGGCATTGTCGCGCCTATATCCCACGACCACTTCAAAAGCGGACAATTCGACGGCAAACCCAACCCCAACGCCAACGCCAACGCGCACCCCAAAAACCCCGACCCCGCCGTTCTCATCGAACGCGCCTACGCCTACCGCAAGGCAGGCGAGGTCGAACGCATCGACGACAAACACCGGGGGCAAATCCGGCTCGCCTACGACAAGGATGGCAGACTGCTTGAA
>BNUD01000250.1 GCA_025997095.1 Betaproteobacteria bacterium | reverse complement strand
AAATTCCAGATTTCTTCCGTGAAAGGTACATTCACGGGAGGGGGAGATGGAAACCTGTTCCGTTTTACGCGCACCTATGCCAAGGATGGCAGTCAGAAACAGGGGGTTATTACCTTATCACCCGATGGTAAAGGGGCGCATCTGGCCATGCTGCACGAAATCAAGCCAAAGGATGAGTATGATCGCTTCTACCGTCTTGCCCTCACCCGTGTTTCCGACCAACCCATTCCCTGTTCGACCAATGTGGAAAAAGAAAAAACCGCTGCCGAAACCATGCAGGAGACATTGGACAAGACTGGAAAAGTACAGCTTTATGGCGTGAATTTTGACTTTGATTCCGATGTCTTGCGCCCGGAATCCGGTGCGGTGTTGAATGATGTGGTCAAGATTGCCAAGGCGAATCCGAATCTGAAATTTGAAATTGCCGGGCATACGGATGGTCGGGGTACGGATGCCTACAATCAGAGCCTTTCCGAGCGTCGCGCCGCTTCGGTGGTGCGTTATTTAACCCAGGCGGGGATTGCGGCGGCGCGTCTTACTGCCAAAGGCTACGGCAAAACCCGCCCGCTGATTCCCGAAACGGGCGACAGCGAAGCCGCCCGCGCGCAGAATCGCCGCGTGGAACTGGTGAAACAAAAGGATTAGATCATGACATTAAAATCTCCCTCCCAGGCTCCGGATATGGCGCATGAAATGGCGCATGAAACCCCGGTCGAATCGACGCAGGGCGATACGCCCGTGCGGGCGACAAAAAATGGAAATAAAGAAAACAATTCCATCCCCGGAAAAAGGCTGCGGGCAGCACGGGAGAATGCCGGACTCACGCAAGAAGATCTGGGCAATCGGCTTGGTCTGGAACATGGTGCCATACGCATCAGTCGTTGTGAGTGCGGCAGACACGTTCCGGATTTCAGAATCATGGAAAAAATGGCAGCGAAGTTGGGGGTGCAGTCGTTCTATCTTTATTGTGTGGACGATGATCTCGCCGAAATGTTCTTGCAGATTTCGAGTCGCCTGGGAAGTCACTGGAAGCCGTTTTTGCTGGCGCAAATACAGGAAGCTTTAACGCGGGCGTCAGCCACATCAGAAAGAGGGAGCGGAGACCGGCGAAAAAATACCGGCACCTGGCTTCATGCGGAAAGGCGCAGTCATAAGGAAAGACGCGCCCAGACCGATAGACGGCAAGCCAGCAGAGGCGCTGAATGATGCGCATCAACGGTCAACAGCAGACAGCGTTACTGCCCATAACTTTTATGGAACGCCTGAGGTCCAAAAACCTCATGCGCGGGCAAGCCACCATCATGGCGTTCGCCACCCTGCTGTTTCTCGTATTGATGACGCTGGCAACCTATAATATCAGCCAGATGACACACGGCAAAATGCAAACCATGAACGCCGCCGATGCCGGTATTTTTTCGCCGGTCTCCGCTCCCTCTTTCTGATGTGGCTGACGCCCGCGTTAAAGCTTCCTGTATTTGCGCCAGCAAAAACGGCTTCCA
>BNUD01000249.1 GCA_025997095.1 Betaproteobacteria bacterium | reverse complement strand
CGGTCGCCTTTTGTCCGTTGGATTTGATGGTATCCACCCCAAAAAGCTCACGACCGCTGTCAATCTTGCCATTGCCGTTTTTATCCAAAACCAGAAAACCATCATCGGGCTTCAGCCAACCGGTGCCCGTTTTAATGCCATCGGCGTTGTGGTCGAATTTGATGACAGTGCTGCCAATGCCAATTGTTTCTATGCCGTCACCATCAAGGTCAAGCGCCAAGGGGTCGCTGGGAAGGAGCCAGGAACGGGCGTTGAGGAAAAAGTTGTTGATATCGGGTGCCATTCCATCGGGATGCAGTTGGTCGTAAATCCATGGACCAATTGGAATTTCTCTCATCTGGTCAATAAAATGCCCCACTACTTCCGCCGTAGCTAACCCTGCAAGCAACGGCTCTTTTTGTATTCCTTTGTCAGAAGAATAACCAGCGATAGCTTTCCCTAATCTCCACGCCGAAAGCTGAGCCCCCAAACCATTCAATGAACTAGCTCCTCTCAGAGCTATTTCTGCGGCTGCTCCCGCACTTAATTGCGCGATAAGTTTCGCAGTATCTGCGACAACATCTGCGGTATTGCCCATGGCATATGCCGTTCTGATATTGTTTACTGTTTTAAGAATGCCCAGTTCGTTCACCATCACAAAACCCCCTCTGAAAAATAATTGCAATCATCAATCATGAAAACATTTTCAAAACTTTCTATGCCGCCTAAAATTCATGCAACACAAAAATAAACCAATCGGAATGTCGAAAAGACAATAATTTAATGGTTAGGTCATAATTTTCTCAGTTTTGATATGGTTGCAGAAATGGAAAATTCAATCACATCAACAGCTATACTGCATATTAAAAATGTAACAAGAGAAACGATAACAATATTTGAAAAGGTAATATCTTGATTTAAGGAGTTTCCCTGAATACTCGAAGATATATTGCTACCCCACACGCCAACAAAAAACACAATTGCCAGTATATATACGCCAGAATATGACCAATATTTATGTAAAGAAACCACCCTCTCAAACCTGAATGGCATACCATTTGGAAGAAATGTATTAATGATGCTTATAAAGATGTTCATAGAAAACGAAACCACAAAACAATATACCAAGAGAAGAGCAACTTTGTTATGCCATTCAAATCCAATGAGTTTGTAAAACGATGTCGCAAGAAATGCTACATATTCAATCCAATCTACAAGAACGGAATTACTAAACATATAAACACATGTTATTGTTTGCAAAAAAAGAAGTAACACCCATACAATACGACCAAAATCAATGGAAAATTTCATTTCATATCCTTTCATAAGTTATTGTATGCTTAGCACTATTTCTTAAAACAGCAAGCGTAGCGCGGACATCCGTAGGGTGGAAAAGCGAAGCACCTTCCATCATTGGACTCGCATTGCCGCGACAGAGAAGAACCACCCAACAACAACATCCAGCGCATACTTGAATTTTGCTTGCATCTTTCTACTCCTCATGCCCATACGAAAAATTTGATTTGCGAA
>BNUD01000248.1 GCA_025997095.1 Betaproteobacteria bacterium | reverse complement strand
GCAGCGCCCGCGAGCGTACAGACCAGCGCGGAAAAACCCGTCATCGACGCCGCGCCCGACGGTTCATCGGCATCCCGCCTGCCACCGGTCAGAGCGCCCATCCTGCCGACCGAATGGCATCACTACCGCGTCACCTTCACGGCACGCATTGATCCTTCCTCGAATCCTCAACGCTTATGGCTGCCGTTACCCCTCGCCCAGGACGGTCTGCATCAACGCGACCTGCAACTTGTCTGGCAGGGAAACTTTACGCAAGGCGGCATCCTGCGCCAGCCCGATGGCGAACTCGAAGCCTTCTCCTGTGAATGGGCGCCCGGCGTCGCGGCGCGTCTGGAGCTGACCACCACACTGGCCACCACCGACCGGACATTCGACGTTTCCCGCCGCACCCACCCCCCCGAACGCGACGACATCCTGCGCCGCAACCTGCTGGCGACCGCGCAACTCCCCAACAACGGCGAAGCGCACGCGCTGGCGTTACGCATCGTCGGACGCATCATCGACCCGGTCGCACAGGCGCGCGCGTTGTTTGAATGGGTTGTCGACAACAGCCAATACGACCCCGACCTGCCCGCCTGCGGCAAGGGCGACGTGTACGCGCAAATCGCCAGCAAAAACTACGGCGGGCGTTCCGCCGACATCAACGGTCTGTTCGTCGCCCTCTGCCGCGCCCTCGGCATCCCTGCCCGGCGCGTGTTCGGGCTGCGTATCGCCCCCTCCCACCTCGCCCCCTGTCTGGGCATCCAGCGCGACGCAACCTATGCCACCCACTGTCGCGCCGAATGCTATGTCCCCGGCTACGGCTGGATTCCCGCCGACCCCAGCGACGCATGCCGCGCCATGCGACTGGAAAAACTGTCGCCTGAAAACAGCCGCGCCCTGCGTAAAGTTCTGTTCGGCGTCTGGGAAATGAACTGGCTGGTCTACAACCGCGCCGAATCCCCCACTCTGCCCGACCTGCCTCCCCTGCCCTTCTTCATCACCCCGCAACTGGAACGCGAGGAATCCCCCACCGAAGGGATTGATTTGGACGGGTTTCGTTACCGTATCGAAAGCCGCAACGTGTCGGACGTATAGTTCAGGCAGACGCGGCGACCATCACCGAAGATTGATTTCAATAAGCGCTATCCGCAAACCCGCCCTGCGCCAGATTCTCGAAGCGGGTGTATTCACCCAGAAATGCCAGTCGCACGGTGCCGGTGGGGCCGTTACGCTGTTTGCCGATGATGACTTCGGCGATGCCTTTCTCCTGGGTTTCCGGTTTGTAGTATTCGTCGCGGTAGAGCATGATGATTACATCGGCATCCTGTTCAATCGCACCGGATTCGCGCAGGTCGGACATCATGGGGCGTTTGTCGGTGCGCTCTTCCACTTTCCGCGAGAGTTGCGAGAGGGCGATGATGGGGACGTTTAATTCTTTCGCCAGCGCCGAACAGAACTTTACGCAGGGCGCGGCTGTTTTCAGGCGACAGTTTTTCCAGTCGCATGGCGCGGCATGCGTCGCTGGGGTCGGCGGGAATCCAGCCGTAGCCGGG
>BNUD01000247.1 GCA_025997095.1 Betaproteobacteria bacterium | reverse complement strand
CTTCACCTGGATTTTCAGAGCGTCGTTGATGCCGCCATCGCGGATGGGCAACTCGATGGCACGGTCAGGTTTTACCTGAAAGGAAAAGGCGGCGCGGTTAAAAAAACCTTCCCGGAAGCCGTTTCCAACAAGAAAACCAACGCCTTTAACAAGACCGACGAAGAAGCCTGCGCCTGGGCGCTGCGCTCCGTGCTGATCTCTTTTCAGGAGAACGCCAAAAAACAGGGCGCCAACGCCGTGGTGAATCTCGTAAGTTATTACAGGAAAAAAGAGTTCAAGAGCGCGACCCAATACGAATGTCACGCGGGCGCGATGGTGGCGGGCGTGACGATGAAGGGCAACGCGGCCATTCGATGAAGGGGATGCGACCATTGTGAGCCAGTCATTGCGGGTGTGCTTGTCGTGCCGCTGACAGGTTAGCGCAGCTTCGCTTCTTCCTGTTGCTTCAACTTCAACTGGCGCAGGCGGGCTTCGATGGTGGAGTTGGTATAGAAATCGTTGCCGCCGGATTTTTGCGCCAGTTCCAGTTGTTCGATGGCGGCGGAAAGTCTGCCTTCCAGCGCGTAGGCTTCTGCCAGCGCCTTGTGTTGCTGCCCTGTCTTGCCTCGGGCGGCGCAGGTTTTGGCCTGTAATTTGTACAGGCGGGCGTCGGCGCTGTTTTTACGCACGGACTGGTCGAGAAAGGTTTGCGCGTCTTCCAGACGGCGGTTTTCCAGCAGAGCTTCAGCGTAGGCATAAACGAGGGCGATGGCGTTGGGATAGCGGTTCAAGGCATCCCGAAAAATGGTCAGTCCGCCCGCGAGGTCGCCGCGTTTGATGCGCGCCTCGGCATAGAGGCGTTCGATCATGGGGGGGGCGGGTTTGCCCTGACGGAGGTCGGCGAGGGTGGCTTCTGCCGCCTGCCAGTCTTTTTGACGCGCCAGCGCTACTGCCAGCCCGTATTGCGTCGCCGCGACATTCAAGGTTTTTTGTTCCGCCAGCAGGGTTTTGAAATGCGCTGCCGCTTCGGCGGGTGTGCCGCGCATGGCTTGCAGGCGGGCGCGTACAAGCTGAAAATCCAGACTGTCCGGCACCTGTTTATAGGGATGCCCCTGTTCGCGGTTCTGCATGTCGGAAATGCGTTCGACATTCAAAGGGTGTGTCCGCAGATAGACCGGCGCGTTGTTTTCGTAAATGCGCGTCGCCCGTTGCAGGCGGGCGAAAAAGGCGGACATGCTGCGGACATCAAAACCCGCTTTTTCAAGGGTTTGAAACCCGATGCGGTCGGCTTCGCGCTCGAAATCGCGGGTGAAGCCCAGTTGCGCTTGCATGGCTCCGGCAGAGGCGCTTGCCATCGCCGCGCCAGCGACATCGGAACTGGATTGCGCCGCCAGAATCGCCACTGCCATCGCCAGCAGGCTGGCGGTGGAAATCTGGTTTTGCCGGACGATGCCGCGCGCCAGATGGCGTTGGGTGACGTGCGACACTTCGTGCGCCAGCACGCCCGCGAGTTCCGATTCATTCTGCACCGCCAGAATCAACCCGGAATTAACGCCGATGTAGCCGCCGAACATGGC
>BNUD01000246.1 GCA_025997095.1 Betaproteobacteria bacterium | reverse complement strand
GATGGTTGGCATGAGTACGTGCAGCTCTACCATTGGGACCCGCAGGTGCCGCTTGTATCCGCAGCCGCCCTCTAACAATTCATTCAAGCCGAACCGGCTTCGCTGGTCGGCTTAATTCCGGCGTTAGGGGCGCTATGCCTGCCACGCTTGGAAAGCTTTCACTTGAACCAGATGCTGACGCGACGCGCCGTATCTATGCCAGCATCGAAAGTGGTGGAGCGGAACGCTGCGGCTGTGCGTATTGCAGAAATTTCTTAGCGCAGTTACCCGATGTTTTCCCAGACGAAGTATTGGCTTTTTTCGAGCAGTGCGGAATAGACGTCCGGAAAGATACTGAGGTGTACAACTTTGGAGAAGTGCGCCCCGGTCATCACAGTTTTGGCGGAGAGTACTATTTCATTTGCAAGGCTCTACCTAGCGTCGATGCTGATAGTTTGCCTAATGGGTTTCAATTCACCGTCATGCCTCAGACTCCATTGGTACCGCAGCAATTCAAAGACATTCCAGGCGTTCGCTGCTTGAATTTCATTTACGAAATTCCGTGGGTGTTGAATGAGCGCCCCTAACCCTTCGTTGCAGGGGACGCTCCGCCTGACGGCGGCGCGCCCCTGAACTCCAACGTTAGCCCTGTCCAATACGGTGAGCATTTTTCTACGGCATCAAGTAGCGCATCGCCACAGTGCTTTTGGTCGCGCAAGTTGTCCGCGCTCGCTGGTCGTGTTGCAGCACAGTAGGCGTGCCCATTTCGTTTCGCGCCACTTCAAACCCTCGCTTCCCGACGTTCTTGCTTCGTGGGAAGTTTCGTGCAAAAGTCTAACCTTTCGTTCAAGCGGACGCCGCTGTCGCGGCGCCGCTTAACTCCAACGTTAGCCCGCTATGGCACTGTTCTCCCTATTCATCAGTTGCGAGGGCATTGGCTCCTTCTCAACACAATTGCGAGCCGAAAATCCATATGAAGCGATCCGCAGCTTCCTTGGCACATCTCAGCTAAATCATTTCCTCTCCGCTCATCCAGAATGGCCACAAGACTTTGCGCTTCGTGATGTCTATGCCTTCATCCCGCTTGAGGGTCTGGCCAATCTGTATTTTTGCGGGCTTGGACAGAAGGGGAAATATGTCCAGATTCACTTAGTTCAAACGGTTCAACGCAGCTCCGCTACCAAGCGGTATTGCGGCCCGCGCCGTAAGTCTGTCACACTCAGGTAAATGAAAGTGCCAACCCACATGCGTAATCGCGGGCTAACCCATCATTCCACAGTATCAAGTGGCGCATCGCCACAGTGTTCCTGGTCGCGTAAGTTGTCCGCGCTTGCTGGTCGTGTTGCAGCACAGTGTGCGTGCCCATTTCGTTTCGCGCGACTTCAAATCCTCGCTTCCCGGCGTTCTTGCTTCGTGGGAGGTTCCATGCCAAAGTCTAACCTTTCGTTCAAGCGGACGCCGCTGTCGCGGCACCGCTTAACTCCAACGTTAGCCTTGTCCAATACCGTGAGCATTTTTCCAAGGCATCAAGTGGCGCATCGTCACAGTGTTCCTGGTCTCACAAGTTGTCCGTGCTTGCTGGTCGTGTTTC
>BNUD01000245.1 GCA_025997095.1 Betaproteobacteria bacterium | reverse complement strand
GGTAGCCCGGACATGTAGGGTGGAAAAGCGAAGCGCCTTCCACCATTCTGCCGATGTACTCTGCCTGCTCATTTTTATGCGATATTTGACACGCTTCCCACACTGCCATGAAATCCATTAAACTCCTGCTCATGAACTTTCCCGCCAGTCTTTCTTATCCCTTGCTTCCCCGCCCAATGGTGGAAGGCGCTTCGCTTTTCCACCCTACGAATGTCCGCGCTACGCTTGCTCGGCTCGCATGGCGCAACAGTCAATGGCAACCCGGCCGCTATGGTTTTAGATCTTCGCGTACAACCAGGCGGAGCATCCGCTGCGCAGTCATTAATCCAGTACGGTGCCAGAAATAACGTGACCGTTATAATCAAGGAATTTAGATGAGCGGAGATAGACGAGAGGCGCTAGAGATAGTGTTCGCACTTGGCTGCGAGTCAACTGATGAATTTGAGATTGGATCGACTAAATTTAGTCATCTGGTTAAAGTAAAGGGCATTTCTGCGGCCAATGCTTTACGTATAATAATTTCTGCCATGCGCCAGTCTGGTATGGCGATGGAATTTAAGGAGAACGGGCAAGGAAAAACAATTTCAGCCGATTCATATTTGAAACGCGTTGAAAAGCGGGGAAAGTTGTCTGACATTGTAGCGGGAGGGTTGTTATTTCGCTTTGGACAAGTAACAGCACTCAAACATAGCTTCATTAGGGTTGAAGAAATTGAAGCAGGTTCTGCTATATCTTGGGAGAACTGGCTAAATCCGTTCCTTGCAGAAGATGGCTTTACGCAGGCGTGGGTATCTGACGTTGAATACGATTACTGGCAAAATGCGAAAGACCCGCTTGACTATGATGTGGCGGGCCGCAGTTATAAACACTTGCCGATGAAATCAAATGGCTTGCCTCCGCCAGTTGAACGACTAGAAATTGACACTTCTAAAAATCCAGGTCGCTGGTTGTTGAAATCAGGCTATAGAGAAGCTATAGGTTCAATAATGTGGTTAAGTGATGTGTTCTGGTCACATGTTGGCAGGAAAAACAGAGAAGATTTGCTTTCTGCTGACTGGCTTGATGTACAGATTGTGGATAATGGCATAGCAAAAATAGTTTCTTATGAGCACTGTTTTTGCGATGAAACTACCGGAGATGTACAAAACAAACTCAGAGCGATTATATACAGTTAGGAAATCCCCAATATTTATAAGTAAGCATGATTTTATATTCTATTTGTTTTTTATAAAAAAGCGCGGCAGCCCGGACATGTAGGGTGGAAAAGCGAAGCGCCTTCCACCATTCTGCCGATCAACCGGCATAACCCACAACGAAATGAATCCCGCTATACTTCCCCCATGACGCGACCCTCCCACCACTCTCTGCTTTCTCGCCTCAGCCTCTTGGCACTAAGCGGCTGCATTGCCCTGCAAGGTCAGGCATGGGCGATGGGGCGGATTGACATTGCCAGCCAAAAGAATCTGGACATGGAGGGTGTTCGTCTTGAATCTGGCGGCGACCTGACGCTGTACGCAAAAGACGATCTGATTGTATCGCCGGGGTTTCAGGTGCGCGAGCAGGGCAGCGCG
>BNUD01000244.1 GCA_025997095.1 Betaproteobacteria bacterium | reverse complement strand
GGGCGCACATTACGGGCATGTCGCGGGCGTCCTTTGGGAGCGTCGGCGTTCTCGCCCGCGATTTTTTCAACATCAAACCCGCCTTTGATGCCGTCGGTACGCCCCTAACATGCCCCGCTTCCTCTACACCGCACTCTTCTATCTGGCGATGCCCTTCATGCTCCTGCGTCTGCTCTGGCGCAGCCGTTTGCAGCCGGAATACCGGCGGCATTGGGGCGAGCGTTTCGGCTTTTACCCCCAGCCCATCCCACACGACGCCCCCCTGATTTGGCTGCACGCCGTTTCGGTCGGAGAAACCCGCGCCGCCGCGCCGCTGATTGCCGGATTGCTTGCCGCCTATCCCGGTCATCGCCTGTTGCTCACCGCCATGACGCCGACCGGACGTGCCGTTGGGCGCGAACTGTACGGCGATGAATCGCGCATTCTGCAAGCCTGGCTGCCCTACGACACACCCGCCGCCATGCGGCGGTTTTTCTCGCATTTCCAGCCCTGCCTGGGCGTGCTGATGGAAACGGAAATCTGGATAAATTTGCTCGCCGTCGCAGGAGCGCGTCGTTTGCCCGTGCTGCTGGTCAACGCCCGCCTGTCGCACCGTTCGGCACGCGGCTACGCCCGCATCGCCGCCCTCGTGCGTCCGGCGCTTGCCCGCCTCGCCGCAGTCGCCGCGCAAAGCGCCGCCGACGCCAAACGCCTGACCTGTTTGGGCGCGACGCAGGTGGAAATCTGCGGCAACCTGAAATTCGACGCCCGCCCCGCGCCAGAATTGCTGGCACAGGGCGAAGCGTGGCGGGCGGCGCTGCAAAACGGCGCTTTGGCCGACGCCCCCCCTCGCTCCATCTGGCTTGCCGCCAGCACCCGTGAAGGCGAAGAAGCGCTGCTGCTCGACATTCAAATCAAATTGCAAGCCTTGCCCCTCCCCCCCTTGCTGGTGCTGGTGCCCCGTCACCCGCAGCGTTTCGACGCTGTGGAAAAACTGGTGCGGGAACGCGGATTACGTCTGACGCGCCGCAGCCAGGGACAACCCGCTCCGGAAGATGCCGTTTGGCTGGGCGACAGCATGGGCGAAATGGCGGCGTACTATCGGCTGGCAGACGTCGCCTTTATCGGCGGCAGCCTGCTACCCTTTGGCGGACAAAACCTCATCGAAGCGGCAGCGTGCGGCTGTCCGGCGCTGATTGGCAGCCACACCTTCAACTTCGCCCAGGCCAGCGCCAACGCCATCCACTCCGGCGCAGCAAGGCGGGTCGCCAACACAACCGAACTCGCCACTGCCTTGCAAACGCTGTTCGCCGACGCAAACGCCCGCGCCGCAATGCGGGCAGCAGGACAGGATTTCGCCACCCGTCATCAGGGCGCGACGGAGCGGATTTTGGGGGTGATTGAGAAAGTGCGGAGAGTGACGGAGAGGGAAATGCGAGGAGATAATTCCGATTCGCATTAAAAACGAACCTTTGTCGACTTCGCCTTGCCGTGCAGTATTAATCCGGCAATCAAATACACCATATGCTGCTACAGGCTGTAGGTTGGGTAAGCCGTAGGCGCAACCCGACATTGGCGATTCATCGTGCGCACC
>BNUD01000243.1 GCA_025997095.1 Betaproteobacteria bacterium | reverse complement strand
TTCGGCACGCACTTCCGGGTCGGAAAGTATCTTTTCCATCAGTTTTTCATGTGTCAGCATTTTTTATCTCCTGCAATCGTGTTTCGGCAATCCAGGGATCAGAGGTCAGGTGACAGTCATCAGGGGAGGCAAAGCCTCCGAAGGTACTGATACCTGACCTCTGTCACCTGATCCCTGGATTGCCGCATTTCCCCATTTCTCCCCTGCCCCATTGCGTCTCAATATGCCCAACCCTCTGCGAACAGGATAAACTTACAAATTCTGTTTCTTTGCAACACGGATCGACACATGACTGAAAAACTTGAAAATCTGAATGTGGCGGCGTTTGACCCCATGCCGTCACCGAGCGAACTGCATCAACTGATTCCCATGACCGACATGGCGCGCCAGACCGTATCCTCCGCACGTCGGGCGTTGAACGCCATCCTCGACCGCGAAGACCCGCGCCTGTTCGTCGTGGTCGGTCCCTGCTCCATTCACGACCCCATCGCCGGACTGGAATATGCGTATCGCTTGAAGAAACTCGCCGCCGAACTCTCCGATACGCTGTTCATCATCATGCGCGTGTATTTTGAAAAACCGCGCACCACCGTGGGCTGGAAGGGCTACATCAACGACCCCTACATGGACGATTCCTTTCAGGTCGACAAGGGGATGGAAAAGGCGCGGGATTTTCTGTTGCGCGTCAATGATCTGGGTCTCCCCACCGGCACCGAGGCGCTTGACCCCAATTCGCCGCAATATCTGGGCGACCTGATTGCCTGGAACGCCATCGGCGCGCGCACCACCGAATCGCAGACCCACCGCGAAATGTCTTCCGGTCTTTCCACCCCGGTCGGCTTCAAGAATGGCACCAGCGGCGATTTGAGCGTCGCCATCAACGCCATTCTCTCCGCTTCCCGTCCGCACTCCTTTCTGGGGCTGGATTCCGATGGACATGTCGCCATCGTGCGGACGACCGGCAATCTCTACGGTCATGTCGTCTTGCGCGGCGGCGACGGCAATCCCAATTACGACACGGTTTCCATCGCGCTGGCGGAAGAAGCCCTGCAAAAAGCCAATCTGCCCGCCAACCTCGTCGTCGACTGTTCACACGCCAACAGCCACAAGAAACCGGAAATGCAGCCCAGAGTGCTCGCCGATGTGGTCAGCCAGATTCGTTCCGGCAATACCTCCATCGTCGGCGTGATGATTGAATCCAATCTCGAAGCGGGGAACCAGTCCATCCCCGCCGATCTGGGCGCGCTCAAATACGGCTGCTCCGTCACCGACGCCTGCGTGGATTGGGCAAGCACCGAAAAAATGCTGCGCGGCGCGGCGGCGCAACTTGCCCGCGTTCTGCCCGGACGGCTGCATGGCTGAGGTTGGCAGCCGCTTCGTCCGCCGCCTTATCCGCCGCTGGCGCTGGGGCGTGGCGCTTGCCCTGCTCGCGCCCCTCGTTTTCGTCGCCGCACATTATCGGCTCGTGCCGCTCGTCTGGTATTGGAGCCAGATGCCCGCAGCCGGCAAGGACAGCCTGCGGCTTTCCGAATACCGCGTCACGCTGGAAGCCATGCCGCTCGACATACCGGAACTCAATACCTCC
>BNUD01000242.1 GCA_025997095.1 Betaproteobacteria bacterium | reverse complement strand
CCCCTGCGGTTTGTTCGATCTCAATCAGTCGGGCTTGCCGTTGTCCGGCAACGCTGAAATCCTGATAGCTTAACCGCAGGCGATGATCGGCGCTGTCGCCAATTTCGCGGACATACCCCTGTTTGTCCCGATAAAAACGCACCGCGCCGCCCTGATCGTCTTCTATCTGCGCCAGAAGGTGCGTGACGCCACTTCTGTGCGGACCCGTGGCTTCTGCCGCCGCAGGAACAAACAGCCAATGCACTTCGTCCATGCCGCTCAGTATCCAGCGCCCATCCGCAAGCCGGGCTACGGATAAGGGCGCAGCAATGCCTTGCGCGGTTCCGGCAAACAGGAAAACTGCAACCAGCACCAGAATCATGGCGGATAAAAACCGGCATGGAACGGTGAATAATTTATGCGAAAGGCGTTGAAATGCGGTCATGTAAAAATGCCAAACAACTGGTTTTGAAAGGTGAAAAACATTCGTCATTCTATCATCAGCAATGCGTGTTGCATAGGGCGGATGATGGAAGGCGCTTCGCTTTTCCACCCTACGAAATGTCCGCGCTACGCTTGCTAGTGTGTCGTTCATGAATAAACCTTGATTAATATAAATGTGCTAATCGTTTGTTTTCATGATAACTTTTCAAAAAACATTAGGCGTATATATAAAACTTATTTAATGAACTCAACACTAGATTCTAGATAAGCACTAATACGCTCCACGTACACAAACTCTGCGCTCAGATCAAACCGGACGATACTGTTATTTGCGTGAAGGCAAATCAATGACCCGTCCTTATAAATACTGAGGTCAACTTTGATGTTCCTCTGCAACCCAATTATTTCCAGTTTATGTACACCAGTAGCTACCAACTGTATCTGTACTCGATTGAAGTCGCTCCATTTCTTGGGAGGATGTTCAGGAAATTCATGCAAGTTGAACCACAGTTCCACCCGTGGGCCATCACGATGAAGAAGGATTTCGTGAAGATCAATAGCCTCAAGCGTCGGAAGCTTCTGTCCAAATATGGCCTTTACGGGTGCTGCATCTAGCAGCAAGTCAGTCCAGTTCGTCATTATCATGTTCACCAAGGGTAGTGCTCCTGTGTCCCAGGTACGGTGCCGTTTCTGATTCCATTACCATCAGAACCAGGCGGTCGCGCATTAAAATGCGGCCCCTGATCCCCAATGCCACCTTGCCCAAATTGATGACCCGCCGAATGGTCTTGAATAACAACCTTGCTGCCATCCAGTCGCGTGTAAGTATATTCGCGTGTCTTTATCGGCATGCCATCTTTACCAAGAACATTTTTGCCGTTTTTATCTGTCATATTCACTTTCCTGACTGAATCCGGATGTTGCGAGCGAGGAATGCCCAAGTCCTGTTTCACTTTAGGGCACCTCGAAAAACCTCTCTTCCTCCGGATTTGTTAAAATTACGTTGTTCTGAATTTTAAAGTAGGTGAAGCAGATGATCTCACGTAGCGCCCTCAAGACGGACCTGTTTGCAAGTGAAGCGCACAGCCGCAAGATAGACAAACTGGGTGACCCGCTGATCGAGATTGAGAAGCACATAGACTTTGCAGCGCTATCGGCGGAGGT
>BNUD01000241.1 GCA_025997095.1 Betaproteobacteria bacterium | reverse complement strand
GTGCCGGAGATGACCTTCTGGACGGCGGCGCAGATAACGACATTCTCGACGGCGGCGCGGGCAGCGATACTTATATTCTGCGGATCGGCTCCGGTCAGGACACCCTCAACAACAACGATAACGCCGCCACCTCCGTCGACACCGTGCGCTTTGAGGGTATTGCCTCAAATGCACTGACGGGCATCTTCAGAAACGTGAACGACCTGATCCTCACCTACGGTGACACAGATAAAATCACCCTGAGCCGCCACTATGCGGGTGCCAATTACCAGATCGACCAGTTTGAATTCTCTGACACAACACTGACCCCGGCGGAACTGCTGACGCGCTACCCGGTGCAACTTACCAGCGGCAATGACAGCCTCACCTTCACGGCTGCCGACGACACCATTGATGGTTTAGCGGGGAACGACACCCTCCGCGCCGGAGACGGCAACGATACCGTATGGGGCAATCTCGGCAACGATACGCTCTATGGCGGCAACGGCAATGACACCCTGCTGGGCGGTGAAGACGACGATACCCTGTATGGCGAAGCGGGTGATGACATCCTTCTGGGCGGTACAGGAAACGACACCCTGAATGGCGGTGCCGGGAACGACACCTATCGGTTCAGTCTCGGTGATGGCAACGATACGATTTCCAACAACGATGCCAGCGCCAATCGCAAGGATCTCCTGCAATTTACCGATGTCGCTTCTACTGAACTGCGGGGCATTCATCGTTCCGGGAATAACCTGATTCTGGACTACGGCATTGAAGACAGTATTACCCTCATCAATGCCGCTGTCAGTGTCAATTGCCAGATCAACGAATTCCAGTTTGCCGATGGTCAAACCCTGACGCAGCAGGAACTCTTCGCGCGTTATCCCATCCAACTCACCAGCGGCAATGACAGCCTCACCTTTACGGCGATCAACGAAAGCATTGATGGCCTGGCGGGGAACGACACCATTCGTGCCGGAGACGGCAACGATACCGTATGGGGCAACGAAGGCAACGATCTGCTCTATGGCGGCAACGGCAATGACACCCTGCTGGGCGGTGAAGACAACGACACCCTGAACGGCGAAGCGGGTGATGACCTCCTCGCAGGCGGTACAGGCAACGATACCCTGAATGGCGGTGCCGGGGATGACCTTCTGGATGGCGGCGCAGACAACGATACCCTCGATGGCGGCGCGGGCAGCGACACCTACATCCTGCGGATCGGCTCCGGTCAGGACATCATCAATAACAGCGATAACGCCGCCACCTCCATCGACACCGTGCGCTTTGAGGGTATTGCCTCAAATGAACTGACGGGCATCTTCAGAAACGTGAACGACCTGATCCTCACCTACGGCGACACAGATAAAATCACCCTGAGCCGCCACTATGCCGGCGCCAATTACCAGATCGACCAGTTTGAATTCACCGATGGCACCTTCACCCCGGCGGAACTGCTGACGCGCTACCCGGTGCAACTCACCACGGGCAATGACACGCTCACCTTTACGAATCTGGACGAACTCATTGATGGTCTGGCAGGGAACGATACTATCCGCGCCGGAGACGGCAATGACACCGTATGGGGCAACGAAGGCAACGA
>BNUD01000240.1 GCA_025997095.1 Betaproteobacteria bacterium | reverse complement strand
CGGGTGCGTTCGCTGCAAACGCGGCAACGCATCGGCAGGCCGCCCAAGTTGCCTTCGCGCAAGGCGCTGTCGGGTGTGCTGGAAGGGTTGTCGGCGGCGTTGTTCCCCAATCGTCTGGGTACGCCGGAATTGACCGACGAAGGGCTGGATTATTTCGTCGGGCACACGCTGGACAACGCCTTGCGTAGCCTGCATTCCGAGGTGCGGCGGGAATTGCGTTTCGCGGCGAATCTGACGCCGGAAGCCGCGGCGCAGAGCGAAATCGAGCCTGCCAACACCATCGTGCAGAGCTTTTCGGCGCAACTGCCGAAAATCCGCGCCCTGTTGGAGAGCGACATCATCGCCGCCTATCAGGGCGATCCGGCGGCGCGCAGCGTCGACGAGGTGCTGGTCTGTTATCCGGGCATTGTCGCCATCACCTATCATCGGCTGGCGCATGAGTTGTATACGCTGGGCGTGCCCCTCATTGCCCGCATCATTTCCGAAATCGCCCACTCCGCCACCGGCATCGACATTCATCCAGGCGCTACCATCGGCGGCAGTTTTTTCATCGACCACGGCACGGGCGTGGTCATCGGCGAAACCGCGATGATCGGCGAACGCGTGCGGATTTATCAGGCGGTCACTCTGGGCGCCAGGCGTTTTGAAGTCGATGACAACGGCGAATTGCTCAAAGGCGGCGCGCGTCACCCCATTGTTGAAGACGACGTGGTGATATATGCTGGCGCGACGATTCTGGGGCGTGTCACCATCGGACACGGTTCATCCATCGGCGGCAGTGTCTGGCTGACGAAAAGCGTTCCGCCAGAGAGCAACATCACACAAGCCCAAGCCAGAAGCGAGGTTTTTGTCGCTGGCGGGGGCATCTAAAACATTCGAGAGTCAGGAGACCATTTAGCATGTCAAACGATATTCATGACGCGCAGAGCGCGTTGGGCGACATTGCCGCCCGCACACTGGCAAATGCCACCAAAACCGTCCCCATGCTGGGACGCATCACCCCGCGCTGGCTGCCGCAATTTCTGCAATGGGTGCCGGTCGAAGCCGGTATCTATCGCGTCAACAAGGTGAAGGACGAAGGCAACATCGCCGTCGATTGTTCCTCCCGCAATGATGAAAAAGAACTGCGGCAAACCTTCGTCGATTATGAGGAATGGGGACGCGAATATGCGCTGTCCGCCGTGAATTCCGTGGTCGATGTGCATACCCGCGTTTCCGACCTGTACAGCAGCCCGCACAACCAGATTCAGGAGCAACTGCGCCTGACCATCGAAATCATCAAGGAACGTCAGGAATCCGAACTCATCAACAACCCGGAATACGGTCTTCTGAACAACGTCGCCGACGCCCAGCGCGTGCAACCGCTGACTGGCGCGCCGACGCCGGATGACCTCGACGAACTGATTTCCCGCGTGTGGAAACAACCGGCGTTTTTCCTCGCCCATCCGAACGCCATCGCCGCCTTCGGTCGTGAATGCACCCGCCGTGGCGTTCGGATGGGCGAGGAAAAACGCCGGTTGTTTCCACACGCGGGAAATCAGTTCGTCGAGGTCATCCGGCGTCGGCGCGCCAGTCAGCGGTTGCACGCGCTG
>BNUD01000239.1 GCA_025997095.1 Betaproteobacteria bacterium | reverse complement strand
TCCGGCAAAAAGCCGCCCAAAACCCCAAAACCCACCATACCCGTTTTATCTGGGAAGGAATGCGGCTCCTGCAAGAAATCGGGCTAACCCCTGACCCGGAAGGCAGGGCGCGACAAAGCGCCAATCAACGCGTCAGAACCTGGGTGTATGAACCCGATGGCACTGGCTACGTCCCGCTTGCCGCCATCGACCAAAACCTGAACAAAGAGGGCAAAGCCGACAAACCCACCATTCACTATGTCCACACCGACCACCTCGGCACGCCGCAGGAACTCATCAACGCCGAAGGCAAAATCGAATGGAGCGCGGACTACGGCGCATGGGGGCTACGGCGGCATTCGCTGGTGCTGGACAGGGATGAAGAGGCTGAACAGCGCACCGATTGCGCCTTGAGATTCCAAGGGCAATACTATGACGCGGAAACGGGATTGCATTACAACACCTTCCGCTATTACGACCCCGGTTGTGGACGGTTTATTTCGCCTGACCCGATTAACATTCAGGGCGGGATGAACCTTTATCAGTATGCGCCTAGTGCTTGGAATTGGATTGATCCGTGGGGATGGGCTTGCCACCATCTTGCTACAAACAAGCATTCAAAATGGTCTCCGAAATTCAGAGAACTGTTTAATAAGTATGGTCTTGGTAAATTCAAAAATAGCAACGTTAGAAAAGATGTTTTGAATGACCCAGCGAACAAGGTCGAAGTTCCTGGGCATAAAGGTCCACATCCTGAAGATATGCACCGTGCCATATATGAAAGACTGGAAACGGCTGGTCAGAGTGGAGGGAAAGCTGCTGTAGAGGCAGAATTGGCAGCTATAAAGCAGGAGGCGATTACTGTGGGCAGTGACCTGAACAAAATACTCACGAAAACACCTTGAAGAGGTAGAGATGAAATACTTTCAATTTAATCTGAACGACGAAAACAGCACACAGAAAAAGTACATGCAATTCAGCATTGATTTTTACATGGAAAATGGGAATTCAATCGGAGTAGACGAGCTTTATATCAGACATGTACGAGGATGCGGCACAGCTTATATTCATTCTATAACTGAGGGTATATCTCCAGAATTTAGCTGCACTGATACTAAGGCAATTATTGTTCGTGGGGATATATTTGAAAGTCAAAATTTGAATTTCTCTGGTCTAACTACAATACCTGTTATTGTGAAACAATCTGGAATTGTTTATCAAGTTTTATGGTTTAATGAATTTGTCGATTGCGTAGATTGGGAGCATTCAAAATACGAGCCTTGGCCTGAAGGTTCGGTGTTAAAGCCTTGGCATAATCCTAGGGGAAGATGGTTTTGGAAAGCTGCGCTAAACTCAAAAAAGGTTTCTGCTAGTCTGGATGTATTCAGGTTAAAGGATTGGAGTGGATCTTTTAATTTTGTCGTCAATGAAGTAGTAAAGGAAAGCTTTCTTTCATTGCACGATGCCAAACTATTGACAGATTTTATCGAGTTGCCGGTTATTGAACATGACATTGCAAAACATTTGGCATAAATCATTCACCGTTTCATGTCGGTTTTTATCCGCCATGATTCTGGTGCTGATTGCGGCCTTCCTGCTTGCTGGAACCGCGCAAGGCGTTGCTGCGCCCACCCAACACATCAACCGTGCGGGC
>BNUD01000238.1 GCA_025997095.1 Betaproteobacteria bacterium | reverse complement strand
CGAACGTCTGCGAGCGCCTTCCGCCATCGAGCGAACCCGACCGGAACGAACTGCGCCAAGGAAAAAGGGCGTTCGCATTGCAGGGTATCATCCGGCATATAAGGGGGCTTAACTTAATGGTATTGAGGTTACGAGGATCTGTGCCGTGTGCATCTGTCATCTGAGTCCAGTAACTGGTATGCCCATATTGCCGAAGCCTCCCTTGAACTGACGCAACAGGTTACGCGAATGAGGCGTGACAAACTGAGTCCCAGGGATTTCGGGTTGTATGTCCGGTCACACCCGGACAGTTTATTGATTACCGCCAAGAACAAGATGCGCGATGGAACAGATGTCATTCTTGAGCAAAGTTTCAGCGGACGCCTGCGTGAAAGTTACATCGTTTCCATTGACACGGAAGTTAACCGACAGAATTTTACATTGATTACGGAGTATTGGAAGAATGGTTTTGGTAGACAAAGGCAGGAAGAAACTGACAAGGGCTGCATTTTCAGGAATGTGCCAATTGATATCATTAAGGATTTCTTGAGAAAGTTTGAGTGCCACGCAAATTTCTCCAGCTATAAGTCGGACACAGTTGATTATTTGGAAAAGATTTCGCAGAAACATCCAGTGACCGATGTTCTGCTGATTTCTCCTGGAGGGTTGGACAGTTATAATCCCTTCTCGTTGAAACCTCAAATCCGCAAGGTCGGTAACTTGGATAAAACAGCATGGCGATTGACCAAAGACAGGGTATCTTCCCGTGGCGACGAAAAACTTGGCTTGAGCGAACAGCAAAGAAGTGAAGCCAGACAACTTGTAAACGGAGGTGCTGTATCTGATACACACTACCGCATGGTTCGCAACAGACCATTGCTCATGCTGCACAGTCTTGAACCTAAGAACGCAACGCTTTTCAACGGACAGATAGCAGCATTTGGCGTCAGTTTCCCATACGGTGATTACTCCACCACCATTCAAGTGGTAGCAAACCGTATTTGGGTTCAGCAGGAGCTATGGCATGATGATGACCCAACCGACGAGGAGGACTACGATGTCTGAAACCTCGCCGTGGGACGGCATTGGTATTCCAGGCGCAGATGTCACCGTCCGCCTGGTCGATGGCAAAACGGCAGTCCCCTGCTTCTGGGGACGCGCACCGGATGAAACCTGTCTTTTCATTATTGAACTTCAGGGCGATCATTCGGCGCAGTTCCGAAAGAACGTTGTTATCGTAAACGGTGTTGCTGTCGACCTTCGCGGTCATGATTCGGGACAACAGCACCTCGTGCTCACTCTTGAAAAACAAGTTGATCTCGACCTCTTTGCCGGGCTTTGCAGGACGCTCGCCTCTGCGCTGGTTCACGCAAGCGATTCCGCAAATGCACTGACCATTGCGCTGAACCATATCCGCCGCTGGAAAAATTTTCTGTCCGGTCGTAGTCAGCGCCTCTCGGCAGAGGAGATTCGTGGATTGTTTGCTGAACTCGTTTTTTTGTTGGAATTGATAGATCGGAAATCTGCTGCAACAGCAATTGCCGCGCTCAACGCATAAGTGCATAAGCGCCCAATTTTTGAGGTGGTGGGCGAGTTGAGGTAATCTCAAAGGCTTTTTGTTGACCGACCAAAGTCACGAGAGCCACTAATGACGAGCTACACTCAA
>BNUD01000237.1 GCA_025997095.1 Betaproteobacteria bacterium | reverse complement strand
TATTCTATCGTTTTTCTTGCTCTCATATTGTTGTTGTTTCGTGTTATTTTTTGTAGTTTTGTTCTTTTTTTTTGTGTGTTCACCCGCACGCGTCGCGCGTGCTGTCGCCGTCTCGTGCTGGGTGCTCCCCTTCCCCCCCCCCCCGGGGGGGGGGGGGGGGCGGGCGGGGGGGGGGGGGGGGGGGGGCGGGGGGGGGGGGGGGGGGGGGGGGGGGGGGGGCATCAGTCTGGGAGCGCCGGCGTCCTCGCCGGCGGGGTTGGTTCAGCGCGAAAAATGCTAAAACCGCCGGCGAGGACGCCGGCGCTCCCAGAGGGGCGCAGCGTGGGAGCTAGTGCGCTTTCCCCCCGCTATCCGGCACAACCAGCGGTGCGGGGCAGTCCAGACTTTGTGCGAAGGCGCGTAACAGTTCGGATTCGGCGACGGTGATTTTGCCGTCGTGTTCGATGGCGGCGACGCAGGCGTTCAGGAATTTTTCGCGGAAGGGGCGCGAGGCTTGGGTGAGGTGGCTCAAGGCGTCGATGATGGCTTCGGGGCGCAGGGTTTTTTTGTCGGGCATGGCGCGCGGGTCGCTCATCGGGGAGTGGGGGCTGGCGTGCTGGTACGCCGCGATTGCGGCGGCATCGTTGCGTCCGCCGGTATAGGCGAGGTATGCCAGCAGGCAGGCGATGTCGGCATCCAGTTTTTCCAGACGCAGCATGGGACGCACGGGCGAGGGGAGCAGCACTTTTTGCAGGATTTGCTTGAAGGCGAACTCCGAAGCGGAGAGGCGACCGTCTGCCCGAATCAGGGCATTCACGCAGCCCATGAAGGTTTTACGTTCGTCGGAATAGAGTTCGCGCAATCCCGGCAAAGACAAATCCAGCAGGGGCAGACGGTATTGGACGCTATGTTCGGCAAGCCATTGCGCGTGATTCTGGCTGGCGGCGGCGAGTTCGTCGGAATGCGCCGCCCGCAGGATGTCCAGTTGCTGCTCTTGAATCTCTGGCTGCGTATCGAGAAGCAGGGCGTAGACGGCGGCTTGCGCGCCATCGGTGGTGGCGAGGCTTTCCAACAATGCGGGCGGCAGCGCGGCAATGAGCGACTGCGCGTGGGCAAGCGGGGCGGAAGCGATGAGGTCTTGAATGGCTTCGGCGATGTCGTCGTCGGGTTCAGCGGCGGGAGCGGGAGCAATCGGGGCAATATCCGCCATGAGGGGCATGAGCGCCGCCAGCGGGCTGGTGGCGACGGTGGCGGCAGCGGGGGTGGCAAATGCGGCGGCTGGTGTGGCAGAAGCAGCGGTTTCCGGCTGCGCGGGTTTTGCCGGAACGGGAATGCGTTTCAGGCGGGCGAGGCGGTCGCCGATGGAAGGGTGCGTGGCGAACCAGCGCGAGAAAAAGGAAGGCTCCTCCCATGCGCCGAAAAACATGTGACTGACGACTTCGGCGCGCGGATGAGCAATCTGTGAACCAAAACGGGAAATTTTGCGTAAGGTGCCTGCCAGCGCATCAGGGTTGCGGGTGTATTGCACGGCGGCGGCGTCCGCCAGATATTCGCGTTCGCGGGAAATGGCGGATTTGATGATGCGGCTGAAGAATAGACCGACGTAGCCGATGATGTTGAGTGGGAACGTGAGCACCAATAGAAAATATTTATGCAAAAAAGCCAGTAGGAAGGAAAAAAATCCAACAGATCGGAAGA
>BNUD01000236.1 GCA_025997095.1 Betaproteobacteria bacterium | reverse complement strand
GCGCTTCACTTGCAAACAGGTCCGTCTTGAGGGCGCTACGTGAGAGCATCTGCTTCACCTACTTTAAAATTCAGAACAACGTAATTTTAACAAATCCAGAGGAAGAGAGGTTTTTCGAGGTGCCCTACGGGTAAATGCGGTCTCTTTCGCCCTGGCGCGGATGGCGAAAGATTCAGAGCGCACATAGGCTCCGACGGACTCAAATATGGCGTTGACATTGCAGGGTCATGATTGGCTTTCAGTGATGGCTTTACAGGACTAATTATACCGTAAATTATTGATTTTGTGGATTATTTTTGCTAACTTAATGGTATTGGGGCTAGTTTTGCTCTCTACTATAATGGGAGGGGCTATAAGAAAAATGAATACGACACCAAATTGTCCGCAGCCTACGAAAAGTGGGCAAAAATAACCAAAGACTCTAAAGTTAAAGAGGGAAATAAATGAATAAAAAATATCTAATGTTCCACACCATTCTGGTCGGAATAAATCTGTTTTTTACATCGATTGTTTTCGCTGCTGAGAACTCGGCTTCATTATGTTCTTCAACTGAAAAGGTTTTTTTTAGTTGCCATTTGCGTCTTGTCGATGACATGTGGTGGTATGAAAATAACCTCTCAGAGAACACTGTTTCCCTGTGTGGATCAACGGATTTGACGACATCGGCAGGTTATTTACAAATAAGGTCTGGACAGAAAGGTCGTATTTCTCTGTTGCTTCCTAAAGAGCTTGATAAATCACAACAAAAATTTACTTATAGAGAGGAATTCTGGTCAAGTCAGGAGGGGATTAGAGAAATTGTTATATTTACCAACGATGGTCATTTTTTTGATGATAAGATTTATGACAACCTCCCTCCTGATAATTTCAAAATCGTCTTGCAGTACACTCCATTGCCAAAAGGTAGATATCAAAAAGAATATTCATTCATTCTTTCTGATAATCGTTCTGCAAAGGCTCAAGCAACGAATTTAGCGTGTCGGCAGAAAGGAGTTGTCGATAACCTGGAGCAATTACACAATATCCTCCCATGTGACAAAGGCTCTCAGCCAGAACAAGGGGGATGTTCCCCAGAGTAGAGTATGACGTTGCCTTCCTGTTGTTCCACAAAGCATATTCTTGTATGGATGGGTGAATTGAACAAGGTCAAATGATGAGCGGTACGGAAATTTTCAATTCTGTTGGTGGAAAGAGTTTGTACAATGACGTTGTGACGAGACAGCGACTATTCATCAAGAAAAATATTACCCAAAATCCAGAAAACAAAGGAGACCTAAATGTCTTATGATCCAGATGCAGCAGCCGATTATGCGTTTAACCACGCTTCGACCTCTAGTGTTGAGTTCATGAAATAAGTTTTATATATACGCCTAATGTTTTTTTGAAAAGTTACCATGAAAACAAACGATTAGCACATTTATATTAATCAATGTTTATTCATGAACGCCACACTAGCCAGGGTCAATGTGCAAAAAAGTGCACTTAGCCATTAAGTCGGCGGGTATTGATCTCGCTACTACCTATCACGCGAAAGATTATGGTGCGCATTTGTTATTAACCCGGAAATTCAATAGGGGGCACCTCGAATTACCCTTGTTTTTCAGCAAATCAGCTCAAAAAAACTACCCGTGCTGAAATTTGGCGCAATTATTTTGAATGAAGCTCTATTTTTTGAGTGATTTTGCCTAGATTTTGCCTTAAA
>BNUD01000235.1 GCA_025997095.1 Betaproteobacteria bacterium | reverse complement strand
GCATCGGCGAGGTCGAGGCCATCGGTACCGGGAGTACCGGCAGAACCACCGCGCGCCCAGTCGATGGTGGTTGCCTCATAGATGGCGGTAGAGATGACATCATTACCGGCATTACCTTTGATGTTGAGGATGAAATCCTCGCGATTGGTGGTACCGGCGGGATCGAGGTTTGCGGCGGAGATGGCGACATCGAGGACATCGTTGTTGGAGCCGAGATTGTAATTGAAGCTGACGTTATCGACATTGGCGAGAGCGGGAGCCTTGTCGTTCAGGGTCAAATACTTGCCGACCACGTTGGAGGTCAAGATGGCGGAGAGGTTCAACTGTCCTTTGAAGCTGGAGGCCTCGATGGCACGGACGTCGGTGAAGCCATAGCCGTTGAATTGTGAAGCGGTGGCGCCGTCGATTGCCTGCTGGCTGTCGGTGGAGCCAATCCGATCCTTGGTGAACTCTCCGGATTTTCCGGCACCCGTCAGACCTTCGATGAGGGTGAAAACTTCACTATCACCGCGCACGGTCAGATCGCCCGCACGGGTGGTGCCGGTGGCACGCTCATAAGCGCCGACATACTTGTAATCGGCGCCGTTTTCGATGCGAACTTCGCGCAGGGAGTTGTTGGTGGAAGAGATGACTTCGAGCTTGCTGTCGCGCTTGACGGTGATGTCAAACTCCTGCACGCCCTGGGCGAAATCAGGGCTGTTGACGGCGAGCGAGGAGTAATCGGTAGCGCCGGTAGAGAGGCTGCCGATGACGAGATCGCCGCCGCGGTCGCCGCGACCGACGTAATCCAGAACGACGGTAGAAGTGACGAGGCTGGTGGCGGTGCCCTGGGCGCCCAGTTCAATGTGCTGGCCGATCATACCTGAGGCAGGCGAGGCACCGCTACCATAGCCCCATGAATTACCGGTATCGGCAAAATGTTTGCCGGGGATGTCCAGGGTGATGTAGCCAGGTGCCGTGAACAGCGGAGTGCCAAAGGGGGTGTAGCTTGTCAACGGCGTGTTGTGCGCTTGGACGGTGATGCCCAGAGCGGTAAGCGCGGGATCGGCGGCGATGGCGGCGCGAATGGCGTTGGCGAGGGTATCGTAAGAGGCGGCGGGGCCAAAGATGGCGGTGGTGCCGTCCTTAGCCTCGGCACCGAAGTGGATGGAGATGGGGCCGACGCCTTCCACATTCAGGTTCAGGATGGCTTGGGTGTTGTAGTTGAGGGGGTACCCCTGATCGATGTAGGAAGCCTCATCGAAGAGGGTGGCGACGAGGGTACCGGATTGTGAAGAGGTGTTGCGGAGGGAGTTTTGGTCGAAGTAGACGGCGAAGTCGACATGACCGGGATCGGATTCGACGAAGGCGATGGTGGTTTGTTTGGTGATATCGGAATCGGGGATGCGAACATCTTCGATTTTGACATCGGTGCGGCTGTTGTTGCTTTCCCAGTAGGTAACACCCTTGGAACGACCGGCATCGAAGGAGGCGGTGTCATAGATGTTGTTGTCTTGATCATCATCCTGCACTGCATGAGAGTAGTTGTGTTGTCCGGTGAGGACGACTTTCTGGATGTCGATGAGGGTGGGGCGGACGGTGTCGTGACCTAAGACGTCGGCGACGAGGGTATTGGTACCGCCATTACCGTTGATGATGAGTTGATCATTGAGGAGAGCGGCTTGACCGATTTTGAAGGTATTGTTTTGGCCTGAGGTACCGGTGAA
>BNUD01000234.1 GCA_025997095.1 Betaproteobacteria bacterium | reverse complement strand
GTGAAAAACGCTTAAAAACAGCCTGGAATTCACCTTCCAGACCAGACAAGCCTTCCGACAGACTTTTTTCTTCGCCCCACGAAGGCGATAAGCGAAGGTGAGGATGGGAAAATCAACATCCTGTTAGGGCAAAGAGGCTGAGGCGAGAAAGCAGAGAGTGGCGGGAGGGTTGCGTCATGGGCGAAGTATAGCGGGATTCATTTCGTTGTGGGTTATGCCGGTTGATCGACAGAATGGTGGAAGGCGCTTCGCTTTTCCACCCTACATGTCCGGGCTACCACGCTATGAAGAATATTCGGTTATCCGTTTATACAGAAACTCATAAAAGTTATCCGCATAATGCACGGAACCAGATGGGAACCATAGATAAATAGGACACTCCCCACCCTGAAATTCGTTGTACTCAAAGAAAAAAGTCTCGTCCAAATCAGTTCTAAAGAACTCCAATTTTGAATCATCAAGTAAACCTGCTTTACGATTTGCTAAATGCTGGAAAACTATATCACAACCAACTGCTGACTCGAAAGGCTTGCTATAGATACTGTAGATTTCGTATCCTCTAATATCACCCCCTGCGTATTCTTTTAGAAACCATTTGTATGAATCAGGCAGAGGGCGATTCAAAGCAGCTTCCGCTTTGACGATCCACTCCTCATCAACTGCATCAATTGATGAGCCAAGGTTCACGATAGAAGCGTGGCTCTCAATCAGTTTTTTGACTTCTTCAGTGGTTGGTTTTTTCATGACTGTTACGGTCTGAAGTTAGCAGCACGATCCACCCAATAGCGTGTCTTCCACGCATCAAATGCAGCACAGTCAATACCTGATGGAATCGTATTAGGGTTGATATGGATGACACTGGTGTTCTGCTTATGGAAGGCTTGTGTCACTTCAGCAATCGCACTGTTATTTGATTGCAGCATGTGGTGTAGTTCTATCGGCTTTCCATACATAGTCAGTTATTGTGCGGTGCATCATTTTGGTAAAAAATGAACAGTCGCCCACTGTCTGGCGACATTCTGACTCCATCAATAGCTTCCCTCTTTCCTTGATATTCAAACGGTAAAAATTCCTTCTGCCCGCTTCTACCATAAAGAGCTTCATGCAACAAAGACCTAGCAAAATCATACATGGCAAGACGGGAGGAAAAATTGAGGTATACATCTTTATTGTCAGCATCCCCTTCAGCCGTCAACTGATGCGCTTCATTGGCCGCAACCTCTTCCAATGGAATCTCATCAGCAGACTCCGTGATATAGATGTCAGGCGTCATAGGCGATTTCATTTTTTTATAACTCCGTCCGTTCCCCACCATGTATATCCACCTTTCCCATCAGGAACAACGTGAACATTCTCAATGATGTTTACACCACCACGTGGGTCATGCTTTGGAACTTGAATCTCAATGTTGTAATGATCAATTTTTCCCGCGCCTCGGAATGGTCCCCCTAGACGGTGAGCTTCTGCTCCAAAATCTTTGCGGAAAATCACCCGTGTCCCGTCATCCAGAACAGCCATTAACTGATTAGGGTTCCCCGGAGTTGGCGTTGCTTTTTCTAAAGCTGTGCGTAGCGCACTAGCTTCTATCGCCGTTCCCCCCTTTGCGGCATTCACTGTTTGGGTGACTACACCAGTTGTGACAGTAGCGACTTCCGCTGCCCTAAAAAGTCCCCAAATTTTGTTTATAAGAGAAATGGCAGGAGTAGTACCTAACAGTACTGCGTCAAGTATCAATCCATCCCGAA
>BNUD01000233.1 GCA_025997095.1 Betaproteobacteria bacterium | reverse complement strand
CTGTTCTCAAGGGGGGCGTCTGGCATTCAAAACAAGCCTTGGTCGCGCAGATCATGCTCTACATCCGCCGCTATAACGAGCAGTCGGCTCATCCATTCAGGTGGACTTACGAAGGAAAACCCTTGACTGCGTAAATGAAATTCATTTCATGAACGTCACACTAGCATATCCGGATATGAGCGTAATGATGCCATTGCAATTATAATGACAGGTAAGAATCTTGACCGCTCTACAACGGGTACAGATCACTATAACGCTAGCCAAGTCCAAAATACAGCGACAACGGGAGGAACGCTTGGTTCAGAAACTGTTATTGCCTATAAAGCTCTTAGAGCAGCCAATTTAGACCCCAAGGTGTCAAAATGCGCGGTGCTAAAAGCACGAGGATATTTAGCTGGACTAGGAGCAAATGCAGGAACTGTAACCAACATCCCCAAACAAAGAAGGAAATAACCATGCCTGAAGTGCAAGTAGACAAGGAAATATCAATGAAAGCTTATACATTAATAAGCGAGTTTCTTGATGCTATTAATCATTCTGATTTTGAATTACTAAATTCAAAATTTGGTGTTAGTCTTGGTGTCTATGAAGAAATTCAGAAATCCGTAGAATCGTATTTTTGGGATGAGAGCATTAGTCTTTCTCCTCCTCCACTTGATATTGCCTTTGAATATAGGCGATATAGAATACCATTTCAGTTTTATGGAGATGAAAACGAAGATAGGTGTTGGAGGATAGAATGTTGGCTATGGAATAACGATGAGGAGTCTGAGCCAACGGCTAGCTTTGATCTATTTAAGGAAAATGATAATTTTAGGCTTGAATATAATTCAATAAGTTCATGATAACAACAAAAAGACTATGTTTGCCATTCTCATTTACAGCTAGGTAGCTGCTATTGAAGCTCAATACACAAGCGGCAGAATTTCTGCTGCTGAAGCAAAAGAAAAAATTTCTGCCTTGCAAAAACGGCCAAGAATTGGTCTTGCCATACCAGGAAAACAGACCAGAAGATTAAGCTAAGGAGATGGCATCATGAAATACTTCATCCTTTCTAGGAAAAAAGAACGTGGTTGCCCAACAGGATTCTTATTTTCTGTACTTTATGACAGATTTTATCCCCGTGAAGAGGCAAAGAAAATAGAGCATGGCTACTTCCCTTGGTATAAGGACATGCATATACCAAATGCACAAATTTCTTTACCAGATGGATTGTGCCTCATAGCGAAAGAACCTCTTTATGATTTTGAAATAAGAGGAGTCGGATCCAAGGGCAATATTTATTATGCGAGCGAAGATTTCTTTGCACTGCTAAAAAAACACAATATTCCACTTCGAAGCAGTGCTTCAATTTCCGTCTGCTCACAAGATGGAAAAAGGATAACTGAAAAAGATTATTTTGTCGTTATTCTTGAGACGGTTGAAATTTTTAATGCAGTTGATATGGAGAATTCCATTCTTAAAATGGATGACCTTGGGTTTATAACGAGAATAAAAAAATTGGCAATCAAAAATGGTGCTCCCAAAGATTTTTTCAAAATCCATAAAATAGATGTCAATCGCTATAATACAGCAATGTGTTCCGAACTTTTCCGTGATGAAATGTTAACAGGATGTTGAAAAACCCCGCCCAACTATGTATATGTTATAATTAACCCATTCGAGAACCGGGAGCAATCAATGCGTGGGCAAGACATAAGTCAGGGGGAGATGTTCAGTTATCGGACGCTGGAAGAACGGATACCGCAGGATCATCCGTTAC
>BNUD01000232.1 GCA_025997095.1 Betaproteobacteria bacterium | reverse complement strand
TTGCCGCGTCGCTCTGCTCCTCGCTTTTGACGCGGGGGTTTGTCATCAGTCTGGGACGCTCTTCGAACCCGATCTACCAAATGCCATCGTCGTGCGCCAGACGGCGTATTCGATTGCCGGATTAATAGCACTGTCTTCGGCTCGTCTTCGCGTCTCGTTTCTAATGCGAACCGGAATCAGGCAGAAAATTATTTGACGCCATATTGCTGTTCAATCTGTGCATCGCGCTCTTTAAGTTTCTTTTCTACGGCTGCCCAGGCATTTATACAATTGGGCGTGTTTTCCAGCGATTCGTCGTGACCGTAACCAGAACACTCGAGTGCTTTTGCAATTCTGGCATCGTCATTGGCTAAATACCACTCTACTGTTTTGAGTTCTTCGGTACTTGCGTTTGCGTTTACGGCAGCGTCGTCGTTACAAGCCGAAAGCAGACCAAGCGCAATTGGAAATAAGAAAAGCGCTGTCATTTTCATTGTGAAATCCTTTTAAAGTCGAACTACAGCACTTCCGCCGCGTGATCCGCCAATCTTGAGCGTTCGCCGCGTTGCAGGGTGATGTGTCCTGAGTGCGGCCAGCCCTTGAAGCGGTCGACGACGTAAGTTAGGCCGGATGAGCCTTCGGTGAGGTAGGGCGTGTCGATTTGGGCGATGTTGCCCAGGCAGACGATTTTTGCGCCGGGACCGGCGCGGGTGATCAGGGTTTTCATCTGTTTGGGGGTGAGGTTTTGCGCTTCGTCGAGAATCAGGAATTTTCGTAAAAATGTACGCCCGCGCATAAAATTCAGGGATTTGATTTTGATACGCGAGCGCAGCAGATCGTGCGTCGCCGCCTTGCTCCATTCGCCGGAAAAGTGGCTGTTCCCGCTGCCTGCGCCATGATTGCTGCCGGATTCTTCGGAGTGGGTGAGCACTTCCAGATTGTCTTCCAATGCCCCCATCCAGGGCGCCATTTTTTCTTCTTCGCTGCCCGGAAGAAAACCGATGTCTTCGCCGACCGGCACGGTGACGCGGGTCATGATGATTTCGGCGTAGCGTTTGGTTTCCAGCACCTGCGTCAGGGCGGCGGCGAGGGTGAGCAGGGTTTTGCCCGTGCCCGCCTGTCCCAACAGGGTGACGAAATCAATGTCCGGATCCATGAGCAGGTTCAAGGCAAAATTCTGCTCGCGGTTGCGGGCGTTGATGCCCCAGACGGCGTGCTTGGGATGGCTGTAATCGGTGAGCGTTTCCAGCACCGCCTTTTTGCCGACGGCTTCCTTGACGATGGCGGAAAATTCCGGCTCACCTTCCAGATACACAAATTCGTTCAACAAAAAATCCGGACAGAGGGGGCCGCTGACGCGATAACGGGTCTTGCCCTCTTCTTTCCAGGATTCCATGTTCTGACCATGCTTTTCCCAGAAATCGGCGGGCAGGGCGCGACTGCCGGAGTAGAGCAGATCGCTGTCTTCCAGCACCTGGTCGTTGAAATAATCTTCGGCGGGCAGCCCCAGCGCGCGCGCCTTGATCCGCATGTTGATGTCTTTGGACACCAGAATGACTTCGCGCTTGGGATGGCGACGTTGCAGATGGATGACGACGGCGAGAATCTGGTTGTCGTATTTTGAGGTGGGGAGCGCCGGGGGAAGTTCGGCGTGAATGGCTTCGGTTTGCAGCAGCAGGTTGCCAGTGGCAAGCCCGTGACTGGGTTCCGCCAGCGAGATGCCGCCGTCGATGTCTTCGGAAAACGCCAGCAGTTCGTCCAGCGAGCGCGACACCTGCCGGGCATTG
>BNUD01000231.1 GCA_025997095.1 Betaproteobacteria bacterium | reverse complement strand
GCGCGATTACAAGCGGGAGGCAAAGGGTCGGCACCGCCTCACGCTCAATGACGCGCTCAAGTCGGCGGCTGCTCGCACTGGCAACAGATCAGCCCTTGGATGCGCGCTACTGCGATCATGATCTTTCAGGCGACTGGGCAGGCTACCGTGAATGCCACATCAAGCCTGACCTGTTGTTGATCTACCGCAAATCCGACGCCGACACCCTCAGATTGGCGCGGCTTGGCTCGCACAGCGAGCTTTTCGGCTGACGGAATTTTTGGCGGTTCTAACGCTGAAGAACTACCGCAATTTATTAGATAAAATCCCAGGAAAGCAGCATGAATAGGGGGTTTCAGAGGTTTTGCCATGCTACCCCCTATATGTATACCTGTAGTTCGGTTGTACCAATCTGGGGAGAAAATTTCTCTCCGGGCGTAGTAGAAATTCCACCCCTCCAACGCTTTCCCTCCCCACGGCAAAAAGCGGACAATTCCAAAACTACAAAATCGGTCAAGTCTAAAAATCCGTGACAGATACATCCTTGCCCTTGATACATTTGCACAGACTATGGGCATCCAACTGTAAAACTCGTTAAAAGCATATAACCATTCCGTCTTTGTTTTTGCCAATCCGCCTGTTACGGTGCCGGAACCTGCTGGTGTCGCCAGCGCATTTTTATGGAGACTGATATGAGTTTATTCACCGACAATGCCCAATCCATCGGGCGCACGCCCCTGGTTCGTCTCAATCGCGTGACCGATGGCGCGGGCGCTATCGTGCTGGCAAAAATCGAAGGTCGCAATCCCGCTTATTCGGTGAAAGACCGTATCGGCGTCGCGCTGGTCGAAGACGCGGAAAAACGCGGTCTGTTGGGGCCGGGTAAAGAAATCGTCGAGCCGACTTCCGGCAATACCGGCATCGCGCTCGCTTATGTGGCGGCGGCGAAGGGCATCCCCCTCACCCTGACCATGCCGGAAACCATGAGCCTTGAACGGCGCAAACTGCTGGTCGCCTTCGGCGCGAAGCTGGTGCTCACTGAAGGCCCCAAAGGTATGGCGGGCGCGGTGGCGAAGGCGACCGAAATCGCTGAATCCGACTCAAAATACGTGCTGTTGCAACAGTTCAAGAATCCCGCCAATCCGGATATCCACGAAACCACGACCGGCCCCGAAGTGTGGGATGACACCGACGGCAAGGTCGATATTTTCGTGTCCGGCGTCGGCACTGGCGGTACCATCACGGGCGTTTCCCGCTACATCAAAAAAACCAAAGGCAAAGCCATCACTTCCGTGGCGGTGGAACCGGAATCCAGCCCGGTACTCACGCAAAAGAAGAGCGGTCAGCCCATCGCCCCCGGCCCGCACAAGATTCAGGGCATCGGCGCCGGCTTTGTGCCCGACGTGCTCGACCTGTCGCTGGTCGATGAAATCGAAAAAGTGAGCAACGATGAAGCCGTCGCTTACGCCCGTCGGCTGACCAAAGAAGAAGGCATCCTCTCCGGCATTTCCTCCGGTGCGGCGGTTGCGGCGGCGGTGCGACAAGCCAAATTGCCGCAGAACAAAGGCAAGACCATTGTGGTCATCCTGCCCGATTCCGGTGAACGTTATCTGTCTTCCGTCCTCTTCGAGGGCGTGTTTGACGCAACAGGCACGGCGCTGTGAGTACCGGCGCGGCCATTCCTCTCCCGCTTTCGGCGGACAAGGAAAGCGCCTCGCCCGCCAGTACGTCCGACATCCCGCCTTCCGCGCTGCATCTGGACATCAACGGCATCGTTGATGAGCTGCGCGCCCTGCGGGTGCGTTC
>BNUD01000230.1 GCA_025997095.1 Betaproteobacteria bacterium | reverse complement strand
AGCCGAGTTTTTGCCCTTGCCAGTCTACGCGCACGGCTCTTGCGTCATGAATGTTGTCCGGCTCACGGATGAGTTGCAGCTGTGCACCGACCTGAAGGTACGACCAGACCTGTTCGCCCTGATGATGGATGTCGAAAACGACGTTTTCGCAGGGCGCACTTTGCTGGCTGAAGTTTATCGACATATGCTGGAGAAACTCCATGATTGGCTGGAAGATTTGATCGAGGCGATTGAAAATCCTAGAAAAGCCTTGGCGAAACGTGGACTACCGACAGAGGGGGATAGGGAACGCGGCCATGTAGAATTAAATCTGCACCTGAGTTTTACAGCAGAGCGCGAAATTAAGAATTTATGTCTTTGGGCTAACAATAAAGCAAGCCTATCTCAGATGTCAGAAAATAGGGGTATAGGTTTTTTGGACATAGTATTCGGTGTAGTCGTTGGTAGTTGGATTGGGCATGGTATTTTCGGAGATGATTAAAGATGAAGCAAGGTAGCTCAGACATCACACTGGATGACGACTGGTTTCGACGAAGCATGGCGTTATCCACTGTCGGGATGCGCCGCTTCACGACCTTCCCAACCTTTTATTGCTGAACCTGGAGATTAGACCATCATGTTGAAAGACCCATCAAAAATCCCACCGGGGAGTTTCTGCTACCGCGTTTATCCGCTTAAGCCTGGTGAAGTGCTGTCAGAAGACATAGACCAATTCGGGCGCGGTCTCCGCGAATATTCTTATCATCCGGGATTTAAGGAAGTGCTCTGCCCATATTGGCAACGTACCGACTATGGCACAGTGAAGTGCTTGACGATGAAAATTACGGTTATGAGCAAGCACTTGCATTATTGGCTGCAAAAATCGGAGAGGATGCAGCACGTAATTTTCCAAGAGGTTGGGCATTGCCGGATGAACTAAAAATTTGTGGTGTCAACGAGGATCAAGATGACCCTTGGGAGTTTGATGACTAATTCCGGTTCGCATTAGAAACGAGACGCGAAGACGAGCCGAAGACAGTGCTGTTGCACGGCAAGGCGAAGTCGGCAAAGTATCGTTTTTAATGCGAATCGGAATAACCAGGAAAGTATAGCCCGAACATCGCGGGTGGCAGTGTGCTTCAACGAAGCGACTGCAAAAGCGAAACACCTCCCACCATCAGCCGATTGTGTGTGAACATAAGCTCAATGGTGAACCACATTCCGCCCGCAGAAAAGATAGTCGTGCTACGCTTACTCAATACAGAACAGCACCGACTCCGCACTGCGAAAGGAACCAACCATGCAGGAAATTTTCACTCGTACCAGCATCCGCGTCTTTACCCCCGAACCTGTTGCCCCTGATGTTGTGCAAAAGCTGTTGGCGGCAGGGATGCAGGCGCCTTCGGCGGGGAATCAGCAGCCTTGGGAATTTATTGTGATTGAAGACGCGGCAACGCGGGAGAAGCTGGCGGCGGTCAGTCCTTACGCCAAGCCCTTGCTGGCCGCGCCGTTGGGGATTGTGATTTTGTTAAACGACAGCGCCTTGCGCTTTCCTGAGTGCTGGCAGCAGGATTTGAGCGCCTGCGCGCAAAATATCCTGCTTGAATGCGTGCATCTTGGCTTGGGCGCGGTGTGGCTGGCGATTGCGGATTTTCCGGAGCGCGTGCAGGCAGCGGATGATCTGTTTAATCTGCCAGAGCATCTTTCCGTTTTTGCCGTCATCGCGGCAGGTCATCCCGGCGAGGAGAAAAAGGCGGTAAGCCGCTATCGGGAAGAGCGGGTGCATTACGGAAAATACACCCCGCGCCCCGGC
>BNUD01000229.1 GCA_025997095.1 Betaproteobacteria bacterium | reverse complement strand
AAGAAAGGCGGAAAACTCCTGCTCAAGGGGGCGGGTGAGGAAACCGGGCCGGATCAGGCGGAGGGCGGAGACAACGAACGCAGGGTGATGATCGCGGATGTTCGTATTGAACACAAAACTGTTAAAGCCTATAATCTGGAAGTCGCTAATGCTCATACCTTCTTCGTCGGTGAAGACGGGGTGGCGGTGCATAATGGCAACGGTTCATATACTTGTTTTTTTAAAAGTGGAAAGAAATATCACGGTAAAGGAGATAGGACACGTGCAAAAGATTCCGCTAATAGGATATCAAAAAATCATAAAGACGAACTTGACCATATAGACTGGGCTGATTCAGAAAATACTAAAAATTCTTTCATGGATGAAGCTCGGAGAATAAGGGATGATGGCGGTGTTACCAATCCGAATAACTACAATAAAATCAACTCTCCAGGGGAGAAATACTTACCATGACAGCACATTTTGAAAAGTTCTTGCAAACAGGGAAGATAGCTTCCAATACTGGCGCTAATCTCTGGCGTTTTGATGGAGAGACAGATATTGAGGATGCCACAAGAGCAATTGAAGAAGGTTGGGTTCGGGGGTTGTGGCTATCTAAAATAGGCGGCTTCAAAAAGAGCGATATTTCAAGTTTATTGAGGCTTCCTGATTTTCAAGAATTGTGGCTAAATGATCTGAGGGATGTCGATGTCTCATGCATTAGCCATCTTGCCGGGCTGAAGTACTTAACGATGGAGGATGACCATAAAGGAGATATCAGTTTTTCAACGCTGAATCAATTGAAGGTTCTGAGGGTAGGTAGAAAATATTTTTCTCAAGCTGATTCAATTTTAGAACAGCTTGAAATACTGGATCTGCGTGATTACACAGGTCGTGATTTGATGGTTTTGTCAAAATGCACGTCATTAACAGGGTTGAGTATTATTGGTGCTAGGAAGCTTGAATCAATGAGGGGTATAGAGAATTCTTTTCAGCTTGGTAGACTGGAGGTTTGCTATTGTCAAAACCTTGTTGATGTAGGTGCGCTAAGATATCTTTGTTCTCTGAAATACCTTGAGATAATGAACGCTAGAAAGATTGTGGATTTATCTCCGATTGCTGGATGCACTGAACTCCTTAAGCTAATTCTAGTCAAGGTTTCAGGCATGCATGACATTGATTTTTTGCAGAAAAACAATGCACTTCAGCATTTGGCAATCCGTGATTCAAAAATCATCAATCCAGACGTTTCAGTTATCTTAAAACTTCCAAATTTGAATTATGTTCACTTTTCCCCTATGAAGCCCTATAAAGCAATTGTGGATATATTTAATCGAAACATAGCTCATCAATGATCATTAATGCTATTGTTCTCTATATAAAGAGGAGTCACTATGAATGAAAAATTAGAAACCTTATTTGTTATGTCTTCTTAGTGGATGTATTTTAAAGACCATTCCGACGGCTGGTAAGAAATGTGTTTTTATTCCGAGGTTAGGAGCGACGCAATGTCAATAATTTCTGATGTGAAGCGGGTAATGAGAGAGGCGTGCCTGAGCGGGGGTTGTTGTGTTGTGTTGTGCGTATTGCTGTTGTTGAGTGATTCGGGTGCAGCGCAAACGATGTTGGTGAGTCTTCCGAACGGTTATGTGACTGTAAGCGAGACGGATTTAAGGCAAGAGACGGAGGGAGGGGAGGGCAAGACGGAACTGAAACCCATTGAGCAGATCAGAGTGGGGGATGAAGTGCTGGCGTTGGCGGAGTGGAAGGACAAGGGGGCAGAAGACGGGCTTGACCAACGGTTAAGCTACGAGAAGGTCAC
>BNUD01000228.1 GCA_025997095.1 Betaproteobacteria bacterium | reverse complement strand
CCCCTGCGTTCCGGTCAACAAATTTACGCGCGCGACTGCGATCTGGTGATCACCGCCATCGTCAATCCCGGCGCCGAAGTCATCGCCGACGGCAACATCCATATCTATGCCCCCCTGCGTGGTCGTGCCCTGGCAGGCGCCGGCGGCGACCGGCAAGCGCGCATCTTCGCCACCTGCTTTGAAGCCGAACTGGTCGCCATCGCGGGCGTGTATCGCACCTTCGAGGGCGGCGTGCCGCAGGATCTGGACAAACGTCCGGTGCAGGTCACTGCCAACGCGGACGACGGCAAACTCCAACTTGCGGCGCTGAAACTGGATTAATCGGGATTCGGACAAAACAACAGCATTTTCCCGAAACAAGAGGAAAACCCGTAAAATTCGCTTCTTTCATTTCGGAGAATTTCCGTGACCCGCATCATTGTTGTAACCTCCGGCAAGGGCGGCGTGGGCAAAACGACCACCAGCGCCTGTTTTTCCTCTGGTCTTGCCCTGCGCGGCTTCAAAACCGCCGTCATCGACTTCGACGTGGGCTTGCGTAATCTCGACCTCATCATGGGTTGCGAACGCCGCGTGGTGTATGACCTCGTGAACGTCATCAACGGCGAAGCGACCCTGAATCAGGCGCTCATCAAGGACAAGCACTGCGCCAATGACAACCTCTACGTGCTGCCCGCCTCGCAAACCCGCGACAAAGACGCGCTGACCGAAGAAGGCGTGGAAAAAGTCATCCACGAACTCGAACACATGGGCTTCGATTACATCGTCTGCGACTCCCCCGCCGGCATCGAGCGCGGCGCTGTCATGGCGCTGACTTTCGCAGACGAAGCCCTCGTTGTGTCCAACCCGGAAGTCTCCTCCGTGCGCGATTCCGACCGCATCCTGGGCATCCTGCAATCCAAATCCCGCCGCGCCATCAACGGCGACGATCCGGTCAAGGAACACCTGCTCATTACCCGCTATTCCCCCAAGCGCGTCGAAGAAGGCGAAATGCTCTCCTACAAGGACATTCGGGAAATTCTGCGGATTCCCATCATCGGCGTCATCCCGGAATCCGAATCGGTGCTGCACGCCTCAAACCAGGGCACCCCCGCCATCCACCTGCCCGATTCCGACGTGGCGGAAGCCTACAAGGATGTCGTCGCCCGTTTTCTGGGTGAAGACCAGCCTCTGCGTTTTGTCGATTACGAAAAGCCCGGTATCTTGAAGCGGCTGTTTGGGGGGAAATAAGATGAGTTCGCTATTCACCCGCATCTGGGACGAAATCTTTGGTGAAAAAAAAGAAAGTTCCGCACAAATTGCCAAAGGTCGCCTGATGATCGCAATCGCTCGCGGACATGATGACGGCAAAACACCCCAACGCCCCTCTTTCCTTGATGAGATGCAGCGCGAATTACTTGCGGTAATCTCAAGATACTATGGTGTCACAGTCAATACCGACGACATCAAAATCCAATTCGACAAACAAGACAATCTCGACGTATTGGCGGTCAATATCGTACTGCCGGAAGTTGGCACATTAAATTGAAGCAACGAAAAACGCCCCAACTTCTGTACAAAGTTGGAGCGTGCCGCGCTCAACGCATAAGTGCATAAAGGCGATGCTGTTGACATGCGTTAAGAGGGGACGGGGATCATATCAAGGGGGCACAAACCATTCAAGTTTTTCCGAGGCCAGAGGTTGATGAGGATGGTAGCGGTTTGCAGAGCAGTTTCGGGGACACAAGCGAAGTCAGTTCCCTTGGGGAAGAAGCGCCTGAGTAAGCCGTTGTGGTGTTCATTGGAACCTCTTTGCAACGAAACATAACGGTCTGCAAA
>BNUD01000227.1 GCA_025997095.1 Betaproteobacteria bacterium | reverse complement strand
GCCGCCACCTGCCAATCCAGAGACGTTTTCAACTCCCGCGCCAGCCGCGCCCCGGCAATCCCCGCGCCGACCACCATGACCCATTCCCCCGCGCCGCCCATATGCCCATACTGCCGCCAGTCTTTCAGCAAGCGATAGGCAAAACGGCTGCCGCCCATGCCAAGAATCAGCAACAAGGGATGCAGCACCAGCACGGAGCGGGGCACATGTTGCGCGCCCGGCGTATGCAACATGAACACCAGCGCCGCCGTGACCAGCCCGCCCAACGCCACCGCGCCGATAATCCGCAACAAATCCCGCAAACTGGCGTAACGCCAGATGCCCCGATACAAACCGAAGGACAAAAAGGAAGCGGTATAAACCACCATCACCAACGGCAAAAACCGGCGACATTGGCCGATGTACTCCGCTGGCAAAGTCAGGTTGAAGCGCAGACCATAAGCCAGCAAGCAGCACACAATCAGGGCGCAAAGGTCATGGGCATAGGCGAAAAGACGCAGAACTCCGGGATTGGCGCGTTGCAGGCGAAAAAATGATGAAAACATGGTTTTAATGGGAAACACCCTTGCGCGCCAGAACGCGAATGAAGGTCAGCCAAAGAATTTTCAGGTCAAAAGACAGGGAACGCCGGGCAAGATATTCCGCATCCAGCGCGACTTTTTCAGGAATCGGCAACGCATCCCGACCATTGATTTGCGCCCACCCCGTCAGCCCCGGCACCAGCGCATGCACGCCCTTTTCCGTGCGCAGCGCAATCAGGTCATCCTGATTAAACAGCGCGGGGCGAGGGCCGACAAAGCTCATGTCACCCGTCAGAATACTCCAAAGTTGCGGCAATTCATCCAGACTGGAACGCCGCAAAAAAGAACCGAGCGGCGTCAAATGCGCTTTTGGCGCGGTCAGCAAATGCGTGGCAAGCTGAGGCGTACCCACCCGCATACTGCGAAATTTGGGCATCAAAAAAATCCGGTTGTTCTGCCCTGCCCGCTGCGACCAGTGCAACGCCGCCCCTGGTGAAGTCAGCCGGATGAGCAATGCCAGCGCCAACAAGGGAATCGCCAGCAGCAAAATGAGCGCAAGGCTGGCAACAATATCGAAAAGCCGCTTGAACGGTGTACAGGCTTGCTGCTGTGTACAGGCGCGTTTGTGCAAGGTTGCGTGGTGTTTACCGGCATGGTTTAGGCGGTCGCGGGACGTGATTACGGATGTTGCGGATATGCCGCGCACATTGCGGCGATCCCTTCGGAAAATCCGGTTGAGGGGTGCCAGTTTAACAAATCGCGTGAGCGGGATGTATCAAGTTGAAAACTGGCGGACAGTTTTTCATATCGCCCCCCCTGCCCCAACAAGCGGCTGGCGGTTTGTAACCATCGGGGCGGCACGGCAAACAGCCGCGCTTTTTTCCCAAGACCGAGGGCGATGGCGCGAATCAACTCCGGTGTGGAAACATCCGCATGGTCTGAAACCAGCAGGGTTTGGTTTTTGGCGTTTTCGCTTACGGCAACGCGCAGCAGAAAATCCACGAGATTGGGAATGCTCACCAAACTCCGACGATTGTCAATGCCAGCCAGTGGCAAGGGCAAACCGCTGGCAACAAGGCGCACAAGCGCGCGCATATTGCCCTTCACGCCCGCGCCATAGACCAGCGGCAAGCGCACGATGGTCGGTACAAGCGCCGCCCGCAGTTTGGGCGTCTGCAAAAAAAATTCCGCCTCGCGCTTGGAAATGGCGTAAGGGTCGCGCTCGTGCAAAGCGACTGGTGAATCTTCCTGAAACGCTTGCCCGACCAGAGAATGCGTACCATAGACCGTCGCAGAACTGATAAAAATGAAGCGTCGAACCCC
>BNUD01000226.1 GCA_025997095.1 Betaproteobacteria bacterium | reverse complement strand
CGATGAATCTTGCCGCCCCGCAACTTGCCGCCGGAGGCGACCTGATCTTGAACGCGGGCGGCGACCTGAATCTTGACGCGCTTGCCAACGTCACGCAAGAAGACAACAAAAACCCCGCTCTTGACGGCAGGTTCTTCGGTACGAGTGTTCGGAACACCCTGACCTGGCAAGGCGCGGAACTGGCAGCCGGGGGCAATCTGCACGTCAGCGCGGGTGGCGACCTGAAGGTGGAGGGCGGCAAAGCCGGGGCAGGAGGCGAGATCACCCTGCTCTCTGCCGGAAACGCCGATTTTTATGCGCCCATTGATCTTGAAACGAGCAGCCGCCGTGGATTGTTCGACGGCAATACCCAAACCCAATCCAACGCCGTTGCGCGTGGCTTTGCCGCTGAAGCGGGGGGCAATCTCAGCATTGCCAGCCAAAAGAATCTGGACATGGAGGGTGTCCGTCTTGAATCTGGCGGCGACCTGACGCTGTACGCAAAAGATGACCTGATTGTATCGCCGGGGTTTCAGGTGCGCGAGCAGGGCAGCGCGGCGACGGTATCATCTTCTTCATCATCTTATGCGACGCGCTTTGGGCTGGTCGCTGAAACGGGTGCCAGCAGCCGCGTGACGGAACGCACGGTCATTCAAAACCACCTGCAAAGCGGTGGCGATCTGAACGTGATTGCCGGGGGCAAGCTTGCGCTCATTGCCGTAGAGGGTAAGGCGGAGCGAGACATCAAGCTGAACGCCGGGGGTGTGCTCGCCATCATGGGCGCGGATAACGAAAGCGTCCGCTACGAGCGTTGGAAGCCCACGACCTCCAGGATGAACGGCATTCGCGGAAACGCCACATATCAAGACAGCGAAGCGGTCGTGACAACCTATGCGGGCAGTCAGTTTGACGGGCGCAACCTGAATCTTGCGAGCGGATCGAACGCGCTCATTCAGGGCAGTCAATTCCGGCTCACCGGCAAGGCCGACTTGATCAGCGGCGGCAATCTCTTGATAACCGCCGCTGAACAGCGTCATACAGGGGGTAGCACGTCGCTGGAACGCGTTCTGGACTGGAAAAACCTGCAAACCATCCCGCAAGAGGGCACGACGTTGGCGATGAGCCGAATGGAAGCAGGCGAGGCGGTCACACTGCAAGCGGCGGGCGACCTTGATCTGGCAGGCAGCCGCATCGCCACGCCGGGGCGGATTGAGGGCAAGGCGGGGGGAGACCTCAGGCTCATCAGTGTGCAAGACAGCGTAAGCCCGATGTCCATGTGGTTATTGACCAACAATCAAGCCGTGCAAAGCACGCGGGTTACGGCGGAACTGGCAGGAGGACAAGGCATCCAGCTTGACGCGGGACACAACATCGCCCTGCAAGGCGCGGTTTTGCAAAGCGGCAAAGACCTGAGCCTTACGGCGGGAGACAACCTGCAACTCTTCCCGCTCGCGCTGGAAAACCGACAAAACGCACAAAACTACAGCGTCACGCAAGCCGTTACCGGGATCAATGCCCAAGGCGACATCAATCTGCAAGCGAACAAAAACCTGCTGGCGTTTGGGGGAGAGATCAAAAGCGAAACAGGCAATGTCACCCTGAATGCCGGAGAAAAGCTGGAACTTGCCTCAGTACTGGAACAAAGCCAAAGCTATCGGGCGAAGGACTCTGGCGGGCTGTTCAGCAAAACAAAGATTACCATCACGGTTGATGAAACCGTCAAAGGCGTGCAGATCGAGACAGGAGACGCAGGCAAACTTACCCTGAAATCCGGCAGTGACATGGCGCTGGAATCGGTCAATCTGAAGAGCGGGACGGGTGGGCTGGAGATAGAGAGCGCGGGCAACCTCCGCTTTATGATGGCGGAAGAAAACCATC
>BNUD01000225.1 GCA_025997095.1 Betaproteobacteria bacterium | reverse complement strand
TGAAAGGGGAAAAAGGCGCAAACTACCTTGAGGGCGGTGCGGGAGATGATGCCTACTATATTCTCAAGGACGGCAAAGCCGACACTGTGCTTGATGCAGACGGAAATGGTCGTCTCTACATCGAAGAGCAGCATGTTTTGGGAATGTTCAACAGCATAAATGGTGTCCATTATTACAGCGCCGATGCAGAACATAAATATCTGCTGGAAGTACGCGGTAATGGTCAATGGCAAGTCTCCATCAAGGATGGCAGCAACTATGTTGCCGTTGCCATCCTCGTTAACTGGAAAAGCGGCGATCTGGGTATCTATGTAGAAGACGATGACACCAGTTCGGACATGCTCTACGACCTCAGTTACCCCAATTCCAACGCCTATTTCAACTTCGATGCTTCAGGTGCCAATGCTGGCGCGTATATGGTTGGGGGCACAAATAGCAGTTCCTTTACCGGTAGCGCTCATCGGGACATCATCATTACCAGTAGCGGTAATGAGAACTACGTTTTGTCGCAAGGCGGTAGTGATTACATCCTTGGCAATACCAGCAGAGATTTCATCCGTTCTGGCGTGTTCAATGCCAACAGCGACGATGATGACGTTGTAGTCGGCGGTGGTAACTCGGACATCATCATGGGGGGCGGTGGCGCAGACATCCTGCTCGGCGCTGACGATGACCTCAGCTACAAGCAGGAAACTGCCGAAAGTAGCGAACGGGGCGACTTTATTTCCGGCGAGCATGGCAATGACCAAATCTATGGCAGTAACGCCAAAGATGTTCTCCTGGGTGGGGCGGGTGACGACCGTATTGAGGGCGGCGCGGGCGACGATTTGATACTTGGGGATGGTCGCTATGGTCCCCCCAGCGGCGCCATCGCCTTGCCCTACGCTCAGTACATCACACAATCCTTCCGTTATGTTGCCAATAAAGGCGGTTTTGTGTTGGCTTCCAATGCCAGTGACTACGCGGTAAGCCCGGTAACGGTTCCTTTGGGCAAGGTATTTGAATGGGAATGGTCGGTGAAAGAAGATGGAGACTTCCAACTGACTCCGGGCACCTCCTTCATAAGCCAATACCGGGTCGACGCCGAAGGTGGCAACGACCGGCTCTTTGGTGGTCTGGGTAACGACTGGATTGCCGGACAGACGGGTGACGATTACATCGACGGCGAGGATGGCGATGACATTCTTTACGGTGATGACGTAAGCTCGCTTGGTGATCGTGACGGTGATGATGTAATCCTCGCCGGAAATGGAAAAGATAAGCTTTACGGGGGTGGAGGCGATGACAAGCTCTACGCTCTTGAAGACGACAACGAAAAAGACATGTTGTATGGCGGAGCCGGAAACGACTTGCTTTACGGCGGCAACGGGAAAGATGAACTCTACGGAGACGCTGGAAATGACATCCTTTATGCCGCTGGAGATGATGGTAACAAGCTCTTTGGTGGAGAGGGTAACGACGCGCTCTATAGTGGAAATGGTAACGATACATTGGACGGCGGCGAAGGCGCAGACAATTTTTACAGCAGCGTGGGTCAGGATAGTTTGACCGGAAGTGCAGGTGCAGACAATTTCCATTTCCTCAGTTTCGACCTTGAGGCTATGGGCATGGTCAGCACCATAGAAGACGCTGAAGCGGATGATCGCCTCTATCTGGACAGCCTTTCATTGGACATTCTGGAATTTACTGCGAAGACACCGGATCGTTGGATCACCGCTGACGGCAGGATTGGTCTCAGCATGATTGGCGGCAACCTGACGCTATATAAGATCGGCGGTTATGGTGTTGTGGTCATCAAGGATTTCAGCAATGGTAAATTGGGTCTAAACCTGCCTGCTTATGAAGAACCGACCAATGAAAA
>BNUD01000224.1 GCA_025997095.1 Betaproteobacteria bacterium | reverse complement strand
TGCGCTTCACTTGCAAACAGGTCCGTCTTGAGGGCGCTACGTGAGAGCATCTGCTTCACCTACTTTAAAATTCAGAACAACGTAATTTTAACAAATCCAGAGGAAGAGAGGTTTTTCGAGGTGCCCTTGAATAAATAGCCAAACTTATACACGAAAATTTCTTGCAGAGCGGCATCAGTAGCCCGCCCATGCCGAAAATATCTGAAGCATATCGGGCAGATTTGACACGCCGCCGACAGCTTCAAACTTGCCTGAGCTAACTTTACATGGTCGATCTTGAAGCTCTATGTCTCTGAGATCGATGCTAAGTGGTTGTCCAAAGTCGATATCTTGATACCATACGAATGCTCCCAAACATCATCACACCGATCGACGTACCAGATCATCACGCGGCTAAGTTGAACCATGCTGCGCTTATCGTCCATATTTCACATTTTTTGCCCTGCATTATACATTGCTCCTTATTCATTTTTATAGAAATACAATTGACTCTTATGTTTAAATTTATCCGTTTGTATTTCGATGAACTCTGCGAGAGGAAAACCTTTTTCTTTTATATAAGACGAGAGTAAATATTCACCATATTCGATCGCGTCTATACTTAAAAGAATTTTGAGATTTTCGCCTTTAATATAAAAGAATTCATCAATTTCTTCACACAAGCTAACATGTAATGTGGTTTCTGTTAAAGAAGCAGAACGCTTATTGATTTTTGTTATTTTTAGACTGGAATGCCCTTGCAATCTTGTGTTGTTAAGAGCGATTAGGAAATTTTTTGCGTCACATTTATCCATAAGAAATATGACGTCGATCTTGCTTACATCGCTCATTTTGAAAAGCATTTTAACTGTCCTTTACTACTTGATCTCCGCGCTGCGTTTGCTTCCATATCTAGGCATATTAACCTAAACAATACTCCGCGTCAACACTCTTAAATCATCAGAAAATGATACCCCTCGATCGATCAAACAATCGCATGGTGGTATATCGCTATCTTTTGGTTCAAACCGAAGTGTATTTTCGGACATCCATTTCAGCTTGCCTTTGTATTCATGCAATCTGATTCCTTTATAAAAAATGCAACTTCCAACAAATTTCCCCGAAGATATTTCTCGAACTTCAGCACCGAGTACCGTTCTTTCAGAAGGAAGAAGAACGGCGACAGCAGAAACAGCCTGCGCTTCTAAATCAAATCTTTTTCTTTGCACAAGTCTGCCTTCAATATATTCATACATAAAATCATCTTTTATAATTTCATCATAAGCGCTTTTTACTGCTGGCGTGTCAATATCAAATCTAGCGCAAACATTAGCAGGTTGTTGAAAAACTCTAAAAATGCTTCCAAAACCCCTGATTTTTCGTCATTTGAGAACGAAAAATGACGGTTTTTTGGAGAAAATCAACAGCCTGTTAAGCACTCCTTTATATATGTATTCCGTAACCATAACGGCTCTCGCTCTCTGGCTTAATGCAAGATACTTCTGGAAATCTAATACCATGTGGTACCGAACAACATCGATCATATCATCAAGCGCATCTTCCTCGCCGTTTAATCGCAATGGGATTTTTCTTCTAAATTCAACGATTATTTTCTGGATTTTGCCCGCAGAAAATTCATTGCCTCTAAGCGCGGATAAGAAAGCCACTGCAATATGCGATGAGAACCAATCTACCGCTCTATTCTGTTCTCTTATTTCGTTTGGTGCATGTCGGTTTTCTACATGCGCCCCGCTATCAAGGTCTCTAACAGGATGTTGAAAAACCCCGCCCCAAATTATGTATATGTTATAATTAACCCATTCGAGAACCGGGAGCAATCAATGCGTGGGCAAGACATAAGTCAGGGGGAGATGTTCAGTTATCGGACGCTG
>BNUD01000223.1 GCA_025997095.1 Betaproteobacteria bacterium | reverse complement strand
TGCCGCGCGCCAGATGGCGTTGGGTGACGTGCGACACTTCGTGCGCCAGCACGCCCGCGAGTTCCGATTCATTCTGCACCGCCAGAATCAACCCGGAATTAACGCCGATGTAGCCGCCGAACATGGCAAAGGCATTGATCATCGGGTCTTCCAGCGGGAAGAAATAAAAGCCGATGCCGGGGTCGGGGCTGGCGGCGGCGAGGCGATTGCCCAACTGGTTCAGATAGGCTTCAATTTCCGGGTCGTCGAGATAGGTCGGCTCCTGCATACGGATTTCATTCATGATTTCCTGCCCGATTTTTTTCTCGGTCAGCATGGAAAGCGTCGCGCTGGCGGAATCGCCCAATTCCGGCAGACTGATGTCGACAGCCTGAGCGCGCGCCATGTCCGGCACGCCCAAAGTGAGGGCGAACACGAGCAGAAGAGGGGCAAAGAGGAAAGGGAAGCGCATGAACATGGCGCTATGATATATCAGCTTGCGCCCTTCTTATTCGGGGCAACAATTCGTGCTTTCCCGCGCAGCCCCGCAGGTTGGGAAAGCCGCGCTTCGCTTACCCAACGAGAAACTACGCTTGCCGTCAAAAGCGAGGAGCGCAGCGACGTGGCAATCCAGGTATCAGATGTCAGGTGACAGTAATCAGGGGCGGCTTTGCCGCCAGAAAGTACTGACATCTGTCACCTGATCCCTGATACCTGGATTGCCGCATCGCTACGCTCCTCGCAATGATGCGGTTGCCCAGCATTCGCGGGGGTTTGGGGTATCCGTATGGAATTGTGGGTAATCCTCAGATCAATTCACCGAGGGGAATAATGGCGTTGAGAATTTCCTGTTGCAGCTTCGTGGTGTCACCGCGCTCGAATCCTTGCGCCATTGCCGCATACCATGCGCCTTTGTTGGCTTCCAGTCGCCGAATATCGAGTTGGTATCCTGCCTGTAATGCCAAATCCTGAAGCAAAATGCGTGTTGTACGTCCGTTGCCGTCGATAAAGGGATGAACAGCGTTGATTTCACAGGCATAGTGTGCGCTGCGCTCGGCAAATTGCTCCGGTGTGCTTGCTTTCAGGTAGTTTTCTGCTTTGAGCGGCTTGAGAATCGCAGACTCGTAATATGATTCGATATACTCCGGGCGAGCAAAGCTGGCGGAATTCCGTCCCGTTGTGTAAGTCCGCAATTCCCCTGCCCAATCGTAAACATCTCCCAGAAGATGTTTATGAACGGCTTTCATTTCAGCCAGGGTAAACTGTTTGAAAGCTGGTCGAGTGGGTTCATTGATGACAACTACATCCGCTTCTGCCCGATCAAGTTCAGCCTGGCTGCGAATGCCCAGCTTGTTACGCAGAACATCGCTACCAGGGTAAACGACCTTTTCGTAAATCGCTTGCTCCTGTTTTTCTCTGGTGCGGGACACGGCATTCAAGCGGCGTGGAGATACTTTTGCAGATGACGCTGCTGCCAAAGGGCTTTTTCACGGCGGGTGAACTCCTCATTGCTGATCGGTTCGCGGGCGCGTTGAATCATGCCTTCAAGAACTTCAGCGCCCATATCCATATTCTCGATCATGTTGTTGGCGTGCGCCTGACGGATGGCATAAATTCGATTTTCGATGATGCTTTGCATGTCGTTGTTGTTGTTCATCTTCCGTTCCCCTTGTATTTCTACATGCTTGAGATTATAGCGTAAATTCAATGCGTTAGTGCGTTCGCTGTTAAAAAAACCCCCTTTCGCATCCCGGCGAAAGGGGGTTTTTATCATGCAGCTTGCCTGCCCGCGATGGTTGTTTTACACCTTGAACTGGGCGATGGTGTTGCGGACTTCCGAGGCGATTTGTGTCAGGCGGGTTGCGCCGGATGCGGTTTCTTCGGCGGCGGCGTTGTTTTC
>BNUD01000222.1 GCA_025997095.1 Betaproteobacteria bacterium | reverse complement strand
CACACTACCGCTACGATGAGCGGGGCAATCTCACGGAAAAGATCAAGAACGGCGAGCGGACGCGCTATAAATGGAACAGTCTCAACCAACTTATCGAAGTTGATACCCAAAGCACGATTACAAGATTCCGCTACGACCCACTGGGCAGAAGAATTGCCAAACACAGTCAACCGATTGTGTCGCGCAATTCAAATGACGGAAGCCAGTATCACAGACTGGAAACCGAACGGATCAGTAGGGAACAAAACCTTGGCACGACCTTCTACGGGTGGGATGGGGATACCTTGGCTTGGGAGACCACGAATGAGCAGAGTACCCATTATCTCTACGAGCCGGATTCCTTCGTCCCCTTGGCGCAGGGCGTACAGAATCATCCGATGCGCCTGCATCCGACAACGGACTGGAGCAACCGGGATTACAGCCTGAGAGAAGACCCGCTGTGGACGCAGGTGATGGAAGCCGAACCCTTCGACAAGCTGGGATTCTACCACTGCGACCACCTCGGAACGCCGCAGGAAATCACCGACGAAGAAGGCAACATCGCCTGGAGCGCCCAGTACAAAGCTTGGGGGGAAGCTAATGAACTCATCACAAGGACAGCGAGCAACGCCGGGTTCAAGAATCCACTCCGGTTCCAAGGGCAGTACTTTGACCATGAGACCGGGCTGCATTACAACAGATTCCGCTACTATGACCCGGAAATTGGAAGGTTTATTAGCAAAGATCCGATAAAATATCGAGGTGGGTTGAACCTGCATTTGTATGTGCCTAATCCGGTGGAGTGGGTTGATCCGTATGGGTTAAATCCAAAATTTGATAAGCGCGCAAATAGATTTAGAGGAGCAGACGGACGTTTCGTTTCCAGAGCGGAGGCAGCGAAGACCGCTCCCATCATTCCTCAGAAACAGGCGGGGCATATATGCGGCACCCATCAGCACGACAATAGAATAAAACAAGGTAATCCAACCTCCGCATTTGACAATGAACAGGATGCAGAAAGGTTAACTCGTGAGGCTCTTGCAAATGGTAAACCGGTACCAAATCAACCAGGAAAATTTGAACTGGAAACTGGAAATCGAACAGGGACAGGTCCTAACGGAGGGATACAAACGAAAGTTAGAGTTCATGTGAATAGCCAAGGAGAAATTCATGGACATCCCTCTGGAAAAGAAAGCTTTTCATGATGAACAATCATATAAGAGAGAGTATCATGAGAGACATAAAAATAAACTATGTCGATATTGCTCGCCCAAGCTTTCATTTCAAAATGAGAAATTATTCACTGTTTGGATACGATGAACTAATCAAAAAATTTGAAGAATCCTTTTCAGTAGAGGAAATTGGAGATATTAATTATGATGTATCAAGATCATTTCTTCTAAAAAAAAATGGGGGACTGTTTTATGTATACTTATCCCTTATAGGCGCTTATTGTTTTATCATGTCAAACGGAGAGGTAATATCGGACAATAAAAATGTAGCGAACATCATAGAAAATGAAATTACAAATACAATAAAATTGTTTGATATTACCATATTAACCAAGAAAGATTTAATGGGTAGACTTCCTTTTTCTATTTATTTTGAAAGCGAAGGACAAGAAATTGATTCGGTAATCGGGTTGATATTTGCACCGGGTTTATTCATTTAACCTATAGGGCACCTCGAAAAACCTCTCTTCCTCTGGATTTGTTAAAATTACGTTGTTCTGAATTTTAAAGTAGGTGAAGCAGATGCTCTCACGTAGCGCCCTCAAGACGGACCTGTTTGCAAGTGAAGCGCACAGCCGCAAGATAGACAAACTGGGTGACCCGCTGATCGAGATTGAGAAGCACATAGACTTTGCAGCGCTATCGGCGGAGGTAGATCGCATAGTGCCCCGTCCAG
>BNUD01000221.1 GCA_025997095.1 Betaproteobacteria bacterium | reverse complement strand
CAAGCGATCTGACAGAAGCAGAATGGAAGTGTTTGGCTCCCCCCGCCCTGAAGGGCGGGGTTTCAACCGGAGTTAGTTTACGATGAACCGCACCGAACGTTTCTACAAAATCGATCAGCTTTTGCGCGAGCGGCGCGTCGTGCCGCTGGAGATTTTTCTCGACGAACTGGAAATCTCGCGCGCTACGTTCAAACGCGATCTGGAATATCTGCGCGACCGCCTACATGCGCCCATCGTCTGGGATAGGGAAGCAGGCGGCTATTGTTTTCAAGCTGTTGCCAGCGGACGACACAATACAAAAAATCCGGCTCCTGCCTATGAATTGCCCGGATTATGGTTTTCCGCTGGCGAACTATATGCGCTGCTGGCGGCGCACAAGCTTTTGGGAGAAATCGAGCCGGGCATTCTGGCGACCCATGTTGCGCCCTTGCAGGCGCGGCTGTCGGCGCTGCTGGAAGCCTCTGGTCATCCCGCGCCCGAAATCGCCCAGCGGGTGCGTTTGCTGTCTATGGCGCGGCGTACCGTGGAACCCCGTTTTTTCTCTGACATCATGCTGGCGTTGCTGGAAGGAAAACGTATCGAAATTGACGCCTGGAATCGGGCGCGCGACGAAACCAACACCCGTACCGTCTCGCCGCAACGTCTGGTGCATTACCGTGACAACTGGTATCTCGACGCCTGGTGCCATCTGCGGGGTGCCTTACGCAGTTTTGCGCTGGACACCATTCGTCGCGCGCATCTTCTGCACGAACCCGCACGCACAGTCGAAACCGGGGCACTGGATCAACATTTCTCCACTGCTTACGGTATTTTTTCCGGCAAACCCGCACATCGAGCCGTACTGCGTTTTTCGCCGGAACGGGCGCGCTGGGTACAGACAGAACGCTGGCACGCCGAACAACAATCAGAGCGCTTGCCTGACGGCAGCTACCGCCTCAGCGTGCCCTACGCCGATGCACGGGAATTGTTGATGGACATTCTGCGGCATGGTCGTCACGTTATCGTTGAAGCGCCCCCATCCTTGCGCCGTCAGGTGCAGAAAGAGGCGGAGGCGATTGCAGCGGCTTATCAGGAATTTTTATAGACCAAATTCAATTTTGATGTGGCGCAGTTTTTGAGCCAGCAAGGGCGGAAAATGAATTTTCGGGAGGAAATTCATCATGAACAGACGACAGTTTTTCCGCAATTGCGCAAGCCTGTTGGGATTGTGCATCGCACCTCAAGCCATACGTAGCGCAGCAGCAGCGCCTACCCGCCGCATCGAGCTGCAACGCTCGCCGCTGGCGGGATTCCAGCATCATCAGGGCGAACAGGTCTGGTCGTACCTTCAGGTCGGTGCACAGCTGCAACTCATCCGTGAGCCGGACAACATTCATGACGCAAGAGCCGTGCGCGTAGACTGGCAAGGGCAAAAACTCGGCTATGTTCCGCGCCACGACAACGCCGCGCTCAGCCAGTTGCTGGATCGCGGGCAAGCGCTCACCGCTGCCATCAGCACCTTGAAAAGCGCCCACAACCCTTGGGATCGGATTGAGTTTGTGGTCTGGCTGGAAAATTGAAGGAGAACGACATGGATGACATTGATAACTTCATTCTTCCACCTCGAATGCATGTGTTGGGCGAAGCTCTGCGCCCGGTATTGACGGATCTGGAAGCGGGTTTGAAGAAATATATAGTTGCAACAGTGCCAACACACGACATATTTGCGGTCATCCAACGTCATCTCTACAGTATCAGGGGCGCATCGAATACTTTGATTGATTGTTGCAATAATGATTTGATGATCGGTGTAATCGCTAACGAAAACGTTCAAGATGCCGAAATTTATCGGGTTGTCTGGATTTTCAAGACAAAACTGAATCGGCTTTTGGCAGACTATCATGATGTGCTGATGATGGATGTCG
>BNUD01000220.1 GCA_025997095.1 Betaproteobacteria bacterium | reverse complement strand
CAGACGCCGCGCCCGGCAGCATCATGAATGAACTGGACATGATTCTGGACATCCCCGTGCAACTCACGGTGGAGTTGGGACGTACCAAGATCGCCATCAAAAATCTCCTGCAACTGGCGCACGGTTCTGTCGTGGAACTGGACGCGCTGGCGGGCGAACCGATGGATGTGCTGGTGAACGGCACCCTGATCGCGCAGGGCGAAGTGGTCGTGGTCAACGACAAATTCGGCATCCGCCTGACCGACATCATCACACCCTCGGAACGGATGCGGAAATTGGGACGTTAGCGTCTGTTGACAATCAAGCAAGCCATATGAAGGATGCGGTCAGAGCAATAAACGAAGAGAAGCGTTCAGCCAGTTTGTCGTAGCGGGTGGCGATGCGTCGAAATTGCTTGATGCGACAGAAGAATCGCTCAACCAGGTTACGGTTCTTGTAGCGTTCCCGATCAAAAGGGCGTTGGATGCGCCGATGACGGCGCGGCGGGATGATCGCTTCGATACGGTTGTTTGTCAGGTGTTCAAGGATCGCGTCTGTATCGTAAGCTTTGTCGGCATGTAGCGCCCCAGATCGCAGGGTGCCCCAGCAACGGAAGCGCTTCAGGACTGTCGCCCGCCTCACCTCCGGTCAGGTGAAATCGCGCCAGTATGCCCAACCCTTCGACCAAAGCATGAATCCTGGCGCTCAATCCTCCACGGGATCGCCCAAACGCCTGATTCCCTTTTTTTCAGGCGCACCTGCCGCATGTTGATGGGTGCGAACGATGGCGCTGTCCATGAACACTTCTTCAAAATCCGCATCCTTCGCCAGTTGCGCGAAGACTCGCTGCCAGACCCCGCGCCGCGACCATCGGGCAAAGCGTTGATAGACGCTATTCCATTTGCCGAACGAGGCGGGCAATCCACAGCGCCGCTTCGACGAACATTCGATTGTCGGCGGCTGTTTTCCCCGGATCGCTGACCTTACCCGGCAACATGGCCTCAATTCGCTCAAACTGATCATCACGCAATCGCATACGAACCATCCCGACGCTCCCCAAAAGTCAGGATATAACCACAATTCTTCAGGGGTGAACTGTCCTCTTGTAAGTGATTGAAAGTAAACAAAAAATCGCAGTGGATTGACTTTGGCATAAAGATGGGTGGTGATTGTCAATAAACTCTTGTGTCATATCGTTCCCGAAACAGCCTCGGGCATCAGAACCCGGAGGTCGGATTAATTGCCTGACATCTGATTGCCGAACGGTTTTTAGCCTGATTCTTCCAGCAACGCCTGTATTTCTTCTTCTTCCGCCTCGCAAAGATTCCCGACCTCCAGCGCCCGCTGGAGGTAGTCTTTGACGCGCCTGGTTTCGCGGTCGCTGATGAGGTACATTTTGGCGAGTTCCAGCGCGGCACCGCCTTCGCCGATGCGCAACGCCTTTTCAAACCATTTTTTCGCGGTTCTGACATCTCCGGCGCGGCGGTAGGTGATGCCAAGGTTGAGCATTCCGCTGGCATCCCCTTGTTCAGCGGCTTTTGTTTCCCACTTGACGGTTTTTTCAAAACTGTATTCAACGCCCCTGCCCGCGTAATACAGGCAGGCAAGCGCAACCATGGCAGAGGTATTGCGTTTGGCGAGCTTACGGAAAATCTTGAAGGCTGGGCGATATTTCCCTGCATCCTTAAGTCGACTGGCACGACAGTACTGTTTTTCATCTTCCGGTCTCATATAGGCGACGATGCCCGAAAGATTTTCCGCTTCCACAACCGCCCGCAGTTCGGTTTTTTGTCCCGCTTTGCCATGCAGCCAGCAGAGCGTGCCTTTGTTGAAGGTCGGCGGGTGAGGCAGGTCTGGCAGCAGGTGGGCGGCGATTTCGCCCAACATGGGTTGGTGCCCGACGATGAGGATCGGCGTTTTTGCGTTTTGC
>BNUD01000219.1 GCA_025997095.1 Betaproteobacteria bacterium | reverse complement strand
TTGTCTATCTTGCGGCTGTGCGCTTCACTTGCAAACAGATCCGTCTTGAGGGCGCTACGTGAGATCATCTGCTTCACCTACTTTAAAATTCAGAACAACGTAATTTTAACAAATCCGGAGGAAGAGAGGTTTTTCGAGGTGCCCATCACTCCGTCTGCCCAAAAATTTGGGGGGAAGTCCTGAACATTGACTCTGCCAGCCAACTCTAATCCATCCAACTTCACTGAAGTTACAAAATCTGAAGCGATGAAAATGTCATCGATGGCTGTCACTTCTGCGCCATTGCTGCTGCTCATGTCGCTGAAGGTTGTGACGATATTGCTAGTGTGGCGTTCATTAATAAACCTTGATTAATATAAATGTGCTAATCGTTTGTTTTTATGGTAACTTTTCAAAAAAACATTAGGCGTATATATAAAACTTATTTCATGAACTCAACACTAGGAACTGCGCTAGTGCCTCTGTCACTACAGCCGAAGAGGGACAGGGCACAGAAAAGCAAAGAAAGCAAGAGGGAGTTTCTCATTCTGTTCTTCTTTCCAAGAAAATGAACTTCGTTAAGTGCTAATCGGCAGGAGGAAAATTATTCTTCCATACGACAGGCACACACCATCAGCATAGCCGTTATGCAAAATAAGTGATGTTGCCGTAGGGCACCTCGAAAAACTACCAATTCTAGATTTTTCCGAACATAAGTGATTGAATCTTATGGCACAGAATTTTCAGAGGAGGGGTTATTCGAGGTGCCCCGTAGGTGTAACCATATGCTATGAATATGAATAGGGTGCCTATTCAATAGTTAGGGCAGTAATTTACATCAATACCAGATGATGTTAAATATTGATACGAGGTACTCCATATAACATCCTCATGCTCATTGACTTCGTAACCCTCTTGCTTAAAAAGAAAGAATGAATATACATCATTTTTATCAGGATTACCCGCTCTACAAGAATTTACCCAATAAAAATACTTCCCAATCTGGAAGGTCATTCTATCTGTTTCTCCCATACTATCAATAAAAGTGCGGATTATTTTTATTTTTGGCTTTTCTGGCTTTTCCGGTATAGCAAAACCAATCTCAGCATGTGGATCATATAATTTTCCGGATTCTATTTTTCTTGTATAATTCAGTGTATAGCGTATCATTTTATCATCTATAATGACGCCATATTTTTCGGAATTTTCATGATCAAAAATAACTTTATTTTTTGACAAACTAAAACAGCAACGATACCCCCCGTTCAATGTAACAATGCCAAATGTTGGATATAAATTCATATATTCATCTGCATTAACATAAAGGAAATATTGATCCCCCTTATGCACCACAAGTGGGATATCATTGGATTTCCAGCTATGCTCCTGGACATTTACGGCATCAGAAATAATTGGTTCGGCATGCAATGAAAAAAAAGCAAAGCCCACCAAGATGCCTGTGATGATTTTGTTTTTCATTAATAGACACTCCTTCTGAAAATTTAATTTCCGTTAATAGACCAATGCGGAAAATCCCCGCGGACTTTTTTAATAACACTATAGCTGCGACTAACTGTGTGCAATGTTGTATTATTATTATCTCGAGGGTCATTAATATTGACAACAACCCCACTGGCATTAGTAATACTCAACATGTCTACCCATGTAACGTTCATATCAATGGCATTGCCGTCGAAATGGTGGGATGTAAGCGAAGCACAGGCACTCATTCCATATGTTCTAATCATATCCTGCGCTCGCGCTATAGAAATACTAGCAGAATAATTCCCATTTGCATCATTATGGCCGCGCTCAACGCATAAGTGCATAAAGGCGATGCTGTTGACATGCGTTAAGAGGGGGCGGGGATCATATCAAGGGGGCACAAACCATTCAAGTTTTTCCGAGGCCAGAGGTTGATGAGGGTGGTAG
>BNUD01000218.1 GCA_025997095.1 Betaproteobacteria bacterium | reverse complement strand
CTTTGCAGACCCTTATGCTTCGTGGCAAAGAGGTTCCAATGAACACCACAACGGCTTACTTAGGCGCTTCTTCCCCAAGGGAACTGACTTCGCTTGTGTCCCCGAAACCGCTCTGCAAACCGCTACCACTCTCATCAACCTCTGGCCTCGGAAAAACTTGAATGGTTTGTGCCCCCTTGATATGATCCCCGCCCCCTCTTAACGCATGTCAACAGCATCGCCTTTATGCACTTATGCGTTGAGCGCGGCGATTACTTGGAACCACCTCTGAAAAAAATTATCATTACTTTGAGCGGAAAAGCTGCGGCAAAATATATCTACACAAAGGATCGCGGAAAATTCGTAATGGAAACGGAAGAAAACTTTATAGATGAATGCGAAGCAGCGATGCCAAAAGGAGGGAGATTTTGTACAACATATATGGAGTTTCATACCGACAATATCGAGCTAATGGTGGATTCTCAAATAAGATATAAAGTTTCCAGTGTAAATAAAGCAAACGATATAGCGGCGGATAAAGAGCCTGTTACATCGGGGAAACTCAGCAAAATGGACAAAAGAGCCATTATTTACCGCCCTATTTACTGGCACTTGAGGGATAGCTGGGAAAAATCACCAAAGAAAATATTGACCTTCCCGAAAGAGGCGCGCTTTTTCGGAAAATTGCAACAAACAAAGGGCTTATATTTCAAAAACGGCGAAATAGAGTTACTCCTCTTATACCATGACGCCGAAGACAATAATGAGACCTACTCTTTTGCTTCTTCCAGAACATCAAGTTTTATTCATGTCTGGATTATGCGCGGCGGCAGTCTATATACTCTCTACGAATATCAGCCTGTTGGCGGTTACGATTCGTTTAGCATTGATTTCTGTCCAGATTGTCATGCCCATCTGAAGCAGCCTTCAAATGATTACTATACTGATGGAGGAAAATTTATCATACCGCAAGGTTACGGCTATGTAAAACCTACAAATGAAAACAAGGAGCGCATCTCCTATTTCAAATACCTGTCAAAACTGAGCAAAGAAGAACTCGAACAAGAGTTCAGGGTTTACAGGAAAATTATTGAAGAATCGACCACTTTTAAAGACGCAAACCCCGCAAGTGCGGGGAAATGCTGCGGCGGTTCGTGAGCAAGCGTAGCGTCAATACCATTAACAGGTTGTTGAAAAACTCTAAAAACGCCTCCAAACCCACTGATTTTTCGTCATTTGAGAACGGAAAATGACGGTTTTTTGGAGAAAATCAACAGCCTGTTAAGTTAAGCCCCCTTATATGCCGGATGATACCCTGCAATGCGAACGCCCTTCTTCCTTGGGGCAGTTCGTCCCGGTCGGGTTCGCTCGATGGCGGAAGGCGCTCGCAGACGTTCGATGAGGCGGTGCAGTATCTCGCTCAGGTTCAGGTCGAGTAACAGACGGGGCAGGTAATGGCGCAGACTCTTCATGACCAGGGTTCGATTAAGCCGAGGCCGCCATCCCTTTTTATCGGCTTCTGGCGCATGGATACACGCTTCTTCGGGGCGTACTGCCAAGGCCAGCACCGCAGCGCAGTTGGCTCGCGTCAAGGTGGCATAAAAGTCCTGCGCCACCGTATACGGCAGGATGCCGCTCCAGTTCTCAACCTGCAAACGCGCCTTGATGCGCTTGAATGCTTCTTCAATTCGCCAGCGGCTGCGGTAAAGACTGGCAAAGTCATTGGGCGTATGCGCGGCATCCAGAATATTCGTCACCAGCACAAGAAACGCTCCATTGGCTAAGTCGACACGAACCAAGCGCAACGGGAGCGGATGTCTGGAGGCGCCCAAATCGACTTGAACATCCTCTTGATGGTTTTCTGTAAATTGCCTGACCTGCGACCAGCTTGAATTGATGCGGGCGCAAAAGGCTATCTTGCGATCACACAGCTGCTGAAACAGCTCGCGTGAA
>BNUD01000217.1 GCA_025997095.1 Betaproteobacteria bacterium | reverse complement strand
CACACAGGCGGCGGCGCGTTCTGCCGTGCGTTCCCTGCAAGGCGAATTTTCGCAGGCGATTCATGCGCTGGTAGATGAACTCACCACGCTAAGGATGCTGGTCGAAGCGACACTGGATTTTCCCGAAGAAGAAATCGACTTTCTTCAATCCGCCGACGCCTTCGGGCGGCTCGCCCGACTCGACGCCAGTTTAAGCGCGGTGCGGGCGAAGGCGAAGCAGGGGCGGCTGCTGCAAGCCGGTTTGCATGTCGTGCTGATTGGTCAGCCCAATGTTGGCAAATCCTCGCTGATGAACCGTCTGGCGGGGGACGAGCTGGCGATTGTCACCGCCATTCCCGGCACCACCCGCGACGCGCTGAAATCTTCCATCCAGATTGCGGGGATTCCGCTGCACATCATCGACACGGCGGGGCTTAGGGAAACCGAAGACGAAGTGGAAAAAATCGGCATCGAGCGCACCTGGAAATCCATCCACGAGGCGGATTTAGCCCTGTTGCTGCTGGACGCCCGCGCGGGCCTCACCGCCGCCGACCGCGACATTCTGGAGAAACTGCCCGCCACGCTGCCGCGCATTACGGTACGCAACAAAATCGACCTGATCGGCGAAGTGCCGGAAAAACACCCGGAAGGGGCGGACATCGCCCTCTCCGTTTCCGTCAAATCCGGCGACGGCATGGAATTGCTGGAACAGGCCTTACTGGAACTCGCGGGCTGGCAAGCCACCGAAGACGTGTTCATCGCCCGCGAACGCCATTTGCAAGCCCTGGAAACCGGGGCGCGACACCTCGCCGCCGCCCGTCAGGAAATCGCGCGCACACAACCGCCCCTGGAACTTTTCGCCGAAAACCTGCGCCTGGCGCAAAACGCCCTTTCGGAAATTACGGGCGAATTCACATCCGACGACCTGCTGGGCGTGATTTTCAGCCGATTTTGCATTGGCAAATGAAACGAGCATTAGCCGGATAAAATCAGAGGTCAGGTGACAGATGTAGGGTATGTGAAACCATGCCTGACCTACGAAATGCGATTGGGAAAGCCATAATATTGACGCCTTGCGGTTAATGTGTAACACCATGTCACGCTATTGAAATGAACGTCCGGGAACGAGGTTTGTGAAATTTATTGGAGCGGCAGGACAGCCGTTATCCGTGTCAGGCATTCGGGCACGGCACACCGGGGCGCGGCACATCGGGGCACGGCGTGCCGTGCCCTATGGCGGTAAGATGTTTGCGTCGCAAACGCGAAGGGTTGGCGGGAAGATCGGTTTTAACGTCAGGTAGGGGTGGTTCGCGAACCGCCCGTGGGTTTGGCATGGGGGAGCAGGATGCTCCCCCCACTATCAGATGTCAGGAATCAAATGCAGGAACCGACTTCGCTTTTGATACCTGACATCTGACACCTGATCCCCGAACATGGTATGCCCCTTGCTTTGAGGAGAACAAAGCAACTTTATCGGGCAGGACATCATGACCATCAGCCTTGTTTCAGCCGCCGCTTCCGGTGGCAATCCTCTGGCAGCCATTACGGGCGACACTGCCGCTGTCGGCGATATTTTCTCTTCTTTGTTTGGACGCCTTCTGGCGGGTGAGCAGGGCGTGGATGCGCTGGAGACCGATTTATCCACTGACCTGGCGCAACTGAACACCTTGCTGGATTCGCTCGACCCGGCGCTTGATGCCGCGCTTGACCCGGATTTGTCCGCTGCTCTGGCACAACTGAAAGCGCAGTTGGACGCCTCGGCCGACGCCGAATTGCTTGACCCTGCGGTTTTGTTGGAACTGGCGAATGTGGACGCGGCGGTGTTGAGTCAGTTGCCGGAAGAAGTCCAATCTTTGCTGCGTGACATCAAAAAACGTCTGTCGCAGGAAGATGATGCAAAAACGCAGATTCCTTTGCTGGGCGCGCTGTCTACGCCCATCGAACTGCCGCAGGAAATCGTTTTCGGGCTGGAGAATCC
>BNUD01000216.1 GCA_025997095.1 Betaproteobacteria bacterium | reverse complement strand
GCGCTCACCTACAACGACGAGACGGACACGCTCTACACCACCGTCAACAAGCCGTCGCGTGTCGTGGAATTGAGTCGCGCGGGCAAGGTGTTACGCAGCATTCCCGTCAAGGGGGTCGCCGATCTGGAAGGCATCACCCACATCGAGGGGGAACGCTTTGCCATCATCGACGAACACCAGCAGCAAATCTATCAGATACGCATCCATCCAGACACCGCAAGTCTCGACGTGATCGACGCGCCAAGGCTGGGTCTGGGCATCCTCCTTGCCGGAAATCTCGGCTTTGAGGGCATCACCTGGGACGAGAAAAAGCGCCGCCTGTTCGTCGCCAAGGAAAAAAAGCCGCTCATCTTTGAAATCGACGGACTGCCCGACTTCGACGCCGAAACGCACACGCGCCACCTGAACCTGAACATCAATGAATGGCAGCCCCGGCAGCCCTTTTCCCGTTTTTTGCGCGACATCTCTTCCCTGAGCCGACACGAGCGGATGGATCACCTGCTCATCCTTTCCGACGAATCCCGGCTGCTGGTCGAATACAGCATGGACGGCGAGCTGGTCGGCATCATGCCGCTGTGGCCTGGCTGGCACGGTCTCTCCCGTCCGATACCGCAAGCCGAAGGCATCGCCGTGGGCAGGGACGAGACCATTTATATCATTTCCGAACCCAACCTTTTTTACCGCTTCGAGCGCCATCCTGCCCCATGAGGATTCCACTTGCGGCAACACCGAGCCATTCGACCACTGGCTGGAAGCATCACTGCAACACGGATGTTAAACCCTGCGTTTTGCCAAATTGATCAACCACTGAACCTCTTGTAAACCATGTCCGACAAAATTCAAACCCAGAGCGAAAACGGTCTTTTCACCATTACCCTCCATAACCCCGACAAGCTGAACGCCATCGACTTTTCCATGTGGCGTGACCTGCATCAAGCGGTGGAACGGGCAGCGCAGGACGAAAGCATCCGTTGCGTCGTGCTGCAAGGCGCGGGCGAACACTTTGCGGCGGGCGGCGATCTGGAAGAATTCCAACACCTGCGCGCCACGCTGGAACAGGCGCTTGCCTATCACGAAGAAGTCTCGAAGGCACTGGAAGCCATCCGCCACGCCCCGCATCCGACACTGGCGAAGATTCGCGGCGCGTGCATCGGCGGCGGGCTGGAAATCGCCGCCTGCTGCGACCTGCGGATTTGCGACGACACGGCAAAATTTGGCGCGCCCATCAACAAACTTGGGTTTTCCATGTATCCGGGCGAAATGTCCGGTCTCTTGAAACTCTGCGGACACGCGGTGATTGCCGAAATTCTGCTCGAAGCCCGCATCCTTTCCGCCGCCGAAGCGGAGCGTAAAAATCTGGTCAGCCGCGTCGTCGCGCCCGAACAACTGGACGACGAAATTCGCGGCGCGGTCAAACGCATTGTGGCGGGCGCGCCCAGGGTGGCGACCTGGCACAAAGAATGGATGCGTCGTCTGGCGCACGACAAACCCCTCACCCCGGAGGAAAAAATCGCGTCCTTCGCCTTTCTGGAGACCGAAGATTACCGCGAAGGGCTGGCGGCTTTTCTGGAAAAACGCAAACCGCAGTTTACGGGCAAATAAGCCATAACCCACAGGATGACGCACAAATCATCATGCATGAAATAACGCGCATGTCGGGTGCCATCGCCCCCCGGGAGCGCTGGTGCTCCCGCCGGCGGGTTTGGTTCCGCGCGGAAAATCTTAAAACCGCCGGCGGGGACGCCGGCGCTCCCAGCCGCGTCGCTACGCGCCTCGCAATGATGCGGATGCCCAGCATATTAATCCGGCAATCAAATACGCCATATGCTGCCACAAGCTGTAGGTTGGGTAAGCCGCAGGAAGAACCCGACATTGGCGATTCATCGCGCGTCCAGATTGACGGATCAGTGTCGGGTTCAACTACGCTTACCGTCATTGCGAGGAGCAGAGCGACGCGGCAATCTCCTTGGTCGCCA
>BNUD01000215.1 GCA_025997095.1 Betaproteobacteria bacterium | reverse complement strand
GTCGCCCGCGCCTGGGCGTATCTGGATGACCGCAAGGCAGTGCTGCCGGATGACATCCAGCTTTTGCTGCCGGGCGTCGCCTGTCACCGCTTGCGTTCGCGCCAGGGCGACGCGACCGCCCGTGTCGAAGACATCGCCGATCTGGTGCAATCCGTCGCCATTCCTTGATGCCCGCCTGATGTTTGCCGCTCCCTACCGCGCCGCCGCTCATCGCTTTGCCCGCTTCATCCGCCCGCGCGCGCCGGAGCCTGGCACCTTGCGGCTGACCCGCAAACGCATCTACATCCTGCCCACCCGCGCCGGATTCTGGGTGGCGATGACAAAAAACGGCTGCGGCAACGGGCGGGTTTCGCCGTCGCTGGTCACTTGCCGTTCTTCCATCGCTTCCAACAGCGCGCTTTGGGTTTTGGGCGTGGCGCGGTTGATTTCGTCGGCGAGCAACATCCGGGTGAAAATCGGGCCGGGCATGAAACGAAAATTGCCGCTTTCCCGCTCATAGACCGAAAGACCGAGAATGTCGGCAGGCAAAAGGTCGCTGGTAAATTGAACGCGGGAAAACTGCATCCCCAGAAGTCGCGCCAACACCTGCGCCAATGTTGTCTTGCCCAGACCGGGCAGGTCTTCAATCAGCAAATGCCCGCGCGCGAGCAGGCAGGCAAGCGCCAGCGTGATTTCCCGACGCTTGCCGAGCACGATTTTTCCGGCTTGTTCGATAACAGTTTTCATGGTTCATGGATCAGGAATCAGGCATCAAAGGCAGGGGATGCGGCTTCGGTTTTGAGACCTGTTGTGGATGAAGTATGTCGAATGGTAACGCATGGCGGCGCGAACGGGCGAGTTCCAATACTTTTTTATCCTTGCTGATGAGCCAGCGCGCCTTGCCGCGCGCGGCGAGTTCCAGAAACGGCTGGTCGTCCGGGTCGCGGCAGAGGGGCAGTTTAACCGGGCTGCCGCTGCCGGGCACATGGCGAATCAGGGCGCGATAGGCGCGTAAAATTTCTTCCGCTTCGGCGGCGGGGATGGCGAGTTGCGCGTAAGTCAGCACCCGTGCCAATTCGCCCAAGGTGTAGTCGTCACCCAGACAAATCAGCCGCCCCGCCATCAGATCGGCGTGCAGGGACGCGACAGAAGGGTCATGAAAATGCAACAGGTCGAGTACGACATTGGTATCGGTTACCAGTGAGTCAGGCATCAGGTATCAGGTATCAGGGATCAGAAAAAGTCAGCGGCGGCTTCGCCGCCACCTGGGAGCGCCGACGTCCCCGTCGGCGGGGTTACGCGCCGCCAAAATTCCGACAATTGTAGGCTATTAATCCGGCAATCAAATACGCTTACCCAATCTACGCTCCTCGCAATGACGACAAGCGTCAGGTATCAGAGAAAGTCAGCGGCGGCTTCGCCGCCACCTGGGAGCGCCGACGTCCCCGTCGGCGGGGTTACGCGCCGCCAAAATTCTGACAATTGTAGGTTACGCGACGCCCTCGCGTCTTTGATTCCTGATACCTGATCCCTGATCCCTGATAACATCTACGCCGTTTTTTCAACGCTTACAGGAACGATCATGATTTTTGACATCGACAACGAGACCCTGCCCCGCGAGGATTTGGAGGCTTTGCAACTGCGCCGTTTGCGGGCGACGGTGGCGCGCTGTTACGAGACCGTGAAATTTTACCGCGAGGCGATGGACGAGCTGGAAGTCAAGCCGCATCACATCCAGACGCTTGCCGATGTCAAACTCCTGCCTTTTACCAAAAAAGACCAGTTGCGCGGCAACTATCCGTTCGGCATGTTCGCCGTACCCGCCGATCAGGTGGCGCGGCTCCATGCTTCTTCCGGTACGTCCGGCAAGCCCGTGGTGGTGGGTTCAACGCGGCGCGACCTTGCCAATTGGGGCGCGATGGGCGCGCGCTGCCTTGCCGCCGCTGGTTTGCAACCCGGCGACCGGTTGCATAACGCTTATGGTTACGGGCTGTTTACGGGCGGTTTGGGCTTGCACGGCGCGGCGGA
>BNUD01000214.1 GCA_025997095.1 Betaproteobacteria bacterium | reverse complement strand
CCGACCACCTCGGCACCCCGCAGGAACTCATCAACGCCGAAGGCAAAATCGAATGGAGCGCGGACTACGGCGCGTGGGGGCTACGGCGGCATTCGCTGGTGCTGGACAGGGATGAAGAAGCCGAACAGCGCACCGATTGCGCCTTGAGATTCCAAGGGCAATACTTTGATGCCGAAACCGGGTTGCATTACAACACCTTTCGTTACTACGACCCCGGTTGCGGACGATTCATCTCGCCTGACCCGATTAACATTCAGGGCGGGATGAACCTTTATCAGTATGCGCCTAATGCATGGAATTGGATTGATCCGTGGGGTCTCGACTGGAATTATATTCTGATGGATTCCAATGGAAATGCTTATTATCATGGACGTGCATCAGATAATCAAAGTATAAGTGACGTTATGCGTAGGCATGAAAACAATGTTGGTAAGGATGGAATACGTAGGATGGGTTCCGGTGATTCTATTCATCAAGTGACTCCAACAGGAACTTCAAAAGACACGGTTCGCGGTATTGAAAATTCAGGTATTCGTGAAAAAGGAGTTCTCGGTAAAGGAAATTCCAGTGTTAGAGGAAATACTATACAAGGAATATCTGATAAGAATATAAATACGCAAACAGGAAGGGGAAGGGTTAGTGCTGCTAATGCTCATCTCAAAAGTCAAGGCGTTGGCAAAGTTAGCAACCTTAGTACGATACGAAGCAAAACTTCAACCAAGACACATCCTGGACGTGGATGTTAAATGGATTTTTGGAATACTTATGGAAATTATAATGGATACTCCTGATAAAAAAGCACTAAAAATACTCTTGGAGTATCATCCTGCTTTTCCAGAAAACACTTCGCAAGAAGATATGACATACATGCGCTCGCATGGGCTTGCGTTCGACATAAAAGAAATGACACACGATGAGCTTGTTAAATGGGCGATAGAGGAATACAAAAAATGCAGCAAGAAAAAAATTACTGATAGTTTTTTGCGTGGATTAGGAAGAAATCAACCGCAGTTGAGAGCAGCACTATCAGCCTATGCAATTATGACGAAATTTCCAGAGCATACATACCAAACAATTACTGGAAATGAATGCGGTATATGTGGGGGACTAAAAATAAAGGAAATTGATCGTACTTTCTTGAATGCGGTACGTTTTGCTTGTGGTTCAGTCATTGGATCAGCAGGTCCGGAGTGTTTTGCTTTTTTTCTAAACAAACATAATCATGATGAATGTTCTCAATCCGTCACTTCTGATGATATAGAAATTTTTTCTGATATTATAAATATAATTATGGGATCAGAAGGTAGCGAGAAACCTTTAACCTTATACAAAAAAATAAGGAAAACCCCTGGTGTTAAAATGAATATTGAGCAAGCGCGTTGTTTCTTGGATTTATTAGGGCATACAGGAATTTTACAAACAAGTGAACATCAAGGATTTATCTATAAATATACGAACCTTGGGCTTGCCAAAACTTCATCAAGAAGTTCGGATTGGAGTTATCCTGTCGATTTTTGGAGAGGAGAAGATGGCATTAACAAAGATGCTTTTTTATATTGGTTTGGTGATTATCCTGATTTGAGTAAATTAATGGTATAGCGCAATGGGCAAGCGTCGCAAGCATAGCACAGACATTCTGTAAGGTGGAAAAGCGAAGCGCCTTCCACCATTCGCCCCTATGCAACACGCCACTGCTGATGATAAAATGGCGAATGTTTTTCACATTACAAAACAACCTGTTTGGCATTTTTACATGACAAAATTTCAACGCCTTTCGCATAAATCATTCACCGTTTCATGGTGGTTTTTACGCTCCGCCATTCCGGTACTGATTGCGACGTTCCTGTTTGCCGGAACCGCGCAAGGCGTTATCGCGTCCCCCCACACCGACGCCGAAGGTCACCGGATTCGCCAACAACGCGACCTGAAGGGACAACTTCTGTGTCAGGAAGACCCGGACGGGGGCATGGAGAGCCTGCGCTGGAACGCGCTGGGGCTGCCCACCCAAC
>BNUD01000213.1 GCA_025997095.1 Betaproteobacteria bacterium | reverse complement strand
CTCCAAACCAGCAAGTGTAGTGCGGACATCATCTGTAGATCACTCAACAGGGTAGGACGATCCCTCTTCAATTGTACGAGGTCATATACTTGCAAAGCAAGGTTAGTTCAGTATTACTAAACTGAAGCAAGCCAACCTGTGACGTGGGTGGATGAGCGCAGCATTTATCGAGCTAAAGTTCTGTGCATAAATAAAATTGTCGAAGAAGAGGTCATGCTTCAGATTGGTAATACTGAACTAACCTTGCTTTGCAAGTATATGCCCTCGTACAATTGAAGAGGGATCGTCCTACCCTGTTGAGTGATCTACAGATGATGTCCGCACTACACTTGCTGGTTTGGAGAAATTTCATCAGTTTTCTTCGAAGAAGAATTCTTCTTCTGACACGCGCTTCCATAATGGCTTCCATACCTCAACATCCCAACGTAATTCCTGTTGTGGGGCAAGCACTTCTTCCTCTGCGGCACATGCCAGAAAAGTCTCCCATCCTGTATGCTGTGGCCATCTGCTCTGATAAAACAGCCTTTGTTGAGCGTCTAGGGTTTGCCAAAACGTAAACCATATTTCATTGCTGGCTGTAATTATTTTACCCTTTCTATCAAGAATTGCTCTGAAAATTCCCCATACGCTATTGCCATACCCTCTATCCATAATCCATGGCGGCGGCAATCCATAGTCATCAACAGGGAGAATCGGTACATATTTCAACAAATCGTATGCTTTGCCAAATTTTTTGAAAAACAGACGAATCAATCGACGAATTTTATCGAAGAAAAATAAGAGAAGAACAACGGAGAAAGAAATCATATAGAATGTGATTTTTTCCCTCCAAGACCACTCATGATGTGCGATATTAGTATAAATATCATTCATGTCATCGACAATGCTTATACAACGTCCTTTATTTCTTGATACGCACCGTTCAGTCCATTCCAATTGCACAAAAAAACAAAGACCAAGCACACGCCATTTCTGCGTATAGGCTATTTTTTCTGTCATCGAAAAGGAACTCCATGCTGGAAACCATGTCCCAAAATACCAGTTAGTTGCATCAGACTTGACCCAATCAATCCAAGATTGAGGGTCGGGAAATTCAATCCAGGGCGGAGGTAACGTTTCGATTAGGAGTTGAGTGGGCGAGATCATGATCTATACATCTTAATTTTGGTAAATCTTGTCAGCAACCCAGTCAGCACCAACATACCCTCCGAGACCAAAAATTAACGCGCCTACCAACCCTGTTACAAATGCGCCAGGACCAGTTTCTATGCCACAAAGCGCACCGATTGTACCACCAATTTTAGCACCAGAAATTGCTCCACCCCATCCACCCACCTGACGAATAGTTTCGGCTCCAATAGGTCGAAAAGATCTTTGAACAATGGATTGACGGCTTGCTCCCACAAGATCTACTGTCGTAAAAACAACACCTACAACCGACAATGCCCTTCCCAAGTTTCCGTAATTGCGTGCGCTCTGTTTCAGTTTTTCCAGTTGCCGTATCCCCTCCTCACGGCTGATATTTTCTGCTTCTACATTTTCCCAAATTTTTCTGGCATCATTTATGAATCCATGATGGACAAAATTTGTATTTTGTATTGCTTCGCGAGGAATATTTCCTTTAATTAAAACTTCCTGCTCTACTCTGAAGATGGTATCAATCAGCAATTTCACATGATGATTCGCCCCTGGATTTTCTGCCATATAACGCTGAAGATCTGTAACAACCTCCAGCACGGACATAACTTGCCCGCCAGCCGCTTTAACCTTGTTCAAATCGATCAGAACAGGCTTTCCCTCAATTGTCGGAGCTCCCAGCAATTCTCCACTGGTTGAGAGAAAAGGCGACGACCTGCCGAGATGCGAATTCTGAACATGATCAGCCGGGCTGAGAGCTGACAAACTATCCGTTGGAATCATTGAAAAATCACGGGGGATAATGAGAACTTTCGCCTCTGTCATCCTTGCCAACCACTTGTAGACCTCTCCTTTGAAGCCTTCTACGTTTTCCAAAAATTTCCCAGGATATTC
>BNUD01000212.1 GCA_025997095.1 Betaproteobacteria bacterium | reverse complement strand
CAAGCAAGCAAGCAAGCAAGCAAGCAAGCAAGCAAGCAAGCAAGCAAGCAAGCAAGCATAGGTAGGGCGCGTTCTCCGAACGCGCCGGACGTTACATCCGGCGGTTTCGGAGAAACCGCCCTACCTTGTGCCCTTTACCTCGCCTTACTCGCCATTTTCCCTTTACCCGCCGTGGCGCAATCGCAATGGCGTGATCTTGGCGCTTCTCCGGCTCCTGCGGTTCCCGCGACCGCAGTTAACAGCACGCAAATCAACTTTGCCGGACACGAGTGGGTGGTGATTGGCAACGACACGAATAGAACTTACGGCAGCCAACCGAACGGCAGCGTAACCGTATTGCTGAAGAGCAATGGTACGGCGAGTTATGAGGCAGGGGGCGGGTTTGGAGGAACTATGGCGTTCCGCGAGAGCGGCAGCACATGCGCTGGCTCATATGCAGGAAGCTGTAGCGTTCCGAGTGATTACAACACCAGCACCCTGCAAAGCAGGATGGTCACCATAGCGAGCGGTTTTGGCAAGGAACTCGATGTCATCACCGAGCGGACTTTGACGTCTTCTTCTGACGGTATCGGTGGCGCGGACGTCGCAAATCAAAAGCTCTGGGCGCTGTCCGACTCGGAATGGAGCACTATTAATGACAATAGTGTTACAAGTTACCCGTCTTCGTGGTGGTTGCGCTCGCCCCTCGGTGATTTCAACGCCTCCGCTGGCTGGTTTGGTGGCGGCTACATCGACTACGACCTCAACTACGTGGACCTTGCATCGTTTGTTGTCCGCCCCGCTTTCAATTTAGATCTGCAATCTGTCCTCTTCGCCTCTGATGCCCGCGTCAGCTTCCGCAGCATTTGGACGAAATCTCTGCGGTGATCCTGGACACGACGCACAAATCCCCTGCGCTCATGCTGGTCTGGAATCAGCCCGGCGCACGGACAAAGGTGGTGGTACAGGTTAATTACCAGATCAAGAAGCCAGTCAGAGGGGTGTTCAACGTCATCGGCACCGCACGGGTACTGGATGATATTGGTGCGAAAACCCTGGCGAACATGCTCAAGAAAGAGGCATTAAAGAAAGCGCCGTCGCTTCTACTCTTGGATGGAGGGCTGTAATGCGCGGCAGGACTCGAACCTGCGATCGACGTAAGGCGGGTTTCCCCGCCCCCGCTGCCTTGCCAACTAGGCCACGCACACTACAGCTTCCCTTCAGTATATAACATCAAAGGACAAATGACATGACCTCCATCACCATCACCGCAGACTCCCCCCCGGTTCTCGCCGTGTTACAACAGTTGCTGGGCGTGACGACGCCCGCAGGCATGGCCCCGGCCATGAAAGAGATCGGCGATTCGCTTGTCGAGTCGACCATCCGCCGCTTCGAGACCGGCACCGGGCCGGACGGCTCACCGTGGAAACCGTTAAAACCCGGCACGGTGCTGGCGCGGTATCGCTGGTTACTGGGTGAAGGACGTTCGATTTCGACCACGCGCGGCGCAAACAAGGGGCGGCTGGCGACAAGTCAGGTGCCCACGCTGATCCGCCCGCTCGACGCGACGGGCGAACTCTCCCAAAACATCCGCGCCCAGGTGATAGACGGCGGCGCAGGGGTGGAAGTCGGGACAAACCGCTCATTCCCGCGCAAGAAGAAAGGGGACGGCGCTTCTGAGCAAGATGACGATGGGGTGAGCGCCGCCGTGCACCAGTTCGGCACCCGCGACGGCCACATCCCGGCGCGGCCATTTTTGGGGTTGTCGGGAGGGGATACCACCCTCGTACTCGACACCCTGCGCGAGCTGCTGGAAGATGCTTCTCGCATGTAGATTTTCGCATTAGAAACGACCATAATTTTGCGTACCCTCCGCGTCCGATTCGCGTCCGATTCGGAATATTTTATCAAATGTAATCCGCCCTCAAAAAAAACGCCCTCTATCCCAACCCCGGCGCGGCATCCAGCCTTGTTCACTCTGCGATCATTCCCGGACAAATAAAACGCAAAAAAGATCGTTCCTGCCGCATTTTGTGCAAAATTTCGCGATATTT
>BNUD01000211.1 GCA_025997095.1 Betaproteobacteria bacterium | reverse complement strand
AATCAAGGTAAACCCGCGCGCGCGTTTCTCGCGGCGGCAAGACCTGAAGCCCGCGTGAGCGCGACGCGCCGCAGGCGTCAACGCGGGTGGCAACATGGACAGGTTCATTTTTGCTCCTTTTTTCATTGGGATATTCCCGAAATCAGTGATGGCAGTTGACGAAAAAAGGCGCTGTGCTGTGCTGTGAACAAGACCATCCCTGCCGTCACAGAGAAGGCAGGGATGAAATCAGTATAGATGGATGACGAAAGCGTCATGACAGCATCGTCCAGCACTGTAGCGCACTCCAACAACGGAACTTCGGGTCAAAAACAGCCTGATATGCAAAAAGAAATTACACGCAAACAGACCGATTGCATTTCGCTATGCGCGCGGTTTACGCATCCGGGATGCTCGCGCTATGCCATAACAAAATTACTATCACAAAAGCATTATGCTTAACAAAAATCGAAGCACAACAGACAGTAGTCATCTAAAAATAGAACATGGCGTCACATGCCCGACGCTTGGCGGTTGAACACCTGCACGCCGTCATTTATTTTTTTGTAAATCGGATAAGCGAAGCTGAAGCTGGCGGTTGTGAACAACGGCAAGCGTTTGGGAGCGACAGCGTCCCTCGTAGGGGCACGGCGTGCCGTGCCCTGGGAGCACCGGCGTCCCCGTCGTCGGGTTTGGTTCCGCGCGAAAAATCTTAAAACCGCCGGCGGGGACGCCGGCGCTCCCAGGCGGGCGAATCTGGCAGATTCAAAATCCCGCCCTGCCTGACCCCACCCCATGAAAATTCCGCGCGCCTGCGCTCCAGACAGTTAGAATCGTGGTTTTTCTTCCTCTTGAACAACGCCATGCCCCGCAAGATTCTCGTTACCTCCGCCCTGCCCTATGCCAACGGCGCCATCCATCTGGGTCATCTGGTCGAATATATTCAGACCGACATCTGGGTGCGCTTTCAGAAAATGCGCGGCAATGAATGCTGGTATGTCTGCGCCGACGATACGCACGGCACGCCCATCATGTTGCGCGCCGAAAAGGAAGGCATCACGCCGGAGGCGTTGATTGAGCGGGTGCACGGCGAGCACGCGCGGGATTTTTCCGGGTTCGGCGTCAAATTTGACAATTACCACAGCACCCATTCCCCTGAAACCCGCGCGTTTTGCGCGCTGTTTTACCAACGCCTGAAGGCGGCGGGACTGATTGAAACGCGCACCATCGAGCAGTTTTACGACCCCGTAAAAGCCATGTTCCTGCCCGACCGCTTCATCAAGGGCGAGTGTCCAAAATGCGGCGCGCATGACCAGTATGGCGATAACTGCGAAGCCTGCGGCGCGGCGTATGCGCCGACGGAATTAAAAAACCCCTGTTCCGCTGTGTCTGGCGCGAAGCCGGAATTGAAACATTCCGAGCATTATTTTTTCAAACTCTCCGACCCGCGCTGCGAAGCTTTTTTGCGCCAATACACGCACCACGCCGAAGGGCGACTGCAACTGGAAGCGGCGCACAAGATGCAGGAATGGCTGGGCGAACCCGGCGAACACAAGCTGACCGACTGGGATATTTCCCGCGACGCGCCTTACTTCGGCTTTGAAATTCCCGACGCGCCCGGCAAGTATTTTTATGTTTGGCTGGACGCGCCGATTGGCTACATGGGTTCGTTCAAAAACCTCTGCGCGCAAAAGGGGCTGGATTTTGACGACTATTTCAAACCCGATTCCGACGCCGAGTTGTATCACTTCATCGGCAAGGACATTCTCTATTTTCACGCCCTGTTCTGGCCTGCGGAACTGACGCACGCGGGTTTTCGCACCCCGACCGGCATTTTCGCGCACGGTTTTCTGACCGTGGATGGCGCCAAAATGTCCAAGTCGCGCGGCACCTTCATCACGGCGGAGAGCTATCTGCAACAGGGCTTGAACCCGGAATGGCTGCGCTATTACTTCGCGGGCAAGCTCACCAACACCCTGGAAGACCTCGATCTCAATCTGGAAGATTTCGTGGCACGAGTGAATTCCGACCTGATTGGCAAATACGTGAACATCGCCAGCCGCGCCGCCGGGTTCATC
>BNUD01000210.1 GCA_025997095.1 Betaproteobacteria bacterium | reverse complement strand
CTGATTTTCGGCGGCAAGACCCTGCATACACGCTTCCGGGTTGCGGTCACCCATATCACTCTGGGCGAGGCGACCAGCACAGAGGAATAAATACCGAAACAAATGCCGATGGTCAGCGCGAGCGAAAAATTATGCAGGGTTTCGCCGCCGAAAATCAGCATGGACAGCACCATGACCTGGGTAGAGCCGTGCGTGATGACCGTACGGGAAATGGTGCTGGTGATGGCGTGGTCGAGCACCTGCGGCGTGGAGAGACCGCGCGCCTTGCGGAAAGTTTCGCGCACACGGTCGAACACCACCACCGATTCATTGACCGAGTAGCCCAGCACGGCAAGCACGGCGGCAAGCACGGAGAGCGAAAATTCCCATTGGAAGAAGGCGAAGAAACCAAGAATAATCACCACGTCATGCAGGTTGGCGACGATGGTCGACACCGAGAAACGCCATTCAAAGCGAAACGCCAGGTAAATCATGATGCCCACGACCACCACGAGCAACGCCATCGCTCCGTTCCAGAACAATTCATCCCCCACCTGCGAACCCACGGCTTGCACCTGCCGCAGTTCGGGCGGCGTGCCCGGCAGGGTGGCGAGTATCGCCATGATGGCTTCGCCCTGCTGCGCTGTTTTTTGTTCGGAAGCGGCGCCCTCACCGTCTTTCGCGCCCGCGTTTTCCGCGTCCGCTTTTGTGTTCAAAGGCAGGCGAATCAGCACATCCTCTGCCGAGCCGAAATTCTGCGCGGTCGCCTTGTAGCCAGCGGCTTCGAGCGCCGTGCGGATTTGTTCGGTCGGCGCGGCTTCGGCGTAGTGCACTTCCACCAGCGTACCGCCAGTGAATTCCACGGACAGGTTCAGCCCGCTGGTCGCCAGAAAAAACACGGCGACGAGGAAGGTGACGAGGGAAATGACATTAAACACCAGCGCATGGCGCATGAAGGGAATGTCTTTTTTGAAGCGGAAAAATTCCATGATTTAAGCCTCTTTGCTTGCCTGTATTTGCGTTATTTCGCAGTCGATTCCGTCGGTTTCCAGATTTGACCAATGGAAATACGGGTGAGTTTTTTGTGACCGCCGTAGATCAGATTCACGAGCGCGCGCGACACCACGACCGCCGAGAAAATGGAGGTCAGAATCCCCAGACAATGCACCACGGCAAAGCCGCGTACCGGGCCGGAACCGAAAATCAGGAGCGCCAGACCCGCAATCAGGGTGGTGATGTTGGAATCCAGAATCGTGCCGAAGGCGCGCTCGTAACCGGTGACAATCGCCGCTTGCGGCGGCATTCCGGCGCGCAATTCCTCGCGTACCCGTTCGTTGATCAGCACATTGGCGTCAATCGCCATGCCCAGGGTGAGCGCGATGGCGGCGATACCGGGCAGGGTCAAGGTCGCCTGCAACATGGAGAGCAGGGCGATGAGGAACAGCAGGTTTGCCGAGAGCGCGATGGCGGAGATCAAACCGAACACGCGGTAATAAACGCACATGAAGGCGACGATGACCACGAAACCCCAGATGGTGGAGTGAAAGCCTTTTTTGATGTTGTCCGCGCCCAGAGAGGGGCCGACGGTACGCTCTTCGATGATTTCCATCGGTGCGGCGAGCGAACCGGAGCGCAGCAACAGGGCGATGTTGTTGGATTCAACCGTCGACATGCTGCCGGAAATCTGCACCCTGCCGCCGCCGATTTCGCTGCGAATCACCGGCGCGGTCACCACTTCCGCCTTGTTTTTTTCAATCAGCAGAATCGCCATGCGCTTGCCGATGTTGTTACGGCTGACTTCGCGGAAAATGTTCGAGCCGACGGAATCGAAACTGAGATGCACGGCGGCTTGCTGGTTTTCGTCAAAGCCGGGCTGGGCATCGGTCAGGCGTTCGCCCGTCAGCACCACCTGTTTTTTCAGCAGAATGGGGCGTTGATTGTTGTCGCGGTCGCGCTCGTACAACAATTCGTCGCCAAAGGGCACGCTGCCGGAAAGCGCCGCGTCCAGTGCGCCCGGCGTTTCATCCACCATGCGGATTTCCAGCGTCGCGGTACGCCCCAGCAGGTCTTTGGCCTGCGCGGGGTCTTCCACGCC
>BNUD01000209.1 GCA_025997095.1 Betaproteobacteria bacterium | reverse complement strand
CGAATGGGTATTTTATGGCGCCTGCGACCCCTCGCTCGGTAAAGCCGGAGCCAGCCGTGACCCGTCGGCGTTATTGGTGGGCGGCATGAACCGCACGACCGGCATTCTTGATGTGGTGGAAGCCCTGATCAAGAAGCGCCTGCCCGACAAGATTATTGAGGACGTGATTGAATTGCAGCGTCAATACCGCTGTATTTTGTGGGCGGTGGAGACCGTTCAGTTTCAGGAGTTCTTGAAAACTGAACTGGTCAAACGCAGCGCGGCGCAAGGCGTGCCGGTGCCCGCGCGGGGCGTGACGCCGCACGCCGACAAGATGCTGCGTATCGAGACGCTACAACCTCACGTCAAAAACGGGCTGATTCGCCTGCACCCTTCGCAATCGACCCTGATTGATCAATTAAGACATTTCCCCAAAGCCGACCACGACGATGGGCCGGATGCGCTGCATATGCTGTGGATGCTGGCGACCTCAGGGGCTGGCGGTAGTTATGCCTATCAGCCCGTCCCCAGCCTGGGCGGTCGATTCGGGAGAGGGACATGGTGATCAGGGATCAGCGGTCAGGGGTCAGGTGTCAAAACCGTAGGGGCACGGCGCGCCGTGCCCGTACAGTCGAACGGCGCGCCGTGCCCCTACCCCCTTTGTGGGAGAGGGGTAGGGTTTTGATTCCTGATCCCCGATACCTGATCCCTGATATTAAAACAGGAAACCATCATGCTGCTTGACCAATACGGGGCGCCGATTCGCCCTGCTGAATTGAAACGCGAGATCGCCGCCCCCACCAAAGCCGGGGTGCGGGGCATCGCCTCCAATTACGCCTTGACCAATCTCGACCCGGCGGCGCTATCGCGCATGTTAAAAAACGCCGAGGCCGACGACGCCCGCGCTTATCTTGAGTTGGCGGAAATAATGGAGGAAAAATACCTGCATTATGCCGCCCAGCTCGCTACCCGCAAACGCGCCGTGACCGGCATCGCGGCGGAGATCATCCCCGCGTCTGACGATAAGCGCGACCGCGAGATCGCCGAATTCGTCGGCGAGAGCGTGGCGCTGATCCAGTCCGCGAGCTTTGACATGATGGATGCCATCGGTAAGGGCTACTCCGTTACCGAAATCATCTGGGATTTAAGCGGCAAGCAGTGGCGACCTGCGCGGCTGGAATACCGTGACCCGCGCTGGTTTCAGTTCGACGCCACTGACGGGCGCACCCTGCGAATGAGGAGCGACACGGCGCAGGATGGCGAGGCGTTAATTCCCGGGAAATTTATCATCCACCACGCGGCGGCCAAATCCGGCCTGTCGATCCGGGGCGGCATGGCGCGCGCCGCGTGCTGGGCGTGGATGTTCCAGAATTTTGCCCTGCGCGACTGGGTGAGTTTTATCGAGATGTTCGGCAAGCCCTTGCGCCTGGGGCGCTACGAATCGGGCGCGGCCACCCCGGCGGATCTATCGGTGCTGTTCGAGGCGGTACAGAGCCTGGGCATGGACGCGGCGGCGATGCTGCCGCGCTCGATGGAGATCGAGTTTCCGGAGGTGGCGCAGGCGCGTGGTGAGAACGGCTTGTGGCTGGCGCTGATGGAGTACCTTGACCGTCAGGTCTCAAAACTGGTACTCGGCCAGACCCTCACCGCCGACACGGGCGAAGGCGGTGGCGGCAGCTACGCCCTGGGCAATGTACACAACGACGTGCGCCTGGACATTCTATTTGACGACGCCCAGAGCCTCGCCGCCACCATCAACCAGAGCCTGATCCGCCCCCTGGTCTATCTCAACTACGGCGAGGTCGCCGCATATCCGGTGTATCGCCTGCGGGTGGAAGAGCCGGAGGATCAGCGGGCGCTGGTCGAGATCGTGGAAAAGGGCGTGGCGATGGGGCAACCGGTATCGACCGCGTGGTTCAGTAAAAAATTCGGCATCCCGCTCCCCGAGAAGGGCGAGGCCGTCCTGGGCAACCGCGCCGCGATTCCCGACGGCGCACCGCAACGGGTATCGCACGCCACCCACGCCCACGCGCCCGACGCGGCGGAGATCGCCACCGCCACCCTCGCCCGCGAGGCGCAGCCGCACATCGACCAGTGGCTGGCGCAG
>BNUD01000208.1 GCA_025997095.1 Betaproteobacteria bacterium | reverse complement strand
AGCGATAAACAGTTTCTCCCCCCCGTTCCAGCCGGCTGAGTTGTTGGCGGGCGTTGTAGGTGGAACGGGTCTTTCCGCCTTCAAAGTCGGTATGGGCCATCACTTGTCCGCGCGGGGTGTATTCCCAGCGTTCGGTGTCGCCCGCACGGTTGATGTGTTGGGTGGGCGCAGCAACGCCTTGCGCGGTTCCAGCAAGCAGGAAGGCCGCAATCAGCACCAGAATCATGGCGGATAAAAACCGACATGAAACGGTGAATGATTTATGCGAAAGGCGTTGAAATGCGATCATGTAAAAATGCCAAACAACTGGTTTTGAAAGGTGAAAAACATTCGTCATTCTATCATCAGCAATGCGTATTGCATCGGGCGGATGGTGGAAGGCGCTTCGCTTTTCCACCCTACAAAATGTCCGCGCTACGCTTGCTACTTGGATTATAAGTAGCCAACTTGAAAGCATCAAGTACAGCCTGCCCTATTTCCTCGATTGTTGCAGAGGCTGATAGTTCTATTTCTGGCATTCCTTCAGGTCCATTCCACGGATGAATATTGCAATTGTCAAAGGGGCGAACAATATATTTCCCGCTGTCTAATTCTTGTTCAATATCAACAACCCGCTGGTTTGTTTCCCATTCATCAATACCTCTAGCACCCATCCATTTTTTGATATATCTGTTTCTAGAACTAAAATCAAATTGACCGTATGGATGCGGTTTGGTATCAAAATTTTCTAATGCTTTGAACACAACCTGTCCCATTTCTTTCGCAGTACAATCAAGTCTCAGTGTACCACTAAGGTCAGCAAAGTCAGATACACGTTGCTCTGAACCGTGTGCAGGGATTAATACTTGTCCTTGCTGGCATTCTTCAAGTACAATGAATCTTTCCTTGTACTCGAAAATACTAGCTTTTACCCAAGTGTAATTTGTGAAACTGCTTCTTCGTTTCATTTATATTTTCCTTAAATCACCGTGCCGAATAATTTCGACTGGAGTAGGCGGTATTACTGTCCCTGCATTAGGGCCATTGAGTATAACTCCGCCATTTTGTCGAATGTTATCATAGCCAGGTTTTTGATTTTTGGTGAGCGGTGCTTTGGCAGATGCTTTTGCATCCAATATTTTGGTTGGTGCCTTGGCAGAACCAATAACATTATCCGCAATAACATACCTGCCGGATGGTTTTCCGTTGGAACCTAAAGGCTGAATACGGACTTGTTCTGCAACTTGACCTGCCCCGTATTTTCCTTTAGCCGCTGAAGTTACTGTACCTTCCCATGCTTTTCCGTTCACACGATTTTTGGCAAGTTGTTCAGCAGAGCAACTCCATCCCCACGGATCAATCCAATTCCACGCACTAGGCGCATACTGATAAAGATTCAACCCCCCTTGCAGGTTAATCGGGTCAGGCGAGATGAATCGTCCGCAACCGGGGTCGTAATAGCGGAAGGTGTTGTAATGCAGCCCCGTTTCAGCATCAAAGTATTGCCCTTGGAATCTCAAGGCGCAATCGGTGCGTTGTTCGGCTTCTTCATCCCTGTCCAGCACCAGCGAATGCCGCCGTAGCCCCCACGCGCCGTAGTCCGCGCTCCATTCGATTTTGCCTTCGGCGTTGATGAGTTCCTGCGGGGTGCCGAGGTGGTCGGTGTGGACATAGTGAATGGTGGGTTTGTCGGCTTTGCCTTCCTTGTTCAGATTTTGGTCGATGGCGGCAAGCGGAACGTAGCCGGTGCCGTCCGGTTCATACACCCAGGTTCTGACGCGCTGATTGGCGCTTTGTCGCGCCCTGCCTTCCGGGTCAGGGGTTAGCCCGATTTCTTGCAGGAGCCGCATTCCTTCCCAGATAAAACGGGTATGGTGGGTTTTGGGGTTTTGGGCGGCTTTTTGCCGGAACGCTGCATTAACGATGATGTTGGCTGCTGCCCAGTATTTCAGACTTCTGCCGCGTTCGACTTCCTGTGCTTTTTGCGAGAAAGCGGATTGTCTTTGCGGGTCGTGCGGCACATGCCATTTGTCGCTTCTTCTGCCTAACGGGTCGTAGGCAAAGAGGGTGGTTCCCTTTTCATCTTCGACGGCGATGAGTTGGTCGT
>BNUD01000207.1 GCA_025997095.1 Betaproteobacteria bacterium | reverse complement strand
TGATATCGTCAGAACATTTCACGGTGGATGGGACGCTGATAGAGGCGTGGGCGTCACAGAAGAGCTTTCGAGCGCGTGACGGATCGGACAATCCCCCGGAAGGCGGGAAGAAGAATCCGACAGTGGATTTCAAAGGGACGAAGCGCAGCAACGAGACGCATGCATCGACGACCGACCCGGAAGCCCTGCTCTACAAGAAGAGCGAAGGGGACAAAGCGTGCCTGTGCTACCTCGGACACGCGCTGATGGAAAACCGGAATGGACTGGTTGTAGATGTAGAGACGACCCAATCAGGCGGCACGGCAGAACGTGAAGCGGCGAAGGTGATGGTAGAGCGCAGCGTTAAAAAGGGCGCGACCTTGGGTGCGGACAAGGGCTATGACGTGCTGGAATTCGTAGAAGCCTTGCGTGAAGCAGGCGTCACCCCGCACATTGCACGAAAGCAGAACTCGGCGCTGGACAAGCGAACGACGCGGCATCCGGGCTATGCGATCAGTTTAGTGAAGCGCAAGCGCGTGGAAGAGATATTTGGCTGGGCGAAGACGATCGGCGGGCTTCGCAAGACGAAGTTTGTGGGTTTGGCAAAGGTCAAGGCACAAACGATATTTACCCTGACAGCTTACAACCTGATGCGTCTGACGGCGCTTTGGGGCTGGCGTTTGAATCCGACATAGGAGAAGTGTGTCTGGTGGCTGCCGAAAGGCGTTCAAAACTTGAAAAAACCGTGAAAAACGCTTAAAAACAGCCTGGAATTCACCTTCCAGACCAGACAAGCCTTCCGACAGACTTTTTTCTTCGCCCCACGAAGGCGATAAGCGAAGGTGAGGATGGGAAAATCAACATCCTGCTAAGTGTTGTACAACAGCAGCCATATTACAAAAGTCAACAACACTACAACAGAGACAGTATAACGAACTAAACTTAAGTAAGACCATTTTGAATTTACCATATAGAACCCAATAAAACTCCCCATAGACACAAAAACCCATGGCATAACGATTACTCCTTCAACCAAAGGAAGATCATTTACTTGAGTATTCTGCATCATAGATTGCAAAGTCATCTCATACCAATCGGCTGAAATTATAAATGCCAGACAACAAAACAACCAAAGAAAAATTCTGGCGATAGAAAACATTATAGTTTTATAGATATCACCTATTTCATTTTGTTTTATACAAGCACGTAATACAGCAGGGAAAGCAATAAGCAAGATCACACCAAGGCAGTTTATTCCAACAAAGAAAACAATCGCTCTTGAATCAATTGAACCTATGAGATCCGAGTAAAACCAAGCCATAACAGCTATGAGCCATACTAACCAATATGTGCGCTCCATCCACGTTACACTCTTCATAATAAGTCTCCTGGAGCAGGCAGAGTTCGCTCTTTGGCACGTTGTATCAAAGTATCAAAATCATATAATTTTTTAACATCGTCAGGAAGAGCCTTTTTGGCTTCACTCAAATACTCTGACAATTCTTTCTCGGTAAGATATGTGCCGGTAAGCATTCCTGATTTATATCTATGCTTCTCGAATATTTCATTAAGACTATTTTCATGTTTTACACACGTTAATCTATTAGACAAACTCATATCATTCTCAAGGCCGGCACCAAGTTTAATATTCTTAACATTCCGCGTCACAAGAAAATCAACTACTTTATTTCCCGTTTTTACTAATTCTACCATTCCGCTTCTCAGGAGTTCACTAGCTTGATTAGTCGCGCCAAATCTCACAGTAAACTTATATTCATGGCTATCAGGACTTGTCTTTATTTTTTTCCCATAGACATCAAAAAGCCCCAGCGGATCAACCCACTCCACCGGATTAGGCGCATAAGAGTAGAGATTCAACCCGCCATTAAGCCCAATCGGGTCTTTAGAAATAAACCGTCCGATTTCCGGGTCATAATACCTGTGCCGGTTGTAATGCAACCCCGTCTCATGGTCAAAGTACTGCCCCTGGAATCTGATCGGATTCCTGATGCCTTCTTTCGCCGTAATTCTTGCTTCCCCCCAAGCCTTGTAATCCGCCTGCCAGACGATTTCCCCCCGCTCGTCCGTCATCAGCATCGGCGTCCCAA
>BNUD01000206.1 GCA_025997095.1 Betaproteobacteria bacterium | reverse complement strand
CATTTTTAATCGCCGGCACAAACAGCCCGTCGAGTTTGGGGCGGAAAGTTTCGTAATAATCCGGGAAGACCGTGAAAAATACCGCCAGACGTTTGGAAACGTTTACGTTGTCGGGATAGCCGTCGTGATTCATGTCCTTGTAATCGGGATAACCGGCAGCCTGATAAACGCCGACCTTTTCGCGCATGTCCGTACCCGGCTTGTTGTCGTCAATGGTGCCGACAATGGATAGGCCGTGCGTGTGATCTCCCGTGACGATAATCAGGGTGTCAGGATGTTTTTCGGCAAATTTCCGGGCAATCGCCACAGATTGATCAAGCATGATGGTGTTATACAGCGCACGCTCCCAGTCCAGCGGATGCGAGGCTTTATCAATCAGCGCCGACTCGACCACCAGGAAGAAACCTTCCTTGTTTTTCGACAGAACCTCCAGCGCGGTTTGCGTCATTTCCGTCAAATCAGGCTGATTGGGGAATTTTTTTGTTGAACTGTTGTCCAGGAAACGACGATCCAGAACATCGTTCATGTTTCCGGTGTGGAAAAGCCCCAGCAATTTATCGCTTTTTCTGCCATTTGCATTCAACTCTGTCGCGTCTGTCACCAGCGCATAACCGGCCTGTTTGAATTTTGCGATGTAATCGGTTTCGTCAGCGCGTTTCGAGCCAGGGGTCGATTTGGGCAGGAAATAGGCCGAGCCTCCGCCAAGGATGACTTCGGGTTGAACCTTGTAGAACATCTCCACGATTTCCGGCTTGTCCGCACGGCGGCGGGTATGCGCCACGACAGCGGCGGGCGTGGCATCTTCTATTTCAGCGTCTGAAACAACACCGACCGACATTTTGGTATTGCGCCGGATGAGTTCTGCCAGCGTTTCCTGTTTGGGATGTTCCAGTGAATTTTTGGCACGGCTGACATAGACCCCAAGGGCATTGACCGCGGATTTATGCCCGGTCATATACGCGCTCATGGTATTGGCGCTGTCGGCGGCAATCGAATCTGTGCTGGAGGTGCCAATGGTTCCCATATATTTGAGATCATCCATTGCCAGCCGACCGTTGGCTTTGCCTTCCGTCACGCCCTTGGAGAGAATTCTGGCGCCCGTTCTGTGCGCGACAGACAAACCATCGCCAATGAACAGAATGACATTTTTAGCCTGCCGCTCTTTCGGTGTCGGATAGATTTCCCCCAACGAACCCGGCTTGAATCTTTTCACCCAATACGGCGAGGGTTACGTCGCCATCGGACAACAACGCTACGATCAGACGTTAATCGTCGCGCCGAAACTCATTGAAACCTGCTGGACAACACACGCTGCCGCCACGCTGGACGCGGAAGATTTTGCGTATCTGGCGGAGAAAATTCGTGTCTTCGGGGCGGACGTTGCCTTGCTGGGCACAGGCGCAAAACAACATTTCCCCGCCGCACCTGCCCTGCTGGCGCCGCTGCTCGCGCAGGGTATCTCACTCGAAATCATGAACACCCCCGCCGCCTGCCGTACCTACAATCTGCTGGCAGCGGAAGGTCGCAAGGTGTTGGTTGCGTTGTTGGTATAGCGGGGGAGCTTCCAGCGTCCCTTCCAAACCCACGGGCGGTTCACAAACCGCCCCTACCCGGCATCAGGGGCGGGTTTCGCCTGGGAGCGCCGGCGTCCTCGCTCAACTGGTTGTCACCGCCAGTCAGGACACCGTTGCCGCTCTGGGGATCGACCGCGCCAGTCGCAGCCGACATCAGCTTCTCACGCGACCGGGGCGCGCAGGGTAACGCCCCCTCTGAACTGGCTCAACCGCCAGACGACCACTGTCACAAGACGGTCACGAACAGAACGTAGGATGAGAAAACCAACTCAACGGAGTATTCCTATGAAGAAAATCTGTTTCGTCCCGTTTTGCCTCATCCCCATCCTTTTATCGGCTTCAGTTCATGCACAGACCATCTATCCGATTGATCGGGCAACGATGGTGACGGGGGGGCAATTTGATTTCAAGGTTGAATTCAAAGGGGTTGTCTCCCCGTCGGATGTTGACATCAAAATCAACGGAAAAGACTACCAACAGGTATTGGGCAATGCCGCCGAGTTTATTGACCGGGAAAAAG
>BNUD01000205.1 GCA_025997095.1 Betaproteobacteria bacterium | reverse complement strand
CCCTGTGGAACGGTCGCTGTAAATCCAGTCATCCGCGATGTTTTTGTTGAGTCTTTCATCAGAGTCAATATCCTTGATATTGGCTTCAATCAGCAAAGACAACATTTCAGCCCGCTCTGTCAGCCAGCTTTCTGTCAACGTACCCGTACCAGTCGCGGGGTCGTACAGGTCGAGCGCATGTCCCTTGTAGGTCAAACCGTGATGGCAAAGGGATTGAGTTCGGTTAAAGCGTAGAAATAGGCTTGGGCATCTGGACTGCTGCCTTTAGCAAGTCCGACCAGTTCGCCCGTGCTTTTGCCAACCAAAATCTCAAGATATAATTTCGGATTTGATTTGACAGCATTTTCTACCTCAAGGAGAACAGGGTAATACTCTCGTCTTGCTTCAATATCTCCAGTACCGATATGCAGGATGGCACCACTGACTGTTTCATCAAACGCATCCGCAATTTTTGATAAATTTGGTATCGCTGGTGTGTCAGTTACCAGTGTATTTCTAAGCATCACAACAAGTTTTTCCAGAACATTCCCATTACTTGTCGAAACTGCACGAAACAAATTTTCGATTTCTCCGGTAGTGATATCAGGTTTTAGACGGTAAAGCACTGCCTGCATGGAGAGACTGTCCATGAATGGTTCAATCATGTGGCTATTGCGTTCTGTCGGAATAAAGATTTCTGCTGGCAGATTGTGCGCTCCCGTCAGAAGACTCGCGACGCCGCTTGCATCATCGCCCGGATCAATATCTTCAGATTCCAGATTATGTATGGAAACTTGTGAAAAGCTCGTTGCCGGAATTTCAGGAAGATAGCTGCCGATCAAATCAACAAATTCATCCGTTATTTTGAGTGTCCCACCAGTAAGGAAAGCGACATTTTCTACTATCATGATAGTTTTTACTATCGCCATTAGTATTGGTTTGGTAAACGAGGCTGCTGTGAAGATGACATTGGCAGTATCTGGATCGAATCCAGGCGCGTTAAATGCGTAGCAATCGTTGATTAAGCCGGGAAACAAGCGTGCCGCCAAGACAGCTAAATGACCACCTAGAGAATGTCCTGTAACTGTGATTTTTTCACTGGGCGCAATCAGCTCAAGACCTGTCGCCTCAGGCAATTCCGTGAAATAGATAAAACCCTTCCCGTCTCCCAATGGAATGCTGGGTTCGGTCGGTTCGATTTGACTGTAGTTCCATGTTAGCTGTTGAACATTTTCATCACTTACTGGAGCCTGCAAACGACGAATGAAATTGACCATTGACAGTGCTTGTCCCATGGCAAGACCGAGGAAACCAATTTGTGCCAAGTCGGCTTTGAGTAGATCTCCAGATAAGTCAAATGAGGGTTCCGTTCCCCGGATTGCCAACACTTTCTCGCTACCTCGCTCAAAAAGAGTCGCGGCAAAACCTTCGTCATCATTGCCATAGAATCCGCCTTCAGAAACAGCCCACACGGGTGTTGTGGATGAACTAAAAGTCTGTTCAGCCAGTGCAATTGGCAGTCTTTCAGCATCATTGACCGCAGTTGCAATCGTAGTTCCGCTGAGATCTGTGTCCAAGTCGACATAAGCTGCGTTAGCCAGCTTGGAGAATTCGTAGTAATCAATGAAATTGGGCATGGCAGAAATTCCTTACTTGTTTGAAATTGGGTTGAGAATGGATTGCGGAAAAGGCGGTTGATGAAAAGGCAATTGTGGAAGATAGGCTTCCACGGTGGGACTAGGGCACAGCACGATAGGAGGACCAAGCAAGCCAGCAAGTAATGCTTCATGCGTTGGCAGGACACGTTTGATGGTAGTTTTTCGTCCAAGGATCTCCCCTGTCTGACTGTCGATGACGCGCTGCTCCATTTTTTGGAGTTTCCAGCCAATAGGTTCTTCCTGTACATAAGGGTTTGGTTGGTAGGCATAAATGACATGATAGCGGGCTATAGGACGTTCAAGCAAGGTATGCATCAAACCATCTGAATGGCGATCAACTCTTAACAGGATGTTGAAAAACCCCGCCCCAATTATGTATATGTTATAATTAACCCATTCGAGAACCGGGAGCAATCAATGCGTGGGCAAGACATAAGTCAGGGGGAGATGTTCAGTTATCGGACGCT
>BNUD01000204.1 GCA_025997095.1 Betaproteobacteria bacterium | reverse complement strand
GTTCAGCAGGAGCGCCAACACCAGCCCCTGCATAAGCCCGATGGTGAGATAGACAAATTGTTTTGGAAATTGCCCCATGCGCTCTATGCTTTCTGCGCGGGGATTCGAGGGGGTTTCTGCGTTTGGGCACATGAGGATTGGCTCCGTAGGGGGGTACAAAATGGCAATGGCGCAAATGCTAATAACTTTTTGTGAAGCGCGTGTGAAGCGAAGTGAAGTAGACTGGCAGCGTTCTCATGTCAAAACCGCCCGAAATTCTGCTCATGGACTCGCTCATGCCGCAACAAACCCGCGATCTGCATCAACTGGACAAAGCGCATTTTATTCACCCCTTCACGGATTTCAGCGTTTTCAAGGAAAAAGGCTGCGAGGTCATCACCCGCAGCGCAGGCATTCATGTTGAAGACAGCAAGGGCAATCGCTACATTGATGGTCTCGGCGGCTTATGGTGCGTCAATGTCGGGCATGGACGCCGGGAAATTGGCGACGCCATGGCGGCGCAAGCCAGCAAAATGGCGTATTACTCGCCGTTTAACAACCTGACCAATGAACCGGCAACGTTGCTGGCGGCAAAACTGGCGGCGCTGGCACCCGCGCATCTCCAGCATGTGTTTTATAGTTGTGGCGGCTCCGTTGCCAACGACACGGCGATTCGTCTGGTGCATTACTACTTCAACCAGAAAGGCTTGCCGCGCAAAAAGAAAATCATCGCCCGAAAATCCGGCTACCACGGCACCACCTATCTGGCGGCGAGTTTAACGGGAACCGCAAGCGGCAACTGGGGCTTTGATACCGTCGAAGGTCTGGTCACGCACATCAGCGAGGCCAACTGTTATCGGCGACCAGCGGGGTTGTCCGAAGCGCAATATGCCGATTTTCTGGTGGATGAATTCAAAACGACCGTCGAAAAACTGGGCGCGGATCGCGTCGCCGCGTTCATCGCCGAACCCATCATGGGCGCGGGCGGCGTACTGGTCGCGCCGGAAGGTTATCACCGCCGGATACAGGAAATCTGCCGCGCCAATGACATCCTCTACATTTCCGACGAAGTGGTGACGGGCTTTGGTCGCCTGGGGCATTACTTTGCTTCCGAAGCTGTCTTCAACATTCAGCCCGACATCATCAACATCGCCAAAGGCTTGACCTCTGGCTATTCGCCTCTGGGCGCAACGCTGATTTCGGATGCAATATACGATGTCATCAGCAGGCCCCAATGCAAGGAGGGCGTTTTGAGTACCGGTTACACCTACTCCGGTCATCCCGTCAGTTGCGCCGCCGCGCTGGCGAACCTTGCCATCATGGAGCGGGAAAACCTCTGCCGGCATGTGCGCGAAACCGCCCCGTATTTCAGGGAGCAACTGCAAAACCGCCTGTACGCGCATGAAATTGTGGGGGACATTCGCGGCAGCCACTTCATGATCGGCATGGAAAACGTTGCCGACCGCGACAGCAAAGCGCTCTTTCCGGCTGAAGCCAGGGTCGGTCAGCGCATCGCGGAAGAATGCCAGAAGCGGGGCTTCCTCATCCGCCCCTTGAAACACATCAACATCATGTCTCCCCCGCTGATCTGGACGCGGGAAGTGATCGATACCGTCGTCGCCATTCTGGACGAATCCATCGCCGCCGTCGTGGATTCATTGAAGAAAGAAGGGTTTATCCAGTGAAATGACAAGGCATCAATCTGGAGTTCTTGCATGAAGGCATTTTTTCACCCGGCGCAGTTACGCCATCAACCCAAATCACGTTTTGCCCGAGGCGCTCTACGCCCGGCGCAGGAGGTTTCGCAACGGCTTTTGCATCTGGTCGATGCTGCCCGTGCCTTGCGCTTTGAGGTGATCGAACCCGAAGATCGGGGACGTGCCGCGTTAGAAGCGGTGCATACGCCAGAGTACGTGAATTTTCTGCAAACGGCTTACGACGAATGGAAGGCCATGCCCGCCGATTGGGGGGACGAGGTGATGTCCAGTATTTTCGTCCGGGAACCCAACGCGCGGCGGGGCATTCTGGCGAGGGCAGCTTACCATCTCGCGGATGGCAGCGCCCCGATTGGCGAGGGTTCATGGGAGGCGATTTACTGGTCGGCGCTTTGCGCCGACCAGTAAATCGCCTCCCATG
>BNUD01000203.1 GCA_025997095.1 Betaproteobacteria bacterium | reverse complement strand
CGGTATGTGGCTCATGGAACACCAGATGAATCAACTCTTTGGCAAGGAATTCGGCATTTCTTACATCCGTCTGCCGCTCAAGGAATCCGCCAACATTACGCACGGCAATGCGCTGACGATGGATTGGGAAAAGGTGATTCCGAAAAAGGAATTAAGTTTCATTATGGGAAATCCGCCGTTTGTGGGCTATTCCAACCAGAGCGCGGAACAGAAAGCCGATATTTTGTCGGTATATCTTGACGCAGGCGGGAAACCGTTCAAAACCTCCGGTAAAATAGATTATGTCGCTGCGTGGTACTACAAGGCAGCGCACATGATGGCGAGGACGCCAATCCGCACGGCGTTTGTTTCAACCAACAGTATTACACAGGGCGAGCAGGTCGCCGCTGTCTGGAAGCCGCTTTTTGGAATGTTTGGCGTACACATCGACTTTGGATATAAAACATTCAAGTGGAGCAACGAAGCCAGGGGCAAGGCGGCGGTACATTGTGTCATTGCGGGTTTCAGCGTTATGCCGAAAAACGGGGTAAAAAATATCTACGACAGTGACGGAACAAAAATCACGGTGAAAAATATAAACCCGTATCTTGTGGACGCGCAGACGGTTTTTGTCGAGAGCAAGACAAGCGCGATATGTGATGTTCCGCCGATGGTTTATGGCAACAAACCTGCAGATGGCGGGCATTTATTCGTCGAGTCCAACGAATACAACGATTTTATTGCGCGTGAACCGTCGGCTTTGAAATATATCAGGAAAATTCTCGGCTCGGAAGAATTTATCAACAATAAAAACCGTTGGTGTTTGTGGCTTGTTGACGCAAGTCCCGCTGATTTACGGAAGATGCCGTTGGTCATGGCGCGTGTGGAAAAATGCCGTCAGATGCGTCTTGCCAGCACGAAAAAGGCAACACGAGAGAGCGCAACAACGCCTGCGCTGTTTCAAGAAATACGCCAGCCTGATAGCCAATATATTATCGTTCCAAGGGTATCTTCCGAACGCAGACGATATATCCCGATGGGGTTCATTGACGCACAAACCATTGCAAGCGATTCCGTTCAGGTTATTCCCCGCGCCACGCTCTACCATTTTGGTATTTTGACTTCCAGTGTCCACATGGCATGGGTTCGCGCCATCTGCGGTCGTTTGAAAAGCGATTACCGCTATTCAAAGGATATTGTCTACAACAATTTCCCGTGGGCAGACGCGAGCGACACCCAAAAAGAAAAAATCGAAACCGCCGCGCAAGCCGTACTGGACGCCCGCGCCCTGTTCCCCGAAAGTTCCCTCGCCGATCTCTACGACCCGCTCACCATGCCACCAGAATTGCAAAAAGCGCATCAAACCCTCGACAAAGCCGTCCTGCAAGCCTACGGTTTTTCCAGCAAGGATTTCACCGAAGCCGATTGCGTCGCCCGTTTGATGGAACGCTATCAGGCGTTGCCGGGAGCGATGGCGGCACCAAAGGCGGTTTTGGCTGTGCGCGAAAAATCTTAAAACCGCCGGCTGGGACGCCGGCGCTCCCAGGACATGCGGCGCATTTTTCATTTCTTGCAAGTAAATACATTGTATGTATAATCCAGACATGAAACTGAATTTTGACCCTGCCAAAAACCGCGAAAATATCCGCAAGCACGGAATCGACCTGAAGACGTTGAAGGTGTGTTTTTCGATTCTGCGGCGCTGACCCGCGAAGACCGCGACCACGATGAACAGCGGTTCGTGACGCTCGGCACGGATGGTTTCGGACGCTTGCTGGTTGTCGGTTATGTCTGGCGCGATGACGGCATTCGGGTGTTTACGGCACGGCGCGCAGAGCCGCATGAGCGCCGAACTTACGAGGAAAAATAACATGCAAAAAGAATATGATTTTTCAAACGCCAAACGGGGCGCAGTCCTTGACGCTTCTGGAAAAACCCGCATCACCATCTGGATTGATGACGATGTTTTACAGAGTTTCAAGGCACAAGCCGCCGATGAAGGGCGCGGTTATCAAACCTTGATGAATGAAGCCCTCAAAAACGCCCGTTTCCCGAAAGCCGCGCCTTTAACAGCGGAAACCCTGCGCCTTATCCTGCGCGAAGAACTTAAAGCGGCATAAAGCTGAACCGCTGACAAAGTTCCATCATCTAAAACCGC
>BNUD01000202.1 GCA_025997095.1 Betaproteobacteria bacterium | reverse complement strand
CCGGAACCCAGCCAACGCGGGCAGCCCACGGGCTGCCAGATGGAGCGGGGAAGCTCTTGGGCGACCCCCAGAAGCCGCCGCGTTCTGGCGTCGGTTTCCTGCGCCCGCCGACAATGCGGGCAGAGCATCCGTACCAGTCGTTGCGCCAATATGCCGCGCAGGGTCGCGCCCAACATGAACGGCTCGCAACCGATGTCGATCATGCGGGTCACGGCGCCGACGGCGCTGTTGGTGTGCAGGGTTGAGAGCACCATATGCCCCGTCGTCGCCGCCTTTAACGCCACATCGGCAGTATCCAGATCGCGGATTTCCCCGACCAGAATCACATCCGGGTCATGACGCAAAAAAGAGCGCAGCGCGTCGGCAAAGCCGACCCTGGCATTCACCTGCACCTGCGAAACACCGCTGATCACCTGCTCAATCGGGTCTTCGGCGGTGAGGATGTTGAAACTGTCCGCGTCCAGTTCGCGCAGGGCGCAGTACAAGGTCGTACTCTTGCCGCTGCCGGTCGGCCCCGTCACCAGCACAATGCCATGCGGATGTCCGAGCGCCTCCCGCAAACGCGCGCTCATGGCGGGGGGCAAGCCCAGCGTATCGAGCGTCTGACGATTCGGGTCGCTCTTCATCACCCGCAGGGTCAGGCGTTCCCCGAATTTGACGGGCGCGGAAGCCACCCGCATTTCAATGGCGGTATCGCCATCCTGCGCCATGTACGTCAGGCTGCCATCCTGCGGCGCGCGCGCTTCGGCAATGTCCATGCCGGACAGCACCTTGACGCGGGAAATCAGCGCGTCGCCCAAATCCTTCGCCAGCGGCGCGCCCATGACTTCCAGACGACCATCGACGCGCAAGCGCACCCGCGCCCCGTTTTTAATCGCTTCGATGTGAATATCCGAAGCGCGCCGCAAACAGGCTTCGCGCACAATGCGCTCAAAGAGCCGCACCGGGTCTTCGTGCTCGCCATTGCCGCTGACCTCCTTGCCGCGCAGACGATACAACAGGGTCGCCAGACCATCCGGCTCCGAAATCGCCAGCGGCAAGGCGCCAATCACCCGCCGCGCCGTTTCGATGCCCAGCGCGTCGTCCGGATTGGCAACCGCCAGATGGAGCGCGCCCTGCGGATCGTTCAACGCCGCCATCGGATGACGCTTCAACAAGGTTGCGGGCAGACGCGCCAATACCGGTTCATTGACCTGCCAACTGGCAAGATGGGCATAAGGCAGCCCGCGTATCTGCGCCAACGCCAGATAAAACGCGGTCTGCGGCAAACTCAATTCCGCCGCCAGCGCGTCCATCAGACTTTGCCGCCGCGCCCGCGCCAGCGGACGCAAACGGGCAACCTGCTCGTTATCAAACAAGCCCGCCTGCAAACCGGCTTGAATCAGGGTGGTTTCGTTAAGCTCGCTCATTTTTCAAATGATTTTTGAATGAATTGGTCGAGCAAGGATTTTTCTTGCAAATAGGCTTGTTCCAGACGTGTCAGGGCGGTTTCAGTCTGATGACAACCCCCCTCCGCGTCATTGCGAGGAGCAGAGCGACGCGGCAATCTTGGCGACCAAGGAGATTGCCGCGTCGCTCCGCGCCTCGCAATGACGGTAAGCGTAGTTGAACCCGACATTGATCTGTCAATCTGGACGCGCGATGAATCGCCAATGTCGGGTTCTTCCTGCGGCTTACCCAACCTACAGCCTGTGGCAGCATATGGCGTATTTGATTGCCGGATTAATATCTTGCGGTTCATGGGTTCGAGCCTGTTTTTTGAGCGTCCATGCCGTTTTTCACCAGCCAGTCAAAGCCTTCCGGGTTGCGGGCGAGGGGGCGCAGGATGTCGAGGTTTGCCTGTTTGGTGCGCACCAGTTGCGCGAGCGCCTGGTCGTAGGTCTGCATCCCCAGGGAGGCGCCGGATTCCATTGCGGAATAGATTTGCGCGGTGCGTTCCGAGGCAATCAGGTTGATGACGGCGGGCGTGCCGCGCAGGATTTCGACGGCGGGCACCCGCCCGATGGCATCGGCGCGCGGCAGCAGTTGTTGCGCCACGACCGCTTTCATCACCAGCGATAAACGGTTGCGCGCCAAGGCCTGTTCTTCGCCGGGGAAGGCGCCGATAAAGCGTTCCGCCGCGCCGACGGCATCGGCGGTG
>BNUD01000201.1 GCA_025997095.1 Betaproteobacteria bacterium | reverse complement strand
CCTGCGCCAGGTCGTGCAAACCCCTGGCGGCACACGGATCACCAGCAATACGCTGCCCTGTCCAGCTTGCTGTCGCCCGCATTCACCGGCAGATCGCCTTGCAGGAAGGTCGTCAGCGCGTCGCACAGCGCCAGCTTGTTCTCAATCGAAAGCTCGATGTTGATGCGCTCCACGCCGTCGCAATACTCGCCCATGCGCGGCAGGGGAATCACCACGTCTTCATTCACCTTGAAAGCGTTGGTATGCCGGGAAATGGCGGCGGTGCGCGAACGGTCGAGCCAGAATTTTTTTCGCATTTCGGGCGAGGCGGCGATAAAACCTTCCGCGCCGCGCACATTCGCCATGCGTACCACCGCCGAAGCCGCCGCCATCACCGCGTTTTCGTCGTGCCCGACAATATCGCCAATCAGCACCATCTTGGGACGCCCGTGCCGCTTCGCCTTGGTCGCGTAGCCCACGGCTTTCACGTAACGCTCGTCCATGTGTTCAAGACCGGCAAGCTGCACGCCCGCCGCGTGTCCCGCGCCACCCGGCTTGAAGTGGTCGGTAATTTCGACAATCGACGGCACCGCCTCGCGCACCTGCCCGAAAAATTCCAGACAAACCGTGCGTGTCACCGGCGGCATCTTGTGCAACACCCAGCGGGCGGCAACGATGATGCCGTCCGTGCCTTCCTTCTGCACCCCCGGCACACCGCCCAGAAACTTGTCGGTCACATCCTTGCCCAAACCCACCTTGCGACAACGCGCGCCGGGCAGGGAGAGGATTTCTTCGCTAACGCATTTCCTGCCATCCACGCCCAGACGACGCAGCCGAAAGCGCACTAATTCCTGCTCGTGAATCTTGCCCAGATTGTGGTTAAGGCGTTCCACTTCCAGCCACTCGCCATCCGGCGTGACCATTTTCCACCACGCCAGATTATCCAGCGCTGTGCCCCACAACACCGCCTTTTTGCCGCCTGCGTTCATGGCGATATTGCCGCCCACGCAAGACGCCGAAGCCGAAGTCGGGTCGACCGCAAACACCCTTCCCGCCTTGCTGGCGGCTTCCGAGACCCGATCGGTCACAACGCCCGCGCCGGTACGGATGGTCGCGTAAGGCGTGGAATGTTCCGCCAGCACGATTTCCTCAACGGGCGAAATCTCCATCAATTTTTCCGTATTGATCACCGCCGAATGCGCCGACAGCGGCACCGCGCCGCCCGTGTAACCCGTGCCGCCGCCACGCGGAATAATGGTCAGCCCCGCTTCGATGCAACCGCGCACCAGCGGCGCGACCTCTGCCTCGGTATCCGGGTACAACACCACAAACGGATATTCCACCCGCCAGTCCGTCGCATCCGTCACATGCGCCACCCGCGCCAGCCCGTCAAAGGCGATATTGTCGCGGCGGGTATGCCGCCCCAGAATTTTTGAAACCCGTCGCCGCAACTGCCAGTTTTCCATGAAACGAACTTCAAACCGCTCCACCGCCTGCCGCGCCGCCGCCACCAGTCGGGCGACCTTCCCGCTGCGTTCCAAATCCTCATCTTCCGTCGCCGTGCGCCGCTTCTCCACCTCGGAGAGCCGATGATACAGCGCGTCAATCAGCGCAAAACGCCGTTCGCGGTTGGCAAGCAGATCATCTTCCAGATAGGGATTTCTCTGCACCACCCAGATGTCGCCCAACACCTCATAGAGCATCCGCGCAGACCGCCCCGTAACCCGCTCCCCCCGCAACTCATCCAGAATCCGCCAGTTCTCCTCGCCCAGCAGACGAATCACAATCTCGCGGTCGGAGAACGAAGTGTAGTTGTAAGGAATTTCACGAAGACGTGCGCTCATGGGTCAGGCGATTCCGCAGAAAAGAGAAAGAGATTTTACAGGATAAGCCCGCCCGCAAGAGCAGGGCAATTCAGGGATCAGGTGACAGGTGTCAGGTGTCAGTACTTTCTGGAGGCAAAGCCTCCCCTGATGGCTGCCACCTGTCACCTGACATCTGATTCCTGGATTGCCGCGTCGCTACGCTCCTCGCAATGACGGCGAGCGTAGTTGAACCCGACACTGATCCGTCAATCTGGTCATTCGTCCGGTATCTGGCAGGTTGCGCGCGATGAATCGTCAATGTTGGGTTGCGCCTACGGCTTACCCAACCTACAGCCTTTTGACGGCAAACAAAGTTTTT
>BNUD01000200.1 GCA_025997095.1 Betaproteobacteria bacterium | reverse complement strand
CGATGAGACCTTTTATCGTCGTGCCGCTGCCGCCTACGCTGGAAATATCAAAAATCGCGCCGCTCACATTGGCGAGCGTGACGCCGGAAGAGTCTTCGATACTGCCGTTGCCAGAGAGCGCCAGCGTTCCCGCGTTAATCGTGGTGACGCCGCTGTAAGTATTTGTGTCGCTTAACGTCAGCTTGCCCGCGCCGTCTTTGGTCAGGCTGCTGTCTGTGCCGGAGATCGCCGTTGCCAACGTAACGTCATTGCCGTTGGTGTCGAATGTCCCGCCGTTCACGCCCAGATCGGTCAATTTGTCGGAAATATCCGCGGTGTTGCCTGTCGCCCATTGCAGACCGCCACCGTTCAGGGTGATGTTTTTTCCCGTCGCGCCGAAGTTGCCCGCATTGGCGAAGTTGATCAGTCCCGCGTTGACCGTGGTGCCGCCGTTGTAGTTGTTGTTTCCGCTCAACGTCAGCGTGCCCGCGCCGTCTTTGGTCAGCGCGCCGCTGCCGCCAATCGCGCCGGAAATTTGTGCGTTGATGCCGCTTTGAATGGCAAAGGTGCCGCTGCCCGTGAGCGTCCATGCTTTTGTGTAGTCTTTGGGCAGCAAGCCGATTGTGCCGCCATCGAGAGTGAAGGGGGAATCGCTGGTCAGGGTGAGGTTTTTGACGGCGCCTGTGGGGTGGTGATTCTTTTGTCCGGGATTCAAAGATGTGTGTGATGGCTTGGAGGGCAATGGGGGCGCGGGGTTTGGGGGTTTTTATATGCGGCAAAAATATCGCGAAATTTTGCACAAAATGCGGCAGGAACGATCTTTTTTGCGTTTTATTTGTCCGGGAATGATCGCAGAGTGAACAAGGCTGGATGCCGCGCCGGGGTTGGGATAGAGGGCGTTTTTTTGAGGGCGGATTACATTTGATAAAATATTCCGAATCGGACGCGAATCGGACGCGAATCGGACGCGGAGGGTACGCTAAATTATGGTCGTTTCTAATGCGAAAATTACATGCAATAAGAATAATACAGATTCTAGCGCGAAAATTCACATGCGAGAAGCATCGTCCAGAAGTTCGCGCAGGATGTCGAGCACGAGGGTGGTATCCCCTCCCGACAGACCCAGAAATGGCCGCGCCGGGATGTGGCCGTCGCGGGTGCCGAACTGGTGCACGGAGGCGTTGGCGTTGCCGAACGAGCGGTTTGTCCCGACTTCCACCCCTGCGCCGCCGTCTATCACCTGGGCGCGGATGTTTTTGGAGAGTTCGCCCGTCGCGTCGAGCGGGCGGATCAGCGAGGGCACCTGACTTGTCGCCAGCCGCCCTTTGTTTGCGCCGCTCGTGGTCGAGATCGAACGTCCTTCGCCGAGCATTTTGCGATACCGCGCCAGCACCGTGCCGGGTTTTAACGGTTTCCACGGTGATCCGTCCGGCCCGGTGCCGGTCTCGAAGCGTCGAATGGTCGACTCAACAAGCGTATCGCCGATCTCTTTCATTGCCGGGGCCATGCCTGCGGGCGTCGTCACGCCCATCAACTGTTGCAGCACGGCGAGAACAGGGAGGGAATCTACGGTGATGGTGATGGAGGTCATTTGTGATGTGATTGCATTTATGATGGTCTATAATGTGTGGGCAAGTTGTGACGTGGTGTATCCCGATGGGGAAGGGTTGCGTGGGGGTTTCCTGCGTTGATGCGAGGTTCGAGTCCCGCCCTGCGTCACAGCTTGCCATCCAGCAGCAGGAGTCCACTTTTATCGCTTTTTACTTCCTGTCGTAAAGTTTCCAGCGCTGCTGCATCCATTTCTCGCCCAGTATTGGCTACGTTAAAAACGCCTCGCTTCGGCTTTTTCAGGTAGTAGTCGATCTGCACCAGCACTTTTGCCTTTCCCCCTTCATCTTCTACGACAACAAGCAGGGCAGGCCTCAATACCATTAAGTTAGCAATAATAACCCACAAAATCAATAGTTTACGGTATAATTATGTCCTGTAAAACCATCACTGAAAGCCAATCATGACCCTGCAATGTCAACGCCATATTTGAGTCCATCGGAGCCTATGTGCGTTCTGAATCTTTCGCCATCCGCGCCAGGGCGAAAGAAACCGCATTTACCCGTAATCGTAAATTGCCGCTGGCGCATTTGACCGCCTTTCTGCTTAACGCTCCGCGTGCGGGTTTGCAAACCGAACTGG
>BNUD01000199.1 GCA_025997095.1 Betaproteobacteria bacterium | reverse complement strand
TGTCAATCTTGCCATTACCGTTTTTATCCCAGACCAGAAAACCATCGTCGGGTTTCAGCCAGCCGGTGCCCGTTTTAATGCCATCAGCGTTGTGGTCGAATTTGATGACAGTGCTGCCAATGCCAATTGTTTCTATGCCGTCACCGTCAAGGTCAAGCGCCAAGGGGTCGCTGGGGAGGAGCCAGGAACGGGCGTTGAGGTAGTTGGTGTTAAGAATGTCATTCATTTCATTTGGATGCAGTTGGTCGTAAAGCCAGGAACCGAAACTGAAGTTTTCCCAAGAATCTTTCAATTCATCAAAGAAATCGTAAAATTTCCCCCAGTCCTGATTTTTAGACCAATTGCTTGCTGCATCGTAAGCATTTTCATATGACTTGCTCATCGCTTCTGCCCACAGAGTGGACACTACCGGTCCCGCAGGCATTGTAAGCGTGCCCGCGAGTATACCAACCGCAGCAGAAAATGCTTCTTTGGTAAATTCATTCCAATCTTGGTTTAAAGCATCATTCGTAAGATCCAAAACAAGCTTTGTGTCACCGTATGTGCCATATAGCGCAACAACTGTGGGTGCGCTATCTTTTGCAACATTGACGATTATAGCTGACGACTCTCCTGTGAGAATTGATACGGCAAGCCTATCAATCGCTGGTTGAATAGCAGTTCCAGCATCGCATACCAGCATACCGCCCCTGTAGTAAATAACATTGATGCTCATGATTCCTCCTTGGTCTTTTTCAGTTTCATCGAATATACAACCCCGTTGCATATACAATAGATAGCAAGAACAAACTCAAAACCCACAGCCCCATAGCTGCCAAAATATTCACCAAGCAGTTCACCTAGCCAACGTAATCTTCCGCTTAATATCCAAGATGTTCCTTGTGCTAGGTCAGATATAGCCATAGTCAGAAATCCTAAGCCCATAACAAAAAACAAATTTCTTTTGTTCGACAAACTCGTATCGAACATAGCATCAATGTTAAGTCTCATGTTTTAAATCCTTTTTATTGTAACAGCAAGCGTAGCCACAAAATCAGTCGATGAAAGTTTTTGTGCTCCGGAGTTTTGAGTTGAATTCATTTGATTTTCCTAGATCAAAGATTAATAACAAGAATTGAAGATCAATCTGACTTCTACAACAACAGCGGATACAAAAAGAGGAAACAAAAAACTCGCCCCCCCTCCGTAAAATGCAAACCATCCAATACGATTGTTTGTCATATCCAAAATCCTGGATACAAAACCAGAATGATCTGGATAACCAAACAAGAATATAATTCCTGACGACAAAAAAACAAGCGGAAACCACAAGGAGAGCCTGCGCCACTTTCTCCTTTCCTCTTTTGACAATCCAGACCTATAATCTATTATTTGGCAAAAGTATTCCGGAAGTGAAAAATATAAAACAGATGCAATTGTCCCAAGAAAGAAGAAAAACGGTTGTATTTTAAAGAACCAATACACGTTTTCAGGGAAATTCACAACTTCCATCTGGGAGAGAACAAAATACGGAATCTGCTCTATTTCCGGCAAGGAAAAACCGAGCCTTGAGCAAATTTCAGGCGCTCCTATAAAAGATAAAAAATTTATCCCAAAAAGAGATGAAAAAATTGCGCGCAATACTCTGGCGCGAAATGATTTCGGTACCGTAAATCGCTGTAATTTTTGGGGCAAATGAGCAAAGCCTGAAAATCTTATTGCACCCTCAATCGTTTCCTGTATTTTATCTTCGGATGTTTTCTGGTTTTTCATAAAACTCCACTGTGATTTAATCACTGAAAAAGGTTGAGCAAGCACAGCCCGGACATCCGTAGGGTGCAGTGCCTTCCATCATTGGACTCGCATTGCCGCGACAGAGAAGAACCACCCAACAACAACATCCAGCGCATACTTGAATTTTGCTTGCATCTTTCTACTCCTCATGCCCATACGAAAAATTTGATTTGCGAATCCTAGGCAGTTCCGTTCATCCTGTCAAGCACAAATTTTTTATATCAATAGGCGACAATAACTTATAAGCTTGTTGCCTAGCAAGCGTAGCACCAATACCATTAAGTTAAGCCCCCTTGTATGCCGGATGATACCCTGCAATGCGAACGCCCTTCTTCCTTGGCGCAGTTCGTCCCGGTCGGGTTCGCTCGATGGCGGAAGGCGCTCGCAGACGTTCGAT
>BNUD01000198.1 GCA_025997095.1 Betaproteobacteria bacterium | reverse complement strand
TGCGCTTCACTTGCAAACAGGTCCGTCTTGAGGGCGCTACGTGAGAGCATCTGCTTCACCTACTTTAAAATTCAGAACAACGTAATTTTAACAAATCCAGAGGAAGAGAGGTTTTTCGAGGTGCCCCAGATAGAAAGTCTGGCTGATGCTGACGCGATGCGGCGGCGTTTCATCGTCCTCCGCTTTCTCAGAATTTTTGTCCGCGCCCATGGTGAAGGAGCCTGCCGGAATCAGAATGAATTCCGTGCCGATGCTGTTGGTGAAGGTTTTGCCGGTCTGCGCAGAGGCGGACGGCGGCATCCCTGCGGCGAGCGCAAGACATCCCGATAAAAAAAGCGTTTTGAAAAAATGTTTCATGACTTCTCCTTGAGGTGCTTAAAAAAAACAAGCGTAGCACGGACATCCGCAGGGCGGCAGCGGGTTTCGACGCCGCGTAGCGACGGCAAGAGCGGAGCGCTTTCCATCCTTGTGTCATTCCTGTTTTGATCCCTGTTCCCTGTCATCTGATGCCTGATGCACCACCTGCTCAATCACCTTCCTCACCTGTCCCATCGCTGCCTGCAACACTTCTTCCAGCTTCCCAAAGTGGATGCCGTCGCTGCTTTGTCCGCGTCCGGCGGCGTGGTTGGAAATCAGGTTGATGGCGGCGTAGGGGATGCCGAGTTCGCGGGCGAGGACGGCTTCCGGCATTCCGGTCATGCCGACGACGGCGACGCCATCGCGCTCGAAGCGGTCGATTTCCGCAGCGGTTTCCAGTCGCGGTCCCTGGGTCGCGCCGTAAACGCCGCCGTCCTTGACGGAGATGCCGACGGCGGCTGCGGCGGCGAGCAGTTGGCGGCGCAGGATAGCGTCATAAGGCTCGGTGAAATCGACGTGGGTGACGGGCGCGCCGTTGCCGTCGAAGTAGGTATTTTTGCGTCCCCAGGTGTAGTCGATGATCTGGTGGGGAATCACGATGTCGCCGGGGTTCAGGTCGGCGCGGATGCCGCCCACTGAGGCGACGGAAACGATGTATTTCGCGCCGCTCTCTTTCAGCGCCCAGAGGTTGGCGCGGTAATTCACCAGATGCGGGGGGATGGAATGCCCGTAGCCGTGCCGTGCCAGAAAAAGGGCGTCGCGCCCGCCTACGCGCCCGAAGGTCAGCGCACCGGAAGGCTCGCCATAGGGGGTGCGTACCACTTCGCGGTGCGACACTTCGAGGTTGGAAAGTTGGGTCAAGCCGCTTCCGCCGATGATTGCCAGCATGTTTGATTCTCCTTTGGGGTTCAGGTCGCCTTGCGTCGGAGGACGAGTGAGGCGAGGGTAGGGGTGACGCTTTTCAGGGCGGGGTGGGCGCGGCGCAGTTCGCTTTGCAGCTTGCCCGCCGCTTCTGCCCGCCCGCTCAATTTGCGATACAGCGCGTCGCCGCGCACGGCGTCGAAAGGCAGGTCGACGAAGGTTTTGAACAGGTGGTAACGCACCAGCGTATCGCGCCCCAAATCCTTGGCTTGCCAGGGAATCGCGGTACGGTCGATGAGATGCACGGCGACGACTTCGGGCAGGCTGGCGGCGAGTTCGGCAATTTGACGATGCGTTTTTTCCCGATAGGCGGCGACGGCTTCGGACGCTGCACGGTCTGTCTTGCCCGCCGCGCCAGTGGTTTCCTGCGGCGCGCCCATGAGCCAGCAGAGCACGACTTGCGGCTGGAAATCCAGGATGGTTTGGCGTGTCGCGGCATCTGGCGCGGCGATGTCGGCTTGCAAAAAGCGGACTTCGCCCGTGTGTTCGGTGCGCGCAATTCTGGCTTGCGTTGTGGTCAGGCACTCTGCCAGCGCGTCGACCGCCAGCACGGAAAAACCGCGTTGCAGCAAGGCTTGCGTACCAAAACCCACGCCACAGCCGATTTCCAGCGCTTTTGTGGTGGGCAACGGCGCGGGAACCTGCTCCGCCATCCACGCATAATCGCCAGCGTGGGCGTAGGCCGCGCCTTCCGCTTCCCAGTAGTCAAGAAAACCGTTGAGGTCGTTGTGGGTGTTGGTCATGATTGCGAAATTGGTTCGTTGCACGGGGCGCATATCATAAAGCAGAAGGCGGTGCAGCCGTTAAAATCTCCTCGTCAGGGCAATCGCATGAATGCTGAAGACATGCTTTGTAACGGCGAAGCCGCGCGAATCACCCTTCTCCCCTTGTGGGGTGAGACGGAAATTC
>BNUD01000197.1 GCA_025997095.1 Betaproteobacteria bacterium | reverse complement strand
CGCGCCTGCGGGGAACGCCAACAGGAGCCGTACCTGGAGCAGCAAAAGGGCGGTTCATCCCCGCGCCTGCGGGGAACGCATCCCCCGCGATTCCCGCCGGCACGTCGCTCACGGTTCATCCCCGCGCCTGCGGGGAACGCATGCCGACCTGCTCCTGTCCCTCGACCGCGCCCGGTTCATCCCCGCGCCTGCGGGGAACGCGCTGGTGGTCAAAACTTAACTGGGACAGGCACACGGTTCATCCCCGCGCCTGCGGGGAACGCAAGACGTGCTGCGGCGTCGGCGGCGTCGCCAGGCGGTTCATCCCCGCGCCTGCGGGGAACGCTGTATTTGCGCGTGATTCCAAAGCCGAAAATGCGGTTCATCCCCGCGCCTGCGGGGAACGCTGATTGGAACAAGAATGCTTTTGCCATTCTTGCGGTTCATCCCCGCGCCTGCGGGGAACGCTTTTCGTAGCCCCTGAATAGCTGGCTGCTGGACGGTTCATCCCCGCGCCTGCGGGGAACGCGGATGGGCTGCCCAATGATACTGACGTCAATAAGGTTCATCCCCGCGCCTGCGGGGAACGCGCGGGCGGCTTTATAGATCTTCGTCCGGCTCTCGGTTCATCCCCGCGCCTGCGGGGAACGCTGATGCACGATGGGCGCGATGCCGTCCAGAAACGGTTCATCCCCGCGCCTGCGGGGAACGCTTCCAGCTTGTCGGCATCCAGCCCCGTTTTTGCGGTTCATCCCCGCGCCTGCGGGGAACGCGCTCACTCACTGTGTCATCATCCCAGACCGTCAGGTTCATCCCCGCGCCTGCGGGGAACGCTTTCACTGTACAGAAGGATTTGACGTTTTTAGCGGTTCATCCCCGCGCCTGCGGGGAACGCTCCTCTCCATCGTGCTTCTGGGGCAGCCGGAACGGTTCATCCCCGCGCCTGCGGGGAACGCCCGGATTTCCCGTTACCGGCATCGCGCAGATTCGGTTCATCCCCGCGCCTGCGGGGAACGCGCCCCTGCACGCGGCGATGAGTGGCGCTTCGTCGGTTCATCCCCGCGCCTGCGGGGAACGCCGGGGCAGAGCGGAAGAAATCACCAATGAAGTCGGTTCATCCCCGCGCCTGCGGGGAACGCTCTTCCTGCATCTCCATGAAAAATCAAGGAAATTTCAGGAGGCAAAATACTACCGCAGAAACACCGTCCAGCAAACAGTGTTTCGATATTCCATATTGTTAAAGATCAACCTCCCCCTTTTCGGGGGAAAAACTCACCAACCGTACGCCATCCCAATCTGCGGGCAATCGGCGGTTGGCGCCCAAGGTCTTAAATTCAAATCCCATTTCATTGTTGGAACGCCAGGCGATGACAGCATTACCATCTTCGATGCCAGCCTCCACTTGTGACCAAATGTGCTCGCGCACTTTTCTGGAATAATTACCTACATAAACCCCGGCACGGATTTCCAGTAACCAGACCGCCAGACGTCCACGCAACCGAGGCGGGGCATTCTCAAGTACGATGACCAGCATCACCAATTCCTTTTGCTTCCGGGAACGCAGGGCCAACCGCATCCGGCGGCGCTTCAGGACGGGGAATCTCTCCCGCAGCCAATACTTCCTCAATATCCGGGATGATGCGTTCCAGCAATTTTGTCTGCCGAAATACATCCCTGCATGCAAGCCGTACAGCCCTTTCCGGGTTATGTACACCACTGGCAGCAGTCTTGAACGCAACGGGCACAACGGTCTCAAATTTGTACAGATCGGCAATGTCGTAAACAAAAGAAAGAGGCTTGCCGGTATGGATGAATCCGATTGCTGGCGCATAGCCTGCCGCTAAAACTGCTGCCTCCGTCACACCATACAGCGCCGCAGTTGCTGAAGAAAGACAGCGATTGGGCACATCGGATACATCCCAATTGTCCGGGTTGTAATCCCTCCTCTTCCAAGGCACACCATATTGCTGTGCAAGCAATTGGTAAGTGCCGCGCACTCGTGCCCCCTCAATGCCGCGTAACTGCTCCACGCTGCGTCGGGCAGGAGGCGTTTCTCCAAAGCGAATGGCGTACATTTTGCGGACAACCTTGAGACGCAGCGTTTCATCAAGCGCGAGTTTGGCCTGATAAAGCAAGCGATCCGCACGCGCCCCACCGGGCTGTCCGGCGGAATAAAGCCGCACGCCCGCTTCGCCAACCCAAACCAGCAAGGTACCCACCCGCGCAGCAAGCGC
>BNUD01000196.1 GCA_025997095.1 Betaproteobacteria bacterium | reverse complement strand
CGCTCGTCGCAGGGCACAAGTTCACCGTGACGACGCCAGTGCGCCGTGCGCCCGACCGCCAGATGCAGGTCGGAAGCGCCGACGCCGGGCAGTTTGTCCAGCAGCGCGAGGCAGGTTTCCCAGGCGCTCTGGCGGGCAGGAGGGGAGAGATTTTCAGATGGCAAGGCGAATCTCCACTTCCAGCCATTGGCGGGGTGTGCCGGAGCGCCCGGAATGATCGGCGTTATTGCGGCTGTTGCGGCCAACGTCCGGCTTCTCGCTCTTGACCTCGATGTTGCTCCACACGGGCGCGGCGATGCGGGGAAGCTGTTGCAAGCCATCCAGAAACTGCATCAAGCCCCGATAACTGGCGCGGGCGCGCAGACAGAGCAACGGACGCTTGTAAGGATTGCTCTGGCCGGCTTCTTTCAGGAGTTCCAGCGAGGGCGCGCGCTCGCGGTCTTCCGGGCGGCGGTAGATATGTTCCAGGGCGATCATTTCCATATCGCCTTCCTCCGCCAGTCGGGTCAATTCTGATTTCAGGGCTTGCAGGCTTTCCAGGTCTTCCAGCGGAATAAAGCGTTCGTTCAGCCGTGTCTGTTCCCGATTCAGACTGATGAGGGATTCCTGCGTCTTCACGAGTTCCTGCCGCGCCTGTTGCAGGCTCAAGCCGCCGGGGGCGGCTTTGACGGGCGTGTTTTTGCCGCTGTTCCTTTGCTGGACGGCGAGTTTGGATTCGTCGTACTTCAGTCGGGAGAGTTGCTGATGTCCCAGCGGCCAGAGCAGCAGCCCATACAACAGGGCAATGCCGACGCAGACCCCCGCCGACAATTGCCCGCGCTCACGTCTGGAGAGGCTGGCGATTTTTTCCTGCAATTGTTTTAATCGCTTCATGGCGTCTCCTCGCCGATGTCCAGTTCTTCTGCGACCGGCATGAGCCAGAAGGACACCTGATAGCCCTGCTTCTCGTCCCGCCCCGGCGCCGCCTTGACATCGGTTTGCGCCACGACATACCCCATGCCGCTCAGCGCGTCCTGTGTCCGCAAGGCAAAAGACTGGGCGCTGCCATAGTCGGGCGACCAGCCGACCACCTGAATATGACCGATGTCGCCGCCGGCATGACTGTTTCGCACGGCTTCCAGCACCACGTCGTTGCCGATGTTTTGCGCCAGCGTTCGCAAGAGTTGCGGCAGGTGATTCACCATGCCTTCAATCGCCAGAAGACGTTCGATTTCAGGAATCATCCGAACAATCTCCTGACGGCTTTCTTCCAGCAGTTTGTTCGCCTGTTGCTGCTCCTGATTAAACTTCGCTTCCTGCTGCTGCGCCTGTGCCTGTTTTTTGGTTTCGAGGTCGTTTTGCGCGAAGCGGGTCTGGATGGTTTTCATGGCAAGGCGCTGCTGGATTTCCACGCCGCCCACCAGACAAAGGGTGAGCATCGGCGCGCACAACTGCCAGAAAGCGGGACGTTTCCACCATTTTTTTTGCGGGTTGCCAAAGCGGATGATGGGCAGCCGGGGGAGGCGCGCCTGATATTGGCGCACCATCGTTTCCAGCAGCTTCTGCCTTGTCGCCCTGCCATCCCGCAGCAGGGGCGGCTTGCCCCAATGCTGTTCAAATTTTTCCAGTAACGCCGTGAGCGCCGCGTCGTTTTGCGCTTCAAGGCAGACCATTTCCAGATCGTGAATCCCGCTGCCGCGCCAGTCATCGACCATGCGCGCGAGCCAGTCCACCGCCAGCGTCCGCTCCATGCGTCCCTCGCTGCGTGACGCGGCAACCCGCCCGCGATGGCGCAGCACGGCGACCACATCCTCGCCGTGAATTTCCAGCGCGATGCGGCGCTCCGTTTCATCCGGCGTTTCGCTGGCAGTCCAGAGGATCGGCAGCGCGCCCGTGAGTTTCAGCTTGTGACGTTTGCAGGCGGTTTCAAAGTGGCTGAAAGTCGAGATTCCGGTCGCGCTCGCCAACCACACCGGCGCGTGTCCGGCTTCTTCGGCATAACCCGCCCAGCCACATGCCAGACCGGATTCGAGCCGCTGCAATTTTTCCTGTAGATGCAGGGATTCTTCCAGCGCCTGCGCCGTGACGAGCTTCAGATCGCACGCCACCTGACCAAAACAGGTCGGCGCAGTCGGCGTTGTCGACTGCTCGCGCCGTACCGCCAGCTCCAGCACAATGCGCTCGCGCGCTTCCGCCGTAATCAGCCCGCGCGCCTGCAATACCGCGCCGATGGTCCACTGC
>BNUD01000195.1 GCA_025997095.1 Betaproteobacteria bacterium | reverse complement strand
CTCTGCGGCGTGTCGCCGGAAGCGCTGCGCGGGCAACTGGAAGAAGACTTGAACGACGAGATGGACATCATCGCCGCCGACGCGCGTTACGGGTTCATCGGCAAGGTGGCGCGCGCCGCCGTCACGCGCGTCGGCGGCGATGATGTCCATCTCGTCGTTCAAGTCTTCTTCCAGTTGCCCGCGCAGCTCTCCACCAGAGCGGATGGTCGCTGGTTGGCGTTGCAGGCTCTGGAAGGCGACGAACAAGCGACGGCGTGGGCGAAGCTCTGCGGCGTGTCGCCGGAAGCGCTGCGCGGGCAACTGGAAGAAGACTTGAACGACGAGATGGACATCATCGCCGCCGACGCGCGTTACGGGTTCATCGGCAAGGTGGCGCGCGCCGCCGTCACGCAGCAACATCGCCTCACCCGCACCGTTTCTGACCGCATTGACCGGATTGTGCTGAACCGGGTATTGGGCATCCCCGTTTTTCTCGTGATGATGTATCTGATGTTCATGTTCACCATCAATCTGGGCGGGGCGTTTATCGACTTTTTTGACGGGCTGGCGGAAACGGTGTTTGTGCGGGGCTTTGAGCATCTGCTGCAAGGTATGGGCGCACCCGTCTGGTTGCAAGTCTTGCTGGCAAAGGGCATCGGCGGCGGGATTCAGACCGTTGCCAGCTTTATTCCGATCATCGGTTTCCTGTTTATTTTTCTCTCCATCCTCGAAGATTCCGGCTACATGGCGCGGGCGGCGTTTGTGATGGACCGGTTCATGCGCTTCATCGGCTTGCCGGGCAAATCCTTCGTGCCGCTGATTGTCGGCTTTGGCTGCAACGTGCCCGCTGTGATGGCGACCCGCACACTGGAAGGCGAGCGTGATCGGCTGATGACCATGGCGATGGCGCCCTTCATGTCCTGCGGCGCGCGCCTGCCGGTGTATGCCCTGTTTGCCGTGGCGTTTTTCCCCACGGGCGGGCAGAACATGGTCTTTCTGCTCTACCTGATTGGCATCGCCGCCGCCGTGCTCACCGGACTGGCGTTGAAGCGCACCCTGCTGCCGGGGCAGGGGACGCCCTTCATCATGGAGTTGCCGCCTTACCACCTGCCGACCCTGAAAAACGTCTGCCTCCACGCCTGGAACCGGTTGCAGGGCTTTATTTTCAAGGCGGGCAAAATCATCGTGCCGATGGTGCTCGTGTTGAATATCCTGAACGCGGCGGGCACGGATGGCAGCTTCGGGCATGAAGACAGCCGCGATTCCGTACTCTCCGCCATCGGTCGCCAGATCACCCCCGTCTTTGCGCCCCTGGGCGTCCGGGAAGACAACTGGCCTGCCGCTGTGGGCATCTTTACCGGCGTACTCGCCAAAGAAGCCGTGGTGGGTACGCTGAACGCCCTCTATTCCCAGGCCGCCGCCGATGAAACGGGCGAAGCCGCCGAGGAAGAACCCTTCGACTTTTGGGCGGGCATCACCGCCGCCGCCGCCAGTGTGCCGGAAAAACTGGGCGAACTCTCCGACAAACTGCTCGACCCTCTGGGCGTGAGCGTGGGCGAAGTCGCAGACCAGGAAGCCGCCGCCTACGCGCAGGAAGTTTCTCTGGACACCTACGGCGCGATGGCAAAACTCTTTGGCAGCGCCGCCGCCGCCTTCTCCTACATGCTGCTGGTCTTGCTCTACTTCCCCTGCGTCGCCGTGCTGGGCGCGGTGCGACAAGAGGCGGGCTTCACCTGGGCGCTGTTCATGGCAGGTTGGAGCACCGCCTTTGGCTACGGCACGGCGGTGTTTTGCTACCAGTTCCTCACCTTCGCCCAACACCCGACCGCCTCAATCCTCTGGGGCATGGGGATTCTTGCGACGATGGCGCTCATCCTGCTGGCAATGGGGCGGCACGGTCGTCAGCAACGGCTGCACCTGAAACTGGCGACAGGGTGAGCGTATGACCCCCAGCGAACTGCGAAGCTATCTGCGCGAGCGCGGGCAGGCAAGCCTGATGGATTTGGCTGCCCACTTCGGCGTCGGCATCGGACTCATTGAAGATCTGATGGCGTATTGGCAACGCAAAGGCAGGATTCAGGAAAGCGCCGCCGTCTGCGGCAAAGCCTGCGCGCAAAATTGCGGGCAGGTGGTGTTTTATCGGTGGCGGGAGTAAAAAATGCCCACCCACGACCTGAGCCTCTGGCAGCATTCCCACCATTTTCTCGACAGCCGCGACGCGGCGCGGCAGCGGCGCACGGAATGGGTGGTGGGCT
>BNUD01000194.1 GCA_025997095.1 Betaproteobacteria bacterium | reverse complement strand
TTACATTGTTTTTCATGATTATTTTGCTTTCATAAATAGAAAAAAGTGGGGCGGTTTCTGCGCTGCCGCCCTGCCGGAAAAGATTTGGACGATTCTATTCTTTTTTACATGGATACGAAAGCGCAGACCGCAACGCCTCCGCGCCCCCCTGGGAACGTAGCGACGCGGCAATCTCCTCGGTCACCAAGATTGCCACGTCGCTACGCTCCTCGCTTTTGACGATGTAGGGGCGCGCATATAGCGTCCGTGGGTTTGGAAGGGGGAGCAGGATGCTCCCCCCACTTTACTGTCACCTGACCTCTGATGCCTGATGCCGGGCACGGACACCGGGGCACGGCACGCCGTGCCCCTACGGGGAACATCGGCAAATGTCGGGGAATGGGCGGGTCGCCTGTAGGGGCACGGCGTGCCGTGCCCTGGGGCGGCGTAGGTCGGGCATGGTTTCACATGCAGGGCGTTTGGCGTTTGGTAACGAACCATGTCGGGCACATGAAGCGTGCCCGACCTACATGGCTTGGTCGCCAAGATTGCCACGTCGCTACGCGCCTCGCTTTTGACGATGTAGGGGCGCGCATATAGCGTCCGTGGGTTTGGAAGGGGGAGCATCCTGCTCCCCCCCACTTTACTGTCACCTGACCTCTGATGCCTGATGCCGGGCAAAGCACCCCGGACAGCCGCAGAGCAGCCAATGCAGGACTTGCTTTTTCACGGCGGCGGCGCGGTTATTTCCGTCAGCACTTCCGGCGGGGCTTCCGGTTCCAGGGCGTCGATCAGGATGGTGACGCGACGATTGCGGGCGCGACCTTCCACGCTGTCGTTGCTTTCCACGGCGCGTTGTTCGCCGTAGCCGATGGCGGTCAGGTGCTCTTGCGGCACGCCGACTTCGGCGAACAGGCGCAGCACGGTGGTGGCGCGCACGGCGGAGAGTTCCCAGTTGGAGGGGAACTGCGGGGTGTGGATGGGCACGTTGTCGGTGTGACCTTCGATGGTGATGGGAAATTCGCTTTGCGCCAGCACTTCCCCAACGGCTTCCAGCGCGGAGACGGACAAGGGTTCCAGCCTTGCCTGTCCGGGCGCGAAGAGTACGCTGTCATTGATTTCCACGGTCACGCCGCGACTGGTTTCCAGCACCCGCACCTTGCCTGCGCGCACGAGGGGCGCTAACGCCTGCATGATGTCTTTCGCCATGTTGCGCATTTTGTCGCGCTGCCGCCCTTTCACTTCCTCCGCCTCTCTGGGGCGTGGCACGGGGACGATGATGGGCAGGGGCGGCGAGCCGGGCGGGAGCGCCAGTTGACCTTCGGGCAGGTTGCGGAAGGCGCTGTTCAAGGAATCGGAAAGCACCCGGTATTTGCCCTCGTTGATGGATGAGAGGGCGTACATGACCACGAAAAAGGCGAACAGCAGGGTAATGAAGTCGGCGTAAGATACCAGCCAGCGGTCAAGGTTCTCGTGTTCTTCGAGACGTTTTTTGCGTAATCTGCGCGCCATGTTTTTACTCCCTCACTTATCCCTTCTGCATTAACGTCGTTTGGGGGCGTGTTTATCCGAGGGCATTTCCTTGAACAGATAGCCTTGCAGACGGCTTTCAATCAGGCGCGGGTTGTCGCCTACGGCGATGCCGACCATGCCTTCAATCAGCATTTCACGCGCCGTGACCAGACGGGTGACGTGCGCTTTCAGCTTGTTGGCGATGGGCAGATAAACGAGGTTCGCCAGCCCGACGCCATAGATGGTGGCGACGAACGCCACGGCAATGCCCGCGCCCAGTTTGGAAGGGTCGGTCAGGTTTTCCATGACATGAATCAGCCCCAGCACCGCGCCCAGAATGCCGATGGTGGGCGAATAGCCGCCAGCGGCTTCCCAGATGCGCGCGCCTTGCCGCATCTGGTCTTCAAAGGTGGTGAGCTTGGCGTCCAGCACTTCGCGGATGTGTTCGGCGGCAACGCCATCGACCAGCAGTTGCAAGCCCTTGCTGGTGAAATCATCCTTAATCTGGTGGGTGAATTTTTCCAGCGTCAGCAGCCCTTCGCGCCGGGTCAGTTGGCTCCAGTAGGTGATGTCGCCAATCAGCCGGTCGTAATTGATGGCGGGTGGAAAAAACACCCACGCCGTCATGCGGACGCCGCGTTTGAAAGTGGCGAAAGGGCTTTGCAGCAGCACCGCGCCGAAAGTGCCGCCGAAAACAATCAGGAGCGCCGTGGGTTGCAGCAATGAGGAAAGATGTCCGCCTTCCAACACCTGACCGCCCAGAATGGCGCCGATG
>BNUD01000193.1 GCA_025997095.1 Betaproteobacteria bacterium | reverse complement strand
AAATTGTATTCCAGCCAGGGAATGCCGTACTTTTCTTCCATATGGCGGCTGATGTAGTTCATTGAACGATAGCAGTGCAGCAGATTCAGCTTCACGTTCGGCGTGTTTTCCATTTCCGCCAGCGTGCCGTCGCCCGACCATTGCGCCACCACGCGCAGCCCCATTTCTTCCAGCAGAATGCGGGAAGCCCAGGCGTCGCCGCCGATGTTGTAGTCGCCGAGGATGGCAACGTCGTAAGGCGTCTTCTCGAACGCCTGCCCGTCGCGGTTGGAGAGGATGAAATCGCGCACCGAGTCGTTGGCGATGTGGTGCCCCAGAGATTGCGACACGCCCCGGAAGCCTTCGCAGCGCACCGGCACCACCGGCTTGCCGATTTCAGCGGACGCCTTTTTGGAGACGGCTTCGATGTCGTCGCCAATCAGACCAATCGGGCATTCGGACTGCACGGAAATGCCCTTGTTCAAGGGGAACAGTTGTTCGATTTCCGTAATCAGTTTGGCGAGCTTTTTATCGCCGCCGAACACAATGTCCTTTTCCTGAAAATCGGAGGTGAAATTGATTTCACAAAAGGCATCGACGCCGGTGGTGCCGACGTAATAATTACGACGACCGGCGCGGGCATATTGACCGCAACCGACGGGGCCGTGCGAAATGGAAATAATGTCCTTGATCGGTCCCCAGACCACGCCTTTGGAACCGGCGTAGGCACAGCCGCGCATGGTCATGACGCCGGGCAGGGATTTGCGGTTGGAGGTGATGCACTTTTTGGAGGATTCGAGCGTTTTGTCGTTGACCATCAAGTGTTTGGCGCGGTCTTTCTTCGCCTTTTCCGGGTACACCTCCAGCACCTCGGCAATGAGGGCTTCGGTGTCTTCGCGGGTGAGTGCTGCCATGGTGCTTCTCCTTTCATCACGTCGGTACTTCGTCGTGCCAGACGCAAAATGGATTATTGAGTCGTGCGTAAAACCTGCTTCGCCATCAGGCGGCGCAGGCTTCGGCAGCCAGTTCAGCGGCGGTCTTGCCGACGATGGATTCATCTTCCACTTCCATGATGCCGAATTCCATCAACAGGTCTTCCAGGTCTTCCATTTCCAGCGGGGAGGGAATCACGAACTTCTGGTTCTCCACCACCTTCCGCGCCAACGCCCGATATTCGTCCGCCTGTTTGGCTTTGGGGTCGTACTCAATCACCGTCATGCGGCGGATTTCGGCGTGTAGCACCACGTTGTGACGCGGCACAAAGTGAATCATCTGCGTGCCGAGCCGGGAAGCCAGAGCCTCGATCAATTCATCTTCGCGGTCGGTATTGCGGCTGTTGCAAATCAGCCCCGCCAGACGCACGCTGCCGGAATTGGCGTATTTCAGAATGCCCTTGGAAATGTTGTTGGCGGCATACATCGCCATCATTTCGCCGGAACAGACGATGTAGATTTCCTGCGCCTTGTTTTCACGAATCGGCATGGCGAACCCGCCGCACACCACGTCACCCAACACGTCGTAGAACACAAAGTCGAGGTCTTCGTCGTAAGCGCCTTCTTCCTCAAGGAAGTTGATGGCGGTAATCACGCCCCGACCCGCGCACCCCACGCCGGGTTCCGGGCCGCCGGATTCCACGCACTTGACGCCGCCGTAACCGACGGAGAGCACGTCTTCCAGCTCCAGGTCTTCCACAGAACCGGCTTCCGCCGCCAGATGCATCACGGTCGTTTGCGCCTTGGAGTGCAGAATCAGACGGGTTGAATCGGCCTTGGGGTCGCAGCCGATAATCAGAACCTTTTTGCCAGCTTCAGCCAGCGCCGCGACCAGATTCTGCGTGGTCGTGGATTTGCCGATGCCGCCTTTGCCATAAATGGCGCATTGACGCAGTTTTGCCATGGTGTAATCTCCTTTTCAATACAGTCAGATGTTGCGGGGAAGCCAGCGTTTGCCCAACACCTACCGCACGAACCGTGCCAACCATGACAGTCACGCATAACACACTGATTTTCAAACAATAAACCAAAAGCGATGGAGTTTTTGCGACATGCGGGAATACGACAGTCTCCCTACGATTTGTAGGGCTACCGACAAAATACCCTCCCTGCCACGGGACGCCCGTCTGCCCATCAATCGCTGCAATCTGTCAGCGGAAATTCTGGGCAGCCTGACTTACCAGTTGCATCCCGCCCCGCTGGAACTGGATGGTGTCGCAACCCTGCACCGCGACCTGTTCAAGCGTCTGGACGCCATTCCCGCAGCAAAACGGCGGGCGGAAATTTTTCAGGACTACATCACCGTGCACTTTCGTCTGGAACCTCTGGACGAAGCGGGCTTGAGCGGGCGCTCCCATCCGC
>BNUD01000192.1 GCA_025997095.1 Betaproteobacteria bacterium | reverse complement strand
ATTCACCACGATTTATCGACTGGAAGCCGAAGACGGCACACTCGAAGCCCTGATTCTGCCCGTGCGCGGCTACGGACTCTGGTCGACCCTGCACGGCTTTCTGGCGTTAGCGCCGGATTTGAACACCGTCATCGGTCTGGGCTTTTACCAACACGCCGAAACCCCCGGCCTGGGCGGCGAAGTCGATAACCCGAAATGGAAGGCAAGCTGGAGCGGCAAAACCCTGTTCGACGCCGACGGCAAACCCAATATCGAAATCGTCAAAGGCGGCGTCAATCCCGCCAGCCCCGACGCGGGGCACCAGATCGACGCGCTGGCGGGCGCGACCTTAACCAGCAAGGGCGTCGACCATCTGTTGCAATTCTGGCTGGGCGAACAGGGCTTTGGCGCCTATCTCGCCAAACTGCGCCCGCAGTTGTCGCCGCAGCCCTCAGCGGAAGGAGCATAAATCATGGCAAAGCAAGCCACCACAAAAGAAGTCCTGCTTGACCCGATTTTCAACAACAACCCGATTACCCTGCAAATCCTGGGCATCTGCTCTGCGCTGGCGGTCACGAGCAACCTCAACACCGCGCTGGTCATGGCGATTGCCCTCACCCTGGTGACGGCGTTCTCCAACCTGTTCATCGCCATGATCAGGAACCAGATTCCCAGCTCCATCCGCATGATTGTGCAAATGGTCATCATCGCCTCGCTGGTCATCGTGGTCGATCAAGTCCTGCGCGCCTACGCCTTTTCCCTTGCCAAACAGCTCTCCGTTTTCGTCGGGCTGATCATCACCAACTGTATCGTCATGGGACGCGCCGAAGCCTTCGCCATGCAAAACCCGCCCCTGCTCTCCTTCTGGGACGGCATCGGCAACGGTCTGGGCTACTCCCTCCTGCTGATTGCCCTGGGCGTCGTCCGCGAACTTTTTGGCGCGGGCAAGTTACTCGGCATCGAAATTCTGCCCCTCGTCAAAGACGGCGGCTGGTACGAACCCAACGGCTTGCTGCTCCTGCCGCCTTCCGCCTTCTTTCTGATCGGTCTCTTTATCTGGGGGCTGCGGATGTGGAAAAAAGACCAGCAGGAACCGGCGCTCTTCAAACTCGCGCCGCAGGTGAAGGAAGATTGACATGAAAACGCTCTTTCTCTCCGCTTATTTTTCAGGCGTGGCAAAGCAGTTCCCCGACTTTGCGGGCGGTGCGCTGGCGGGTAAAAAAGTCGCCTTCATCCCGACGGCAAGCCTGCCCGAAAAGGTCACGTTTTATGTGGAAGCCGACCGGAAGACGCTGGTGAAACTGGGCTTGCAGGTCAATACGCTGGAAATCTCCACCGCCAGCCCCGCTGAAATCGAGCGGGGACTGGATGCCGCCGATTTTATTTTTGTCGAAGGCGGCAACACTTTTTTTCTGCTGCAGGAATTAAAACGTACCGGTGCGGACAAATCCATCCTGCGTCAAATCGAACAAGGCAAGCCGTACATTGGCGCGTCGGCTGGCTCGATGATTCTCGCGCCGGACATCGAATATGTCCGCTTGCTGGATGATGTCGCCGCCGCGCCGCGCCTGAACGGAGATTTTTCCGCGCTCGCGGCAGTGGATTTTTATGTGGTGCCGCATTTCACCAACGCCCCCTTCAAAAAAGCCGCCCAACAAATCGTCAGCGAATACGCGCAACGCCTTGACCTGCGCCCCATCAGCAACCATCAGGCGATTGTGGTCAAGGGGAATCAGGTTGAGATCGTCGCCGCGCCCACCCGACAACGGAAAAACGCTGCCGCCTCAGCTTTGACGATGTAGAAGAAGGAGATTAACCGTGGAACACCTTTTAAGCCTTTTCGTCCGCGCCGTGTTCATCGAGAACATGGCGCTGGCTTTCTTCTTGGGGATGTGCTCCTTCATTGCCATCTCCAAAAAAATCGACACCGCCATCGGTCTCGGCATCGCGGTCATCGTCGTGCAGACGATTACCCTGCCCGCCAACAACCTCGTCTACACCTACCTGCTGCGCGACGGCGCACTGGCGTGGGCGGGGCTGCCGAACGTGGATTTGTCCTATTTGAGCTTTCTCACCTTCATCGGCGTCATCGCCGCCATCGTGCAGATTCTGGAAATGCTGCTGGACAAATATGTCCCCGCCCTCTACAACGCCCTGGGTATCTTCCTGCCGCTGATTACCGTGAATTGCGTCATCATGGCGGGTTCCCTGTTCATGCAGGAACGCGACTACAACTTCTCCGAATCCGTCGTGTACGGCATCGGCTCCGGCGCATCATGGGCGCTGGCCATCGCGCTTCTGGCCGGTATCCGCGAAAAACTGAAATACAGCAACGTGCCCGACGGTCTGCAAGGCTTC
>BNUD01000191.1 GCA_025997095.1 Betaproteobacteria bacterium | reverse complement strand
GCTCCCTGTTGATCGTACTCTGGGAGCGCTTCAGTTGGGTCGCTATTTCATTTTCTGTTCGCCCCGCTTCATGCAAGGCCTCAATCTGGTATCGTTCTGCCTGGGTGAGTTGAGTGTAGCTCGTCATTAGTGGCTCTCGTGACTTTGGTCGGTCAACAAAAAGCCTTTGAGATTACCTCAACTCGCCCACCACCTCAAAAATTGGGCGCTTATGCACTTATGCGTTGAGCGCGGCATCTACTTGTTGAGAATCCGGGAGCGAAAAACGGATTTTTCCATCCTTAACGGATAGTATTTTTGCGTTTGCGGCTTTATTGGCGTCAATCTGTTTTCTGATGAAGAAGCATTCAATCCCCCATGAAAACGAATATGAATTCAAGTCGCACTCCCCCTTTTGGCTTTCAGCCTCCTTGTCTGAAAGATATTCTCCCTTGATTTTAATCCGCTTCAAAAAGTCTGGCTTTTGTAACTCCAGCAGCAACCTGTCATTCTCCTCGTCGCTGATAGTCGGGAGAAATACATCGATAATCTCAAGCTCGAATGTTTCAGCGCGGGCAAACAAGTTTGCGGACAACATAAAAACAAGTATGAACCCGCAGATCAGTTTATTTGCTATTTTTGCCATTTTATTTTCTCCGTTCATGGAATTTACCGCATTCAACATCCAATATAAATCAAAGCAAGCGTGGCGCGGACATTATCTGTAGGGTGGCAGCGGATTTCGACGAAGCGAAGCGACGGCAAAAGCGAAGCGCCTTCCACCATCAAACCCATGCTCGCGCTACGCTTGCCATTTTCCATCACTCTTCCATGTTTGGATACTGTTCTGGTCTTTCGCCCTCTTCAGAGACCAGTCGCGGATAGACAGTCTGTGAATCTGGCGAAATTTTGCCTGTTTTTCTTGACTTTGCGATCCTGAAATGGCATTTCAGAAAGAAAGCACCTTCTTCAACGCGGGTTTTGCCGACAGTACGGAATTTCCGCGCTTGACGGCGGTATCCAGCGCGGCCTTGGCGGGTTTTTTGTTTGCCCAGACCTGTTCCAGTTCTTCGTCGACGATGATGCGTACCGGGTCGAGGGTGGAGACGCGCAGGGTTTGTTCCGCGCCCCTGCCTTGCAGCGAGGCATATGCCACGTCGAGCGCCTGTTCCTCGTCTTTCAGGAGCTTGCTGCGAATCGCGTTGCGGGCGGTTTCGGTGAGGGGCAGGAAGCCGCCGGTGCGGGCGAGGGCAATTTGCACGTCCGGCGCGAGCAGGAAACGGATGAAGCGGGCAGCGACCTGGTAATCTTTTGCCTTGTAACCCGCGCCGACCCACAGCGCCGCGCCCGCTGCCAGCGTGTGACCGGGACGCGCGCCATAGATGTCGTCGTGATAGGGCAGGGGGGCGACGCCCAGTTCCACGCCGGGGGCGTCGCGCAGGGTGCTGTTTGCCCAGGCGTCGGAAGTCAGCATCGCGCATTCGCCGCTGTAAAAGTGGCTGTCGGCTTCATTGCCGCGTCCGAAGGTCTGAAAGTAACGCGCCTTGTGCCATGATGAAAGCATGGCGATGTGCTTGACTTGCGGCAAGCCGTTGAAACTCAGCTTGCCTTTATTGTCTGCAACTAGCGCGCCAGATACCGCGCTCATGTTGTCGATATGCACCCAGGTCGGCCAGGACGAGGTGTAGGGGCAGCCAATGCCGTGATCCATGAGCGCGCCCGCAATTTCCTGCATTTCATGCCAGGTTTTTGGCGGCGCGTCAGGGTCCAGCCCCGCCTGCCGGAACAGGCGTTTGTTGTAAAACAGCACGGGCGTGGAAAAGGCGACCGGCAGAGCGTTCAGACGGTCGCGCTTCTCGCCCGCGAGCAAATCGGCGGAAAGCTCGCCACTCGCCAGACTCTCGCCATTTTCTTTCAGGACTTGATACACGGGTTTGAAGGCGGACTTGTTGGCGAGAAAATTCGCCATTGCGCCAGAGGTGACCAGGTTCAAGAGCGCGGGTTTTTTGCGCCCCGCTTCGGCGTGGGTGAGACGGATGTGCAGGTCGCCTTCCGCCTGCTGGCTGTTGAAACGCTCGACCAACACCGCCAGACGCCCGGCGTCACCGGCGCTCAACTGGTGTGCAAACTCAATGTCGTTGCTTTCCGGCACGGGCGCGGGTTTGGTTTTGGCGACCGGTTTGGCTTTCGCGGGGGCGGCGAGCGCGTAGGTCGATACGCCGAGCGAGAAGGCTGCGGCAAGGGCGAGGGTGATGAGTTTGAGCGACATGGCGAAATCGACCTGATGACAGTGGGCATAAAGTATAGCGCATCGGGTGGCTTCTCTTTTTTCCCTATTTGGTATGGATGTGGGAAAATCACGCTCCATGAATACGCT
>BNUD01000190.1 GCA_025997095.1 Betaproteobacteria bacterium | reverse complement strand
CAAGCAAGCAAGCAAGCAAGCAAGCAAGCAAGCAAGCAAGCAAGCAAGCAAGCAAGCATAGGTAGGGCGCGTTCTCCGAACGCGCCGGACGTTACATCCGGCGGTTTCGGAGAAACCGCCCTACCTTTTTTATACCTCGCCCTGCTCGCCATTTTCCCTTTACCCGTCGTGGCGCAATCGCAATGGCGTGACCTTGGGGCTTCTCCGGCTCCTGCGGTTCCCGATACTGTGGTGAACAGTACGCAGATCAACTTTGCCGGACACGAGTGGGTGGTGATTGGCAACGACACGGGGAAAATTTACAGCAGCCAACCGGACGGCAGCGTAACCGTATTGCTGAAGAGCAATGGTACGACGAGTCTTGAGGCAGGGGGCGGGTTTGGAGGAAATATGGCGTTCCGCGCAGATGACGGCAGCGGCACATGCTACTCCAGCGGAATTACATATGCGGGAAGCTGTAACTACCCGAGTGATTACAACACCAGCACCCTGCAAAGCAGGATGGTCACCATAGCGAGCGGTTTTGGCAAGGAACTCGATGTCATCACCGAGCGGACTTTGACGTCTTCTTCTGACGATATCGGTGGCGCGGACGTCGCAGATCAAAAGCTCTGGGCGCTGTCCACCACGGAATGGAGCGCTATTAATGACAATGGTGTTAGAAGTTACCCGTCTCCGTGGTGGTTGCGCTCGCCCAACGCTTTTGACCGCGCCTTCGCTGCCAGGTCTGAGGGCGACCTCCGCGCCAGCAGCCTCGTGTACGGTGCGGTGTTCGTTGTCCGCCCCGCTTTCAATTTAGATCTGAAATCTGTCCTCTTCACATCTGAATCATCCGCCGCAGGCGGCAAATCTGGCGTCGCCGTAGGCGACGCTTACAAGCCGCTGGCAACGCCAACGGCGGCGCGAAAATTTACATTTTTGGACAAAACTATTTCCACCCCGGAACTCACCCTGACCTCCAACCCGCTGGTGTTCAATTTTGCGAACGCGCCCACAGGCGCAATCACCAACGGCGCAAAGTACGTTTCCGGCTTTCTGTACAACGCCAACGCCACGGACAAAGATTCCTACGTCAAATATGCCAATACCGCCAGCGGCAGTTTCAACGCCGCAAAGCCAATCGTTAGCGCCTTGCCGCTTGCCAACGGCAATTACACCCTGCACATCTTCAACGAAGAAGCCAACACGTACCTGTACAGCGACTTCGCCAGCGAATCGCTGGATTTCACCTTCACCATGAATAACGGCGGTGTCGAAAACCTCACCCTGACCAGCGATTCCCCCTTCGCGCTGGATGGCGGCACAATCGGCTTGCTGGCGCAAGACTACACAGAGGCGTGGACGCTCGGCACAGGCGGCGGCACGTTTGCCATTCAAAGCGGCGTCAACGCGGAAATTTCCGGCGCGATTGGCGGCAGCGGTGACCTGACCAAAGACGGCGCGGGTACGCTGATTTTGAGCGGAACCAACATCTACAGCGGCGCGACCGCCATCAACGGCGGCACCTTGCAGTTGAACAGCGCGAACGCGACGCAAAACACCAGCGGCATCACGGCAGCCACTGACGCAACGCTGACGCTGAATTTCAACGGCACATTTGCCAAAGATGTCGACGGCGATGGCAACCTGACCGCCAACCCCGGCAGCGGCAGCGGCAATACCCTGACCCTCTCCGGCACAAACGGCTATATCGGCATGACCACGGTACAAAGCGGAACATTGGAACTGAACAGCGACCTTGCCTCGCCGCACCTCACTTTGCTTGACGGCACCACCTTTAACCAAAACAGCCAATCACACGCACTGGATAACGGCTCCCTCACGGTACACGGCAGCGCGATCTACACGGGCAACCTTTCCGCCCAGAACGCGACCCTGAATTTCTTCCTGCCGGGCGGAATTACAGCCAATAGCACACTGTTAAAGATCAATGGCGACGCAAACATCACGGGCAGCGCGGTAACACTCGCCCTCAACGGCAGCGCGCCCAGCCTGACCGCCCTCACCGAAGGCGAAAGCATCAAACTCATCGCAACAAGCACAGGCACAGGCATCACCGGCGACATCAGCAATGCGGGCAACAAAGCCAAACTCACGGTAGGCGCGTCTTTCTCCGCCAATTTCAGCCTGTCCACTGACGGCAGCAACCTCGTCGCCAAGCGCGATGTAACCTATGTTCCGCCTCTGCCGCCTTCTCCGCCCCCCGCCCGCACCACCCCCGCCGACCTCGAATGGACGGGCGCGACCAACCACAACTGGAACATCCTGACTTCAGAAAACTGGACGCCGGAATCCACCTTCATCAACGGCGATACCGTCACCTTCACCGATACCGGATTCGGGCAGGTCAATATCGTCACCCCCGGCGTCGCTCCGGCGGCAACGATCTTCACCAACACCCAAGGTCACGATTACAGG
>BNUD01000189.1 GCA_025997095.1 Betaproteobacteria bacterium | reverse complement strand
CATTCACGACGGCATGAAAGTCCTGTTTCGGCGGACGCCCTCGCCGACGTTCCGTCGGCAAGGGCTTGACCAGATAGGGCGCCAAACACTTCCATTCCGCTTCTGTCAGATCGCTTGGGTACATTATTTTCTCCACATCAACTGTAATGTCCCTCTATAGCATTTCTTGTGCCAATTTCTAAAACAGCTTCTTATGACTGAGCACAGCTTAAACTGTTGTCTTAAAAACAGGGGCAGCTATAGCTGGTTTGCCCTTGTCGAGGGTGAAGGTCTGCACCTCCACGCGCTGCACCTGTCGCTGAACACGTTGCAGCGTAATTAGATTGAAGCCACGGGCGGCACCATTCGGACGTCTGGAAACACCCGACGGAGAAGTAGCTGCAAGGTGCGAGGTTGGTGCCATGATGCGCAGGAATTCGTCCTGAGTGAGTTGATCGTTCTCGTTCGCGGGTATCCCTTCAACCATCGTGGGCACCCCGTCCCAGCCGAGCCGCTCGACCCGGCGCTCATGCCCATGGCCGTGAATGAACATTCGCACCCCGGCTGCGTACAGAAAATTACCAACATCGGGCCAATTACTAATCGCGACGGTCTCTGGGACGCTGCTTGGGCCATGGTGGGCCACCGCGATGGAGAACAAACGCTCTGATTCGCGTGGAGATTGAAGCAGCTTTTGCAAGGTCTTCGCCGGTAGGGTTGCCAGTCCCGGATTGGCGCAGTCAAGCTCCGATACAGTGTTGAGAAGGACGAAGCGCAGTCCGAGGTGGCGGAAACTCTCATTGACCCAGCACAGGTTTTCGCTCGTGGTATCCAACCACCGCGGGTCACCGGTCATGTCCCACGCGAACTGACAGAAAGGCTGAAGTGCGAACTGCCGCTGCGCTGTAGGTTTGCAGGCACCATCTCGAACAACCGGGCGGCTGGACTTGAAGTCAAAATCTATGCAATCTGCGGCAGCAAGACGGAGATTCACGTCGTGATTGCCTGGGACGAGCAGCAACCGCTCCCGTCCGCGCGTGCTAAAGACATGGTTTAGTAAATTCTCGATTCTGGATCTGGCCTCGTCGAACTCCGATGGAAGGCCCTGATAGGTGATATCACCAGTGATCGCGATCAGATGGAGTTCCGGGCAAAGCGTATATAGAAATCTTGCGATTTGTTCCTCCACGAGACTAGCCCAGCCGTCAGTATCTGGGTCGCCGTATTGGGGGTCGGACAGGTGCAGAATGTGGATCGGATCATCATCTTCGACCGACAGTTGCGTATACCGCCGCGCCTTGGCGATGGCGAGGCGCAACTGTTCCCGCACTGCCTTGATTTTCAGCGGCGCGGTATCTGCGCTGAGATCATCAAGGATGAGTATCTGGACGAAGTTCGCGTCCTTGGCATCTGCGAGTACTTCCCGGATTACATTGATCGTAGTGTCAATGTGCCATTTCCCGCTCGCGAAGACAATGGGCACAGTTTGAGGAATCTTTCTGACTGCTTCAGTGAGTGGCATATTGCGCCAGTGGGTGAGGTTGATATCGAGTATGACGGCATCGTACTCCCGGAAGTTAGTGCGCTCGAACTCGTCTCTGGTTTCGACCATTTTCCACTCGAAATCGTTCTCCGGATTATCGAGCAGCTGTGCGTATCGGGCACGAAATAGGTCTGGCTCGTCATCCGCCACCAGCACTTTGTATCGCATCATGGTCTGCTCCTATTACAGTTCATCAAGGAAGAGGGAATTCGGAATTTTGATGGCCGTCCGCAGTATATTGACCTTGTCGGTATTTGAATAAGTGACGTCACCGCCGATCTCCTTGAACGTATTGATCCAAGGCTTGCTTGCAGTTTCCGCTGTGACTGTCTCGGCACGCATCTCGGTATGGTTTTCCAACACGATTAACACATACTTCTGAAAGATATCAAGGCGAATCCAGAGATGCGCTTTTTCTGCCGATTGATCCCCGTAGGCCCCAACTGCCTCTGACCAAGGGCAGAGGATCGGTTCCCCGGTTGCATGCCGGACATTGGACAGGATGCGGTCAAGAGCGTCACAAATTAATCTGTCCCAAATCACGTAATACTCTACTTTCTCAGGAGCCAGTTGTCGGGCGGCAAGACGCCAGTCGAACCCTGTCAGATCAGCAATTGCAATGGATTTCTTTTCTTTGCGTGCATTCTTCACCGCTTTTTGCAATTCGTCCATGATTAACGGACAGCATTCGTCCCGCAGACGCGCAACACCAAGCGGCGTGAATACTGCTAGGGCGACACGATGCCCATCAGAGAGCACCTCGCTCGCCAGAATCTTGTCGGCCTCCAGGTCGACGTAGGGAGTAGCGTTTTGTTTATTGAGTGCACTGTTGATAGATTCGGAGAGCCTCTTCAAACGATCCTCTGCCTCCGCGTGAAAACTCTTGAAGTCACTGATTAGTGG
>BNUD01000188.1 GCA_025997095.1 Betaproteobacteria bacterium | reverse complement strand
AGCAAGCAAGCAAGCAAGCAAGCAAGCAAGCAAGCAAGCAAGCAAGCAAGCAAGCAAGCAAGCAAGCAAGCAAGCAAGCAAGCAAGCAAGCAAGCAAGCAAGCAAGCAAGCAAGCAAGCAAGCAAGCCAAAATAGCGGCATCGTAAATCCTGCCCGGCCTTTTCCCCGCCCGACGACGCACAGCGCCCTCGGGCTTTTCATCGCCCTGGGGCTGGCCCCGACCTTGCTCCTGTCGCCGGACGCGGCGCTGGCGGCGGACGTAAACTGGACTGGCGGTGACGGTAAATGGGTTACCGACGCAAACTGGGGGGGTACCGCACCGACCCCTGACGAGAGCGTCGCCATCGACACCGACGTTACCGTCACCATCGGCTCCACCGAGAATGGTAGCAATGGAACCGGGAATTTCACCCTCGGCAGCAGCGGCGGTTCCGCTTTGAATATCACCGGCGGCGGGATACTTACTACCGGGGCGCCTACGCTTGGATCCTCTACGGGCACAACCGGCACGGTCACTGTGGACGGCACGGGTTCAAGCTGGACTACCGCTGCTGCATTGCGTGTCGGTCACTCCGGAACCGGCGTCCTGAACATCACGAACGGCGGCACGGTTAACTCCGGTAATGGCAATATTGGATATTTCTCTGGCAGCGGCACGGTCACTGTGGACGGCGCGGGTTCTCACTGGAACCTCAATGGGTCACTTAATTTCGGTTCTAGCGCCAGCACAGCAACCGGCGTCCTGAACATCAGGAACGACGGCAAGGTTTCAACGACGAGTGCTATTGATGCCGGGCGTGATAATCACAACAGCACAATCAACATCGGAACCGCCGGAGCGGCTGCGGGCATCCTTAACGCACCAAGCATTAACGGCAACAGTGGAACCACCACCCTGAATTTCAACCATACCGCTACAAGCGGATCAAAGTATTACTTCACGAATACCGGGCTTGCAGGCGGAACCGGCGTTAATCTCAGCGGCAACATCAACCTCACCAACACCGCCGGATACACCGTGCTGACCGGCGCGGACACCCGCAGCGACGGCGCCAACACCATCACCGCCAACGCCACCCTGCAAATCGGCAACGGCGGCACGGATGGAAACCTCAACCGCAACACGACCAACAACGGCGCACTGATCTTCAACCGCAGCGATGACGTGAATTACAACTACATCATCTCCGGATCCGGCAGCCTGACCCAAGCCGGGGGCGGAAAGCTGACCCTGACCGGCGCCAACACCTACGAGGACGTCACCAAGATCAACGACGGAAGGCTGGCGCTCTCCGGCAGCGGCTCCATCGCCAACTCTTCCGTCGTAGAGATCAACTACCCTTTGGGAACCTTCGACATCTCCGGCATAACTTTCGGCACTACCATCAAAGGATTGTCCGGCACGGACGGCACAGTCGCGCTTGGAGACCGCGCCCTGACAGTCACTCAGAGCACGCCTTCCAACTTTGCCGGGAACATCACCGGCGGAGGAGCAGGCTATCTGATCAAAGAGGGCGCGGAAACGCTCACCCTCTCCGGCGCGAACAACTACACCGGCGCGACCATCATCAACGGCGGAACGCTGGAACTCGCCGCCACCGGCAGCCTGACCAGCGACGTAGCCGTAGCGGATGTCGCCGGAGCCACCCTCGCCCTGCGCGGCGGCGTCACGGGCAACGTTGCCTTGGTCGGCAGCAACAGCACGCTGAACGCTTATCAGGGCAGCACCATCACCGGCTACCTCACCACCACGGACGGCGGCGCATTGAATTTTTACCTGCCGAGCGGAATTACAGCCAATAGCACACTGTTAAAGGTCGATGGCGGCGCAGACATCAGCGGTAGCGCGGTGACACTCGCCCTCGACGGCAGCGCGACCAGCCTGACCGCCCTCACCGAGGGCAAAAGCATCAATCTCATCACAACAAGCGGGGGAAGCCTCACCGGTAACAGCAACCCCACCGCCACACTCAAGGCGGGCACGTCTTTCTCCGCCAATTTCACCCTGTCCAATGACGGCAGCAACCTCGTCGCCAAGCGCGATGTAACCTATGTTCCGCCTCCACCTCCTCCGCCCCCGCCAGTTGTCCGCACCACCCCCACCGACCTCATCTGGACCGGCGCGACCAACCGCAACTGGAACATCCTGACTTCAGAAAACTGGACACCGGAATCCACCTTCATCAACGGCGACACGGTGACTTTCACCGATACCGGATTCGGGCAGGTCAATATCGTCACCCCCGGCGTCGCTCCGGCGGCAACGATCTTCACCAACACCCAAGGTCACGATTACAGGGTGAGCGGCACCATTTCCGGCACGGGTACGCTGACCAAAACCGGCAACGGCAATCTGACCCTGACCGGCAACAACACCTACAGCGGCAACACCATCATTAACGCCGGTTCCCTCACCCTCGCCCTCTCTGGCGCGTTACC
>BNUD01000187.1 GCA_025997095.1 Betaproteobacteria bacterium | reverse complement strand
TAATGTGCGCCCTGTCAACATCATCATTTCTCCGGCAAAAACGGCACCAATGCGGTCAGCGCCGCTTGCAGGGTCGGCGGCGTATTCTTGCCGCCCAGATTTTTGAACCAGTCTGCGCCCAGTACGCCCGTCAAACCAGGGTCGGTGGCGGTGTAGAGGGCGAGGACGGGGGTTTTGACGGCAGCCGCCAGATGCGCGAGTCCGGTATCGACGCCGACGGCGAAACGGGCGTGGGCAATCAGCGTTGCCAAATCCGTCAAGCGCATGGGCGGGATAGCCTGGGCGTTGGGGATGTGGCGGGCGATGCGGGCGGCGCGTTCGCGTTCGTCGTGGTTGCCGCCGGGCAGGAGCAGGCTCAAGCCTCTGGCGGCGAGGGCGCGTCCCAGGTTTATCCAGTTGGTTTCCGACCACAATTTGTCGGCGCGGCTGGTCGCGGTGAGGAAGACGACCGAGCGGCTGTTTTCGCTCTGCGCGCCCGTAAGCCCGTAATCGACGCCATTTGTCAGCGTGTAGCCCAATGCCGCCGCCGCCAGTTGCCGGTTGCGCTCGACCGCGTGCAGGGTTTTGGCGATGGAAAAAGTGGCGTCGTAAGCGCGCGCCGCGAGCGGTTCGCGGGCAGAATCGGCGGCATACCCTGAATGCGCGCCTTTTGCCCAACGGGTCATCCATGCGCTTTTGATCAGCCCTTGCGTATCCAGCACGATGTCGTAATCGGTCGCGGCAATCGCCTGCTTCGCCGCGCCGATTTCCCGCCAGGTCGCGGGCAACAGCAGACGTTTTTTCCAGCGCCTTACCGACACGGGGAAAACGTCGCGCACGTCGGGATGCAGACGGGGAATATCGGCAAAGGCTTCTTCCACCACCCAATCAATCTGCGCGTCGGGAAAATGTGCTTTAAGGTCGCTGACGACGGGCAGGTTGTGGATGACATCGCCCATTGAGGATGTTTTGACCAGCAGGATGTTTTGGGGAGGGGTTGGAATATTCGGCGAAGACATGGGATGGGGAAATTTTCCGTAATATGGTTCCGCTCCCGTGGGGGAGGCATTTTAGCCCCCTCTCCCCTTGTGGGAGAGGGTTGGGGAGAGGGGTATGGTTCAGCATGTGCCAGCGTAGTTTCGTGCTGAACCGCCGCACCCCTCTCCCCCGCCCCCTCTCCCACAAGGGGAGAGGGGAGATTTGAGCGCATCAATCGTCTTCCATTTCCTGCCGCTTCTTCTTCGCGCCCGGCGGACGTTGACCAATTTTGACCTTGAGTTCATTCACGCTCTTGGCGCGGCGCAGGCGAAAGGCGGCTTCGTCGCCGGGTTTTAAGGCGGCGATGACATCCAGCATGGCTTGCGGGTCGCGGATGTCATTTTTGCCGACGGCGAGCAGCACGTCGCCGGGCTTGATGCCTGCCTGATCAGCGGGGCTGCCGCGCACGACGCCGGCAATCAACGCGCCGTTGGTATCGGGCAGCCCGAAGGATTCCGCCAGTTCCTGCGTAATTTCCTGCGCTTCGACGCCAATCCAGCCGCGAATGACAACGCCATTCTGGATGATCTGCTCCATGATTTTGCGCGCGGAGGAAACGGGAATCGCAAAGCCGATGCCGAGCGAGCCGCCGGTGCGCGAATAAATGGCGGTGTTGATGCCAATTAACGTGCCTTCCGCGTCGATGAGCGCGCCGCCGGAATTGCCGGGATTAATCGCCGCGTCCTTCCACTTGCAGTCCATTTGGTGAATAATCGCTAAATTTCGCGCTTTCCAGCAGGGTGTCCAGAAAGCGTTCCAATTCTTTCCGATTCATGAGTGCTCCTATGCGTAAGTTATGGTTGATTTTTGCACAAACGACAACGGTCGCGCTGGCGGTGTTTTTTGTGGTTGTTACATTGAAGCCTGAATGGTTGGGGCGTGCCCAGAATAACATCGTCGCCCTGCATGAAGTTGCGGCTTCTGGCGACGCGGCGGGCAAGGTTGCCGAAACCGGGTATCGGGAAGCGGCGAAAAAGGCGTTGCCCGCCGTGGTGCATATTTTTACCAGCCAGGAAGCCAGGTTGCGCCGCAACCCCCTGTTGGACGACCCGATTTTCCGCCATTTCTTTGGCGAGGGTTTTGAGGATGACGGCACGCGGCAGGAATCCGGTCTGGGTTCCGGCGTTATCGTGAGTCCGAATGGCTACATTCTCACCAATTTTCATGTCATCGACGCCGCTGACCAGATTGAAGTCGCGCTGGCGGACGGGCGCAAACTGAAAGCGAAGGTTGTCGGCTCCGATCCAGAATCCGACCTCGCCGTGATTCGGGTGGATGCCGGGAATCTGCCCGCCATTACCTTCGGGCGCATGGATAACGTCGGCGTGGGCGATGTGGTGCTCGCCATCGGCAATCCCTTTGGCGTCGGGCAGACCGTCACGATGGGCATCGTTTCCGCTTTGGGGCGTACGCACATGGGCATCAATACCTTTGAAAACTTCATCCAG
>BNUD01000186.1 GCA_025997095.1 Betaproteobacteria bacterium | reverse complement strand
AGGCGCATGGCGATGGATTGGTCGTCCGCTTTGCCGATGTCGCTGACCGCAACGCGGCGGAAAGTCTGCAAGGACTCTGGATTGGTCAGCCGCGTGGCGCGCTGCCGCCGCCTGCGGAAAACGAATTTTACTGGGACGACCTGATTGGTTTGACGGTCGTAAATGACGCGGGCGATGCCATCGGCGTTGTCGACAGTCTGCTGGAAACCGGCGCGCACGATGTGCTGCGTGTACTGCACACCACGGCGGAAGGTGAAACCGAACGCCTGTTGCCCTTCGTGGATACCGTCGTCCGCGAGGTCGATCTGGAAAAACGCCGGATTCTTGTCGCCTGGGAACTGGACTGGTAATTTGTTGATGCCGAACAAGGCTGTTTTCGATTGTGTGAGCATTTTTCCCGAAATGTTCGCCGCGCTGACCGCCTCCGGCATCACCCGCAAGGCGCTGGAAGCCGGATTGTGGTCGCTGGATGTCTGGAACCCGCGCGACTACGCCGAAAATGTCTGGCGCACGGTCGATGACCGACCCTACGGCGGCGGTCCCGGCATGGTGATGCAGCCCGCGCCGCTGGAAAAAGCCATCGCCGCCGCCAAAGCGCGGCAGCAGGGGGCGAGCGTCACGCAAAGCCGGGTGATTTACCTGTCGCCGCAGGGCAGCCCGCTGACGCACGGGCGGGTCATGGCGCTGCTTGAATGGCTGATGGCGGGCACGGGGCTGATCCTGCTCTGCGGACGTTATGAGGGCATTGATGAACGCCTGATTGAACGTTGCGTGGATGAAGAAATCTCTCTGGGGGATTTCGTGCTCTCCGGCGGCGAGTTGGCGGCGATGGCGTTGATGGACGCGCTGGTGCGCCAGTTGCCGGGCGCGTTAGGCGACGCGGCATCGGCAGAAGAAGATTCATTTGTGGCGGGCTTGCTGGATTGCCCCCACTACACCCGCCCCGAAATTTATGAAGGGCAGGCGGTGCCGGAAGTTTTACGCTCCGGCGACCATGCAAAAATTCGCCGCTGGCGACTGAAAGCGTCGCTGGCACGAACCCGGAAGCGCAGGCCGGAACTCCTGACGCAACGCGCCCAAAGCGCGGAAGAAACGCAACTCATGGCGGAAATTCTCGCAGACGAAGCGCATGAGCAATGCGGTGAGCATTAACTAAAAAGGAAACTCACATGAACTTGATTCAACAACTGGAACAGGAAGAAATCACCCGCTTAAACAAGACCATTCCCGAATTCGCCCCCGGCGACACCGTGGTGGTGCAGGTGAAGGTCAAGGAAGGCACGCGTGAACGTTTGCAGGCTTACGAAGGCGTGGTCATCGCCAAGCGCAATCGCGGTCTGAATTCCGCTTTCATCGTGCGTAAAATTTCCTCCGGTGAAGGTGTGGAACGGACATTCCAAACCTATTCCCCCCTGGTTGCCAACATCGAAGTCAAGCGTCGCGGCGACGTGCGTCGCGCCAAGCTTTACTACCTGCGCGACCGTTCCGGCAAGTCCGCGCGGATCAAGGAAAAACTGGTACGCAAATCTGATTCCGCCGCGTAATCTCGCAGCGAACTTTGAAAACGGAACGCCCTGGCGTTCCGTTTTTTTGTGCCCGGTTTTTTTACGTTTGGCGCGTGGGCTTCCCGCTACACTGCGTACATGAAGCGCGTTACCCCCCCAAGAGGCATTGCATGTTAGCGAAGATATCAGAGTTCATTTTCGGCGGCACTCGCGGCTTCAATGAGACTGAAAATCGTTTACTCTCGTTTCTGATGGATTCCTTGCCAGCCCAGGAGCGGGAGATACTGTCGCGTCAGCTTTTGTCAGTCCGCCTGGTACAAAGGCAAAATCCCGGCAAATTAGTCGTTGCCTATTCCAAAAGTGGAAGCGAGGTGCCTCAGCTACCGTATCCAGGAGATGAGTATTGCCTGGCAAATGTCACCTACAAATCTGGAGGGCGAACCAAGACAACGTCGCTCGTCCTTCACAACGGACGCTTCATGGCATTTGAGCGAAACGTTCCGCAGTCTCTCTCTGAAATTGAGGCACCAAGTTCAGTTGTTCTGCATCCAAAGGGGTTCAAGAGCGTGGCTCAAGAGATTGACGCGCAAGAGCATGGAGAGCCTTCCGAATGACCGTGTTGGTGTCTGACAATTCATTCAAGCCGCCGCCGCTTCGTGGCACGGCTTAATTCAGACATGGGGTCTTTTGATGCGCGACATTAACTATGGGCTTTTCTTTTTGATTCTGGCATTGGCCATGCTCGGCAACTCGTTTTATGGCGTCATATCAGGCCAGGTGTTTTACCCGGCACGTCACGGCGGTTCAGTTGTCATCGCGCAAGTAGCCCAGCCATTGCTTTTCTGGGCTGTCGTTGCGTTTTGTGCAATCGCCGGTTGCATCACGGCCATCTTCGGTTATCGTCTCTTGCGTGGCAATCTCTTGAGCCACGCTCTTGAACCCCTTTGGATGCAGAACAACTGAACTTGGTGCCTCAATTTCAGAGAGAGACTGCGGAACGTTTCGCTCAAATG
>BNUD01000185.1 GCA_025997095.1 Betaproteobacteria bacterium | reverse complement strand
GGCGCTCTGCCGTCGCCTCAATCGTGATTATGAAGTCATCCCCCAGCAGTCCGAGTCCATGATACAACTCGCCATGATCCGCTTGCTCGTCAAGCGACTTGCTGATTTTTAAAACAGCTTCTCAGAAAAAAGGGGTACGGTGAGGCAACCAAGATTGATTGCATGGAGAAGGCGAAGAGGTGACGTCAGGCGGCGGACTATCTTGCGTTGCAACCACTCCGGGTCAAAGCCTGCCCATTCGCCAGCGATGCTGAACAGGTTGTACTTGCAGACCGGGAAACCTCTTCGATCGGGATTGATTGCAATTGCTCGATTGAGTATGGCGATTTGGCGAGCGCTTCCACGCGCCACTTTCTCGAAAGAGAAACATCTGTGTCGAGGAAGAGATCGGACAATGCTTCCCAGACAGGGCGTCGAGCAAGGAGATCTTCAGGCGTGAGCTTCACGATGCGCAGCACGCCCGTCACTACGCCCGCAACGAATCCGTCTTATGGTTCTGGATGATTTGCAAGAGTTGCGAAAAGATTTTCGGTGAACCGGCGACGACGTTGCCGCTTTTGAGGTAATCGGCTTCGCCTGCCAAATCGCAGATCAGCCCGCCCGCTTCGGTAATCAGCAGACTGCCTGCCGCCATGTCCCAGGGGGCGAGTCCGAATTCCCAGAAGGCATCAAGGCGTCCGGCGGCGACGTAGGCGAGGTCGAGCGCGGCGGCACCAGGGCGGCGCAAGCCGCTGGTTTTTTGCGTCAATTCCCGAAAAATGTTCAGGTAGGTGTCGAGATGCTCGAACACGCGATAGGGGAAGCCCGTGCCGACCAGCGCATCCTGCAATTTGATGCGATTGGAAACGCGGATGCGGCGGTTGTTCAGGAACGCGCCCTTGCCTTTGGCAGCGACGAACAGTTCGTTGCGGTTGGTATCGTAGACCACGCCCTGCTCGACCTGACCGTTTCGGGCAAGGGCGATGGAAACCGCGTATTGCGGCAAGCCGTGGATGAAATTGGTAGTGCCGTCGAGAGGGTCGATAATCCACTGGTATTCGCTCTGCGGGTTGCGCCCGACGCTCGTGCCGGACTCCTCTGCTAGAATCCCGTAGTCGGGCGTGGCATCCCGCAGGATGGCGATGATGGCGGCTTCGGCTTCTTTGTCGACCTGGGTCACGAAATCATTGGTCTGCTTGCTGGTGACTTCGAGGTGATCCAGATTCACCGAGGCGCGGTTGATGATCTGGCTGGCGCGACGCGCTGCCTTGATGGCGATGTTGAGGGTGGCGATGTTGAGTGCGGGATGCGTCATGTTTTTTTCAGAAAATCCAGAAGTGGCGGAACAGGGCGTTACCCCTGCCGCGCCGGAATTATTTTTACAGGAATCGAACATTTTAATATGAACACGCCGCCCATGCCCGCACATTCCGACGCATCTTCTCAAACCGACCTGCTTTCGCGCGTCACCATCGTGCTTTCACGCACCAGTCATCCCGGCAATATCGGCTCGGCGGCGCGCGCCATGAAGACGATGGGGCTGACCCGCCTGACGCTGGTCACGCCCAAAATTTTTCCCAGCCCGGAAGCCGTGGCGCTGGCTTCCGGCGCGGGCGATGTGCTGGATAACGCCCGTGTCGTCGCCACGCTTGACGAGGCGCTGGCGGATGCCACCTACAGTCTGGCGGTGTCGGCGCGCGCCCGCGATTTGGGTCCGACGCCGCGCTTGGCGCGGACAGGCGCGCTGGAATTAATAACGCGCGTCCGGCGGGGGGAACGGGTGGCGTTGCTGTTCGGCAACGAAACGTCGGGCTTGAGCAACGAGGAATTGCAGCGTTGTCAGGGCGCGGTGACGATTGCCGCCAATCCCGATTACAGCTCGCTGAATCTCGCCGCCGCCGTGCAGGTATTGGCGTACGAGCTGCGCGTGGCGGCATTCTCTGCGCCAGAAATGGCGGACGCGGCGGGCAAAAGCGTGGTCACGCCCTTCTCTTCGCCCCCCGCCAGCCACGCCGAACAGGAAGGCTTTTATCAACATCTGGAACAGGTCATGCTGGCTTCCGGCTTTCTTGACCCCGCCCGCCCCCGCCGCCTGATGCCCAAACTGCGCCGCCTGTTCGCCCGCGCCGGACTGGAAAAGGATGAAGTGAATATCCTGCGCGGGATTCTGGCGGCGGTGGCTCCAGGGAGAGAGGATAGATGAGGTGTGGCAGGGTGCGTTCTCCGAGCGCGCCGCACGTCAACAACGGCGTACCGCCCTACCTTTCGTGCAATCGCACTGTCTTCGGGCAGTCTTCGCGTCTCGTTTCTAATGCGAATCGAAATAACTTGCTAACTGTTGAGGACGCAGCATGACATTTGTGAACGAACGAATCCCTCAGGAAGACATGGAGAAGTACCAGATTGAGGCCATCAATCGGTGCGTGGTTGGCGGGGTTGACGAATCGATCAGACCTTCATGGACGATAGACCGGGAGCGGAACATCTATCTGCGCCGACTTATCAATGAGACAGAAGATCATCGCCCTACCGGGTTGATTGCATGGAATTTTTTCTGGAACAGCCATT
>BNUD01000184.1 GCA_025997095.1 Betaproteobacteria bacterium | reverse complement strand
CTCAAGTTCAGAACGATTTTTTTCATTTCGAACATCTGTTACTTGAAGAAATATTTTTTGACATACAGGACAGAGAATTTTCGCATCTGGATCAACCGCAATAGCCTTTCCTGCATCAATCCATCTGTCTTCTATTTCTTTATTCATTTAATCGCCATCACTTTAGCAGGTCAATTGCTTTTTCTGCAAAATCAAATGCAGCAAGCGTAGCGCGGACATTCGTAGGGTGGAAAAGCGAAGCGCCTTCCACCATTGGGCGGGGAAGCAAGGTATGAGAAAGACTGGCGGGAAAGTTCATGAGCAGGAGTTTAATGGATTTCATGGCAGTGTGGGAAGCGTGTCAAATATCGCATAAAAATGAACAGGCAGAGTACATCGGCAGAATGGTGGAAGGCGCTTCGCTTTTCCACCCTACATGTCCGGGCTACCGCGCTTTATTATACTTCCGCGTGACACCCCATCCACAGATACAGTCACATGAGAACCATCATAAAAGTCTTCCCGCTTAAATTTAACCCCGGTCGGAACAACGTCTTCTTTATCAAAGCTAACTACTGCATCCTTTCCATTAATAGCAACTGCATATCCATATAGAACACCATCCTCCTCACTAACCCCCATGACAACGCCTTTCTGACCAGCGTACGCACTGTTCTTGGCGTTCCGGACAATTTCAACCTCTTGATAAAAATCAATTCTCATTTGCGTCACTTATGCGTAATTCTCCCGTCTAGGGATACATTCAAATGAGAGCCATCTCTACTGGCCCAACCAAGCTGTGATCTTCCAGTATTGGACAGCTGCACATCCCATTCAAACGATTGGCCTGCCGTTCGCGATGGCCCTTTCGTCCATTCGTTCCCAAACTTGTCAATATATCCATTATTTGGCCCTCTTGGAAGGGGCTGAGACGGAACATAACTCTCCGGCGGAACATACCGAATTTTGCCACTTGTCGGCAATTCAACATAGTTGAGGCGCCCCTTCATGGACCATGCCTGAGCAGCGCCAATTGAACCAGACGGGTTGAACGGTGGTTCTAGAACATAAGAAAATTCTCCGGCTCCCCCCTTCACCCCAATAGCAAACAACTTGGAGAACACCGCTTCTAAAGCCTTGCTCCCTATTATCGTCTCTTCAATAAGCGTGAATCGTTCAGTCGATCCATTGAGAACGCTGAACTGACCAAGTCGGTTCGCATCTCTGCGATCCATGCCTAGAACGATAGAATTCGGTCTCTCCCCTAGCGTATTAAGGTAGAAATCATTCCGTTGTTCCGTCGTGGCGCTAAAATAGGTCTGTGCAACCCCTCGCGGATCCGTTACAGGATTACCATGGTAAATTATGGGTTGTCCGACATAGGGCGATAACATGGATACAGCTGTGTTCAGATCATTGAGGTAATCCTCAACGCCTCTCATCCCGCCCTCTGTTGCCGGATTCTGCGCGATCTGCTTCATTTTGCCGAGATAGTCGCTATATTCGATGTCCAGTTTTTCATCAACCAGACTTTCCGCAACATGCTCCAGCAGATCTTTCCAGTACACACTCCCTTCCTTTATACAGGCTGCATCGCCCCTGCATATTTGTCTGACTTTTTCTTCGGCAAGCTCTTTGATCTTTTCCCGTTCCAGATAGTGCAAATTACGGTTATTTTCCGCCGCATTTTTCGCCACATTAGCCGCCGTTGCCACTTCCTGAGAGTCTTTGCCCAGAAGTTGCGCCGTAATTCCTGCCACCAACATACTGGTGGTGGTATAGAGCGTCGGATTGACATTTGTTCGACCGTAGGTGTTATCCAGAACCGACTCCACCAGCCCGCCAATCGCGCCCGCAGCCGGGTCTTGTCCTGTGATTTTTGCGCTTGCCGCTCCCAAGCCCATGTGCGCCAGGGTTTGCATTCCAGGGTTTTGTCCATTCCCCCAGAGTTTGCCAATATCCTTGGCAAACAAGGCCGACAGATCACTCGTCAGGCTCGACTTGAAGCCTTCCTCGAAATCCGTTCCGAAGATGACCTTGTTTAACGTCGCGCTGATGACGCTTCTGCCGCCCAACGCCAGCATCTGTTCGCCGCTTAAGTTGCTTAAAAATCCCTTGTCCGCCGTATTCAGACCGCCACTGGTTTTGATGCCCGCCAACTGGTTCAGGCTCTGGTTGCTTTCGCCCCAGATCTGGGCTTCGGTAATCCCCGCTGTCAGCCCCGCCAGAAGCGCGCTCTGGAACACTTGCTTGCCGTCAACCTTGCCATTGGTGCCCAGTTGTACCGCAACATTGGCGACAGCGGCGGTTGCGCCGGCTGTGATCGCGGTCTGGGTTGCCGCAGAAACGGTAATTTCGGCAGTAGCGAGCGCGCTGCCGACCGCTTTTCCAATATACGGACCCGCATAATAAGCAACCACAAAGGCCACCACCGCAGCCCCCAACGGGCTTAATCCTTGATGGCTCTTGCTCCAGTTTTGCTGTCCGTCCGCCCTCGGTTGCCAGTCAATCTCCCGTTCCTGCCCCAATGCCATCAGCCACGGCGTACCGCTCACCCGCTCCAGCGCCGCTT
>BNUD01000183.1 GCA_025997095.1 Betaproteobacteria bacterium | reverse complement strand
TGGCTGGCGCTCTGCCGTCGTCTCAATCGTGATTATGAAGTCATCCCCCAGCAGTCCGAGTCCATGATACAACTCGCCATGATCCGCTTGCTCGTCAAGCGACTTGCTGATTTTTAAAACAGCTTCTAAGAAAATTCTCATCATCGCTGGCCCCAATGGGGCAGGGAAAACCACGTTCGCCCGTTCGTTTCTGCCGGACGAGGCGGCGTGTCCGCGCTTTATCAATGCCGATTTGATTGCTGCTGGTTTGTCGCCTTTTGCGCCGGAAGCCGCTGCGATCAAGGCGGGACGGCTGATGTTGGAAGAAATCCGCAGTTGCGTACAAGGTGGAGAAAGTTTTGCTTTTGAGACAACCTTATCCGGCTTGAGCTATCTTCGACATATTCGACAATGGCGAGCGCAAGGGTATCGGGTTAGTCTTTACTTTCTAAGCTTGCCTGATGCCAAATTTGCCGTTGCGCGTGTTGCCGAACGTGTTCGACAAGGCGGACATGCTATCCCGGAAGCGGTCATTCGTCGTCGTTTCAGCGCAGGCTTGCGTAATTTTGAACAGTATTACCGCGCCAGCGTGAATGACTGGGCGTTGTATGACAACACTGACACTCAACCTGCTTTGCTGGAATGGGGTACAAACACATGAATCCAAAAGACATTTCTACCGCCGAAAATCCGGATTTGCGTGCTTCGCTCGCCGCCATGCAACGTGCAGCAGCCTTGGCGCGCAAGGTCGCCATTCAGACAGATACAGGTATCGTCATCGCAAAGGATGGCAAACTGGTGCATGTTTCCGCCGATGAACTCCGCAAAGAAGCTTTGGAGGGGAAAGACGCATGAGCCAAGGGGAATTTCTGCTCTATCAGACCGAAGATGCCCGGACGCGGGTTCAGTTGCGTTTGCAGGGTGAAACGGTCTGGTTGTCGCAAAAGCAGTTGGCGGAGTTGTATCAAAAGGATGTTCGCACGATCAACGAACACCTGAAAAACATCTATGCCAATGGCGAACTTGATCCTGATCGAACTATCCGGAAATTCCGGATAGTTGCCCGCGAAGCCGCACGGAACGTGGAACGGCTGGTTGATCACTACAATCTTGAAGTGATTTTGCATGTTGGCTATCAGCGCCACGACCGTTCGTAGCACGGTGTGGTGATTGCAGATGCGACACATTGCCTCGCCTGCCAGCAGTTACAATCCTGCTATCGTTTGTTGTGAGAATCTATCATGCAGCCTTTCTCCATTACCCTCTTTGCCACTACTGGCGACCCGGAAGGTATTCGTCATGTCGAAAAATCGAACTGGTCAGGACAGGGCGTTGTTTTTACCCGCCAACAGGTTAGCGCCCTGAAATCAGAACCGGGCTATTTACAGGCGGGGGTCTATATTCTCGCCGGTAACGCAGCAGAAGAAACCATCTACATCGGAGAAGCTGACCCTGTTGGCGAACGCCTGAAAACCCATGTCGCCAACAAAAAAGATTGGGTGTGGGGCGTTTACTTCTTCGATCAGAACCACAGAATTGGCAAAACGGAAGTACAGTATCTGGAATCCACTCTGGTCGCGCTCACCAAAAAACACAACCGTGCCATCTTGCTTAACCGGAACACTCCCACGGAGCCTGCAATGTCGCCCGCAGCCAAAGCTGCTGCACAAGCTTTTCTTGAAGATATTTTGCTGATCCTGCCCATGCTCGGCATCAATGCCTTCATCCCTGCAAAGCCCGGCGATGCAAAAGACCAGGCGCAACCGACAGAATCGGGTAATGAACATTTTGATACCCTCGTCGTTCCTGCCCGTTCCGAAGGCTTCAAAGACTCTTTCCTTGACCAACATTGCTGGTATGCGGTGAGAATCAATGCGAAATACATTCCGCGATTGAAGTACATCACAGCCTATCAGGTCGCCCCTGTCGCAGCGATTACGCACATTGCTGAAATCAGGTCCATTGAGCTTTACAAAGATACGGGCAAATATAAAATCCACTTCAAAGGCGCACCTGCTCCTATCACGCCCATTCCACGAACGGAAGCCTCCAACGTTAACATGCAATCCTCACGTTATGCGCTGCTGGAAAAGCTGCGCGCAGCGAAGCATCTGGAAGATGTCTGGGACTGATCGAAAATTCCGAATCATTACCCACGCAATCGCCATCGCGTCGCCCATTAAAAAATCGCCTGCCACCAAAAGGGAAAATTTTTATGCCCCTGCCACCCATCATCCCCGCCGACACCATCGCCGCCATCGCCACCGCGCCCGGGCGGGGCGGGGTGGGGGTGGTGCGTGTGTCTGGCAGCCATCTGGCGGATTTTGCCTTGCGACTGACGGGCAAGACGCCCAAACCCCGCCATGCGGCGTTGGTGAATTTTCTGGCGACGGATGGCAGTGTCATTGACGCGGGCTTGATGCTTTATTTTCCCGCGCCCGCTTCGTTTACCGGGGAAGACGTGCTGGAATTACAAGGGCATGGCGGGCAGGTGGTGATGAATCTGTTGCTCTCACGCTGTCTGGAATTGGGCGCGCGGCTGGCGGAGCCGGGGGAATTTACCCGCCGCGCGTTCATGAACA
>BNUD01000182.1 GCA_025997095.1 Betaproteobacteria bacterium | reverse complement strand
CAGACCCGCCACACGGGCGGAAGCCATGATTTCGGGAATGCCGCCGCGTATGCCGACGATGTTGAGTCCATGCCGCGCGAAGCAGACGCGGATGTCCAACCAGTCGGGCGTGCCCGCCGCGCGCTGCGCTTCTTCAGGGATTTGCGTCAAGTCCAATACACCGGCGTCGCCGTCGAAAAAATCGCTCTCGCCAAAGAGTTCCTGGGCGGTGTCCGCCAGAGTTTGGCTTGCCAGCGTTTGCAGGCTGATGACGATGACGGCGACGGTGCTGCCCTTGAAGGCGATGGCGGCGGGGGATTTTTTCATGGGGTGCGGGTTAGAGATTTGGTGACAGAGCGGTGTCGCAATATATCCTGTGCCCGAAATAAAAACCAGTTATGAATGGCGCTGGTCTGAGGCAAGATTCGGCGGGCAAAATCCTTGTGCGCGGAGTAAAATCGCAGACTTTCCGTTTCCCCCGTGTTTGCCGTCATGCGCTATCTCTCCACTCGCGGACAATCGCCCGCACTTCCCTTTTGCGACATCCTTCTGGGCGGTCTTGCGCCGGATGGCGGTTTGTACCTGCCTGAGCGTTACCCCACGGTGAGTCGCGCCGAACTCGACGCCTGGCGCGCGCTTTCCTACGCCGACCTCGCGTTTGCGATTTTATCGAAATACATTGACGACATTCCCGCTGCCGATTTGAAGGCGTTGCTGGATCAAACCTACACTGCCGAAACCTACGGTTTTACACGCACGGGGGAAGAGGTTGCGGCGGAGATTACGCCCTTGCGCTGGCTGGAAAAAGGCAAGCTCGCCCTGCTCGAACTCTCCAACGGTCCGACGCTCGCCTTCAAGGACATGGCGATGCAGTTGCTGGGCAATCTCTTTGAATACGTGCTGGAAAAGCGCGGCGAAAGCATCAACATTCTCGGCGCGACTTCCGGCGACACGGGTTCCGCCGCCGAATATGCGATGCGCGGCAAGCATCGGGTCAAGGTGTTCATGCTCTCGCCGCATGGTCGGATGAGCGAATTCCAGCGCGCGCAGATGTATTCGCTGGGCTTGTCGCCAGCGGACGACAACATTTTCAACATCGCCATCACCGGCATGTTCGACGACGCGCAAGACGTGGTGAAAGCCGTTTCCAACGACGCCGCTTTCAAGGCGAAATACAAAATCGGCGCGGTCAATTCGATTAACTGGGCGCGGGTTCTGGCGCAAATCGTCTATTACTTCAAGGGCTACTTCGCCGCGACCCAAAACAACGGGCAGCAGGTTTCTTTTTGCGTGCCGTCCGGCAATTTCGGCAACATCTGCGCCGGACACATCGCCCGTCAGATGGGCTTGCCCATCCGGGAACTGGCGCTGGCGACCAACGAAAACGACGTGCTGGACGAGTTTTTCAAGACTGGCGTTTATCGCCCGCGCAGTTCCAAAGAAACGCACGTGACTTCCAGCCCTTCAATGGATATTTCCAAGGCATCCAACTTCGAGCGATTCGTGTTCGATTTGGTGGGGCGCAAACCGGAAGTGGTATGCAAACTCTGGGCGGAAGTCGACAAAGGCGGGGCGTTTGACCTGCGGGATACGCCCTACGCGGCACGACGCTCCGACTTCGCTTTCGTGTCCGGCAAGAGTACGCACGCCGACCGACTGGCGACCATCAAATCGGCATACGAGCATTATGGCGTGACCATCGACCCCCACACCGCCGACGGCTTGAAAGTGGCGCTGGAACATCCGCAACCCGCAGGCGTACCCCTGCTCGTACTGGAAACCGCGCAAGCGGCGAAATTCGCGGAAACCCTGCGGGTTGCATTGGGACACGAACCGGAACGTCCCGCCGCGTTGGCAGGGCTGGAAAAACTGCCGCAAAAGGTGGAGGTCATGGCGGCGGATGTGGAAGGGATCAAGGCTTATATTGCGCGATATGCCTGAGCGTTAAACAGCACAAAAAAATCCCGCCGTGTCCAAAGGGCGGCGGGATTCAGGTTTTCGCTGGCAAGCCATCAATGCAGCAAGGACTGAATTTCCGCTCTGGAGATGCCCGTATATTCGATGATTTCCTCAATCGAGTGGTTGCGGTTAAGGAGCTTCCGGGCAAAAGCCAGGCGTTCCTCTGTTCGCCCTTCTTCACGCCCTTCTTCACGACCTTTCTCCTCCGCCGCCCGCTCGCGGGCGAAAATATCCCGTTGCAGTTTTTCCCGCGACTCGGCGAGCAGCCGCGTCCGTTCGTCTTCAGAGAGTACAGCCAGCTTGGCAACGGCTTTTTGAGTCATGAGGGTTGCTTCCGTTGGTGCGCCATCAATGCAGCAAGGACTGAATTTCCGTTCTGGAGATGCCCGTATATTCGATGATTTCCTCAATCGTGTGGTTATGGTTAAGGAGCCTCCGGGCAAAAGCCATGCGTTCCTCTGTTCGCCCTTCTTCACGCCCTTCTTCACGACCTTCTTCACGGCCTTTCTCAATGCCTTTCTCCTCCGCTGCCCGTTCGCGGGCGAAAATATCCCGTTGCAGTTTTTCCCGCGACTCGGCGAGCAGTCGCGTCCGTTCGTCTTCAGAGAGTACAGCCAGCTTGGCAACGGCTTTTTGAACCATCGGGTTTTTGGTGGTGAGCA
>BNUD01000181.1 GCA_025997095.1 Betaproteobacteria bacterium | reverse complement strand
CTTTGGGTGCGGAATCCGAACAGATTTCTTCGGTTGTGCAGGTCATCAAGGAAGTTGCCGACCAGACCAATCTGCTGGCCTTGAACGCCGCCATCGAAGCGGCGCGCGCGGGTGAACAGGGGCGTGGCTTCGCGGTTGTGGCGGACGAAGTGCGTAAACTTGCCGAACGTACCGCGCAATCGACGGGCGACATCAGCACCATGATTGGCAAGATTCAGGTTGCCGCCAAGGAAGCCGTGGGCGAAATGGAGCGCGTGGTGTCACAGGTTGGCGAAGGTCAGGTTCTGGCGCAACAGGCGCACGAACATATCCAGACCATTCATGGTGAAACCAGCAAGGTTTCCAGCGCGATTACGGAAATTTCCAACGCCTTGAAGGAACAAAGCGAAGCCAGTTCGGACATTGCCAGACACGTCGAGAGCATCGCGCAGATGACCGACGAAAACAACGCCGCCGCCGAAGAAACCGCCAGCGGCGCCACCCGCCTGAACCAGCTCGCCGGAGAAGTGAACGGCGAAATCGCGCAGTTCAAGGTGTAACGATTCAGGGATCAGATGTCAGGTGACAGTCGTCAGGGGAGGCTTTGCCTCCAGAAAGTACTGACATCTGTCACCTGATTCCCTGATGCCCGAATTGCCGCGTCGCTCTGCGCCTCGCTTCTGATGCTGCCCGCAGGTTGGGAAAGTCGGTGAGCGGCGCGTCCCGACGGTCGTACTGGGAGCGATGGCGTCCTCGCCATCGCACGACGGCAAGACGCCGTCGCTCCCAAAAAACCGCTTGCCCGACCTCGTTGTGCTTCACTGAACCGTTCAATGTCGGGTTGCGCCTGCGGCTTACCCAACGAAAAACTCCCTCGCCCCACGAATGGGAAGGGGGCGCAGTGATTGCCCTGTCACCTGATTCCTGAGCATCACGCCATCGGCGATTTGGCGGGGGGCGGGTTTTGCATGTTCCGGCGTTATTTCGTGCTAAACCACTGCCCCTGACATCTGATCCCTGATCCAGGGCAATCGCATGAATGCTGAAGACATGCTTTGTAACGGCGAAGCCGCGCGAATCACCCTTCTCCCCTTGTGGGAAAAGGTGCCCCACAGGGGCGGAAGAGGGGTATGGTCCAGCATGTGCAGGCGTAATTCCGTGCTGAATCGCTGCCACCCCTCTCCCACAAGGGGAGAGGGAGTAGGGGCACGGCGCGCCGTGCCCGTACAGCCGTGCCTCACGAAAAACGGTATTGGTGATTTCATTAGCATTCATGCAATTGCCCTGATCCCTGTTTTGCATCCGCCCCAAGAGCCGCTACACTCTTGTCTCTGTTATTGCCCGCGAAATGAACCGATGCCACTGACCCAAACGCTCACCCTCACCCGTCCCGACGATTGGCATCTGCATCTGCGCGATGGCGCGATGCTGGCGGCGGTTCTGCCGCATAGCGCCCGTCAGTTCGCCCGCGCCATCGTCATGCCCAATCTGAAACCGCCCGTGATTAACGTGGAACAGGCGGCTGCCTATCGGCAGCGCATTCTGGCGGCGTTGCCGTCAGGCTTGCGTTTTGAACCGCTGATGACGCTGTATCTCACCGATAACACCGCGCCGGATGAAATCGGCAGGGCGGTGGCGTCCGGCTTTGTCAAGGCGGTGAAGCTCTATCCGGCGGGGGCAACCACGAATTCCGATTTCGGGCTGACATCCATCGAAAAGGCTTACGGGGCGCTTTCGGAAATGGAGCGTCTGGGGTTGCCGCTGTTGGTGCATGGCGAAGTCACCGACCCGGATGTGGATATTTTCGACCGCGAAAAGGTATTCATCGACCGTGTGCTGTTGCCGCTGCTCACCCGTTTCCCGCGTCTGAAAGTGGTCATGGAGCACATCACCACGCGCGAGGCGGCGGAATTTGTGCGGCAGGCGAGCACCAATGTTGCCGCCACGATCACCGCGCATCATCTGCTCTTTAATCGTAACGCCATTTTTCGCGGCGGTCTGCGCCCGCATTGGTATTGCCTGCCGGTATTGAAGCGCGAAACGCATCGTGCGGCACTGGTGGAAGCGGCGATTTCCGGCAATCCGAAATTCTTTTTGGGCACCGATTCCGCGCCGCACGCGCAACACGCCAAGGAAGCGGACTGCGGCTGCGCCGGTTGCTATACCGCCGATTTTGCGCTGGAACTGTACGCCGAAGCCTTTGAACAGGCGGGCGCGCTGGATAAACTGGAAGCCTTCGCCAGTTTTCATGGCGCCGATTTTTACGATCTTCCGCGCAATTCCGAAAAAATCACCTTGAATAAATTACCAAAAAGCGCGCCGAAAACCGCGCCGATGTCCTATCCTTGTGGGGCTGATACGCCTTTGATTTCCCTGTCGGCGGGTAAAACGCTGTCCTGGAAAATACTGGTCTGAAAAAGGAGATTGCCATGCGACGCCTGTTCTGCTGTTTGCTGTTTCTGCCCCTGCTGTCCGCCTGTACCAATGATGGCGCTGCCTATCTGGTTAATGGTGTGCAGCAAAATAACATTTCCATCGTGCGCGAAAGCCTGCTCTGGGATAAACAGGTCAGCCTCTATGTGGTCGTCAGCCGCATCCCCGATTGCCAACGTTAGGTAGAGCGGATTCCAGAATCCGCCTATTACAAATTGCTCATGTATTTGTTAATTTGCTCTAATTCGGGCGCTCTCCACCTTCACCTGTTGCCGCCGCCGATTCTTCCTCCGG
>BNUD01000180.1 GCA_025997095.1 Betaproteobacteria bacterium | reverse complement strand
CGGCGGACGCCCTCGCCGACGTTCCGTCGGCAAGGGCTTGACCAGATAGGGTGCCAAACACTTCCATTCCGCTTCTGTCAGATCGCTTGGGTACATTATCTTCTCCACATCAACTGTAATGTCCCTCCATAGCATTTCTCGTGCCAATTTCTAAAACAGCTTCTTAGACGGCTAGAGCCGAAAAATGGTCTGCGAACTCTGCCCAGTCATCCATCAGCTTGATACGTTTTTCGTATAAATCCGTTCGAGAGTAGGCTTCAACTACCGGGTCTGGTTCCTTGTGTGCCAATGCGTGCTCCATGACATCGTGTGGGTAGTTCGTCTGTTCGCCGCCCCACGTCCTGAAAGTACTGCGGAAACCATGCGCGGTGATGTCATATCCCATTCTTGCAAGCAGTTGCGAAAAAACCATGTCTGACATTGCCACGTTTTTTCGAATGGACGGGAAAAGCAGATTCGTCCCCTCAATGCGCGGCAAAGCTCGCAAGAGCGACAGCGAAGCAGCGGAGAGCGGAACCCTGTGGAGTTGACCTGCTTTCATCCGTTTGGCAGGAACCGTCCAAACCTTCTTTTCCAAGTCGATTTCGTCCCAGGTAGCTCCCCTGACTTCTCCTGACCGGGCAGCCGTCAAAATCAGGAATTCCAAGGCTATTGCAGATGGCACCCCACGCAGTCCTCGCAGCTTTTGGACAAATTCCCCGACCTGCTGCCAAGGCAACGATTTGTAATGCTGTACATCCTGCACTTTGCCGGGTTTGGGTAGCTCGTGCTCAAGGTGCCCGCTCCATCGCGCAGGGTTGTCGCCTGTGCGATATTTTCGGACGGTCGCCCAATCCAGAATCGCCTCAATTCGCCCGCGCAGGCGGCTTGCTGTCTCGTTCTTTACTTTCCAGAACTCGCCACTTTGCCCGCCTTGCCCCTGCGTCTTCTGTTGCAACACCACCAATACCAAGCCAGTGTCAATCTGGGATACGGACAAACCACCAAACACAGGGAAAGCATAAGTAGCCAGCGTCGACTCCCACTGCTTGATGTGCTTTGGATTTCGCCACTCCCCGCTGTGCGCCTCTATATAAAGCGCGGCGCATTCCTTGAACGTTTTGTTTTTCAGGACAGCCAGCGTCTTTTCCGTGCGTCGTGATGCCCGCTCTTCGACGGGGTTGATACCATTCCGAATTTTCAGATGTTGCGCCATTGCCGCAGCCCGTGCAGCATCCAATGGAACGCTTGGATACCTGCCTAGCCCGTAGTCAAATCGCTTCCCGTCCATCGAATAGCGATAAATCCAGCCTCTGCTCCCATCGGCGACCCTCAGGTACAGCCCGACCGCCCCACCGACTGCGTGGAGTCCCTTTTTTTTCAGATTGGCGACCTCTAATGCTGTCAACCGTCTCGCAATTTTTGGCATTCTCCGTCGAACTCCCTACCCATCAACTTGACCATCAAAGAATACTGGATTTCGGTGGACTTCGCAAGACGAGCATGGACAATGAAAACCACATAAACAATTGCTTTATAAGGAATTTTTTGAACCCCCATGGATGCCAGTGGACTAACGAAAGGCAGACGCCCTCTCCGCCAGCAAAACTCCGTAGCCTCATCCTCATCTGCCACATCTCGCGCTCCTTTTATCAGGTGCTGCTTTTTGTCTCCCGCATTTACGTATTCTAGCCCTTTGGCAGAGAGGGAGGATAATTGCCCTGCCCGCCACCTGTCACCTGACATCTGATCCCTGCCTACAACCCCATCGCCTCGCGCACGTCGCGCATGGTTTCGCGGGCGAGTTCGTGCGCTTTTTCGCTGCCGTCCGCCAAGATGTTGCGGATGAGGTTGGGGTCGGATTCGTAGTAACGGGCGCGTTCCTGTATCGGCGCGAGTTCTTTCAGGATGCCGTCAATGACCGGCTGTTTGCATTCCAGACAGCCGATTCCGGCGCTCTGGCATCCGGCGTTCGCCCAGGCGCGGCAAGCGTCGTCGGAATACACCTGATGCAGTTGCCAGACCGGGCATTTTTGCGGGTCGCCGGGGTCGGTGCGGCGCACACGGGCGGGGTCGGTGGGCATGGCGCGCACCTTCTTGACGACGCTATCGGGCTGCTCCCGCAACGCGATGGTGTTGGCGTAGGACTTGCTCATCTTCTGCCCGTCCAGACCGGGCATACGCGAGGCTTCGGTCAGCAGCGCGGCGGGTTCGGCGAGAATCATTTTGCCGGAACCTTCCAGATAGCCAAACAGTCTCTCCCGGTCAGCGAGCGAAAGATGCTGGATTTCTTCCAACAGGGCGTGCGCTTCGGCGATGGCTTCCTTGTCGCCGTCCTGCTGGAAGCGCGTGCGGAGTTCCTCGTAGCGACGCGCCTTCTTGCCGCCCAGTTTTTTCACCGCCTCTTTCGCCTTTTCTTCAAAGCCGGGTTCGCGCCCGTACATGTGGTTGAAGCGGCGGACAATTTCGCGCGAAAACTCGATGTGCGGAATCTGATCTTCGCCCACTGGCACACGGTCAGCGCGATAAATCAGGATGTCCGCCGCCATCAGGAGCGGATAGCCCAAAAAACCGTAGGTCGTCAAATCCTTGCCGGAGAGTTTTTCCTGCTGGTCTTTGTAGGTGGGCACCCGTTCCAGCCAACCTAACGGCGTCATCATGGACAAAAGCAGATGCAGTTCGGCGTGTTCGGGCACATGCGATTGCCGAAAAATGACGGCCTGATTCGGGTCGATCCCGGCAGCCAGCCAGTCCACCACCATGTCGG
>BNUD01000179.1 GCA_025997095.1 Betaproteobacteria bacterium | reverse complement strand
TTACCCGATTGACCCCCTGCGGTTTGTTCGATCTCAATCAGTCGGGCTTGCCGTTGTCCGGCAACGCTGAAATCCTGATAGCTTAACCGCAGGCGATGATCGGCGCTGTCGCCAATTTCGCGGACATACCCCTGTTTGTCACGATAAAAACGCACCGCGCCGCCCTGATCGTCTTCTATCTGCGCCAGAAGGTGCGTGACGCCACTTCTGTGCGGACCCGTGGCTTCCGCCGCCGCAGGAACAAACAGCCAATGCACTTCGTCCATGCCGCTCAGTATCCAGCGCCCATCCGCAAGCCGGGCTACGGATAAGGGCACAGCAACGCCTTGCGCGGTTCCGGCAAACAGGAAAAACGCAATCAGCACCAGAATCATGGCGGATAAAAACCAGCATGGAACGGTGAATAATTTATGCGAAAGGCGTTGAAATGCGGTCATGTAAAAATGTCAAACAACTGGTTTTGAAAGGTGAAAAACATTCGCCATTCTATCATCAGCAATGGCGTGTTGAATAGGGCGGATGGTGGAAGGCGCTTCGCTTTTCCTCCCTACGAAATGTCCGCGCTACGTGCTGTGTGTGTAGCAACACGGTAATCACCATCGGTATTCAAACAATATTGATTTATTTTTGACTTCCCAAAATTCATCTTTTTCAACTTCAAGATGAAGGAAATGACAATATTCTGACAATATATCCCTATTAACTCTGGAAGATATTACCCTCCTCTGATAATAGTCATTGTTCTCAAAAGACAGTATTTCGCCTTTCTGAAAGAATTTCCATCGCGGGTCTTTGATAGCATAGACTATCCTAACATCTTCACCGTTTTTAATACAAGAAAAACAACTCAAGTGTGACTCTTCTCTTGGGTCATCAAACTGGAACATATAAACATGTCCGGCAGTAGAGCTACTTAGTATATGGCATAACGTATTCCACCCGTCACTGATATTGCTAATCATTATAGTCCCTTTTGTTGAATAACAGTCAAAAAATAGGGCTTTTGTAGGGTTTGCATTGTAAACTTGAGGGCGATAAACGTCACTAGAATCAAAAACGGAATCAACGGGATAGATGCCAACTGACTTCTTGCTCAATTTATCCATTTCAATTTCCTTGTCCAATATAGCCTCAATATCCACCAAAGGAGTAGTGAGGTATGCAAATACAATTTGCTTACATTTGTATGGATTCATAGATTTCTCATATCAACAAGAAGAACGCCCTGTGATTTTATTGCCCTTCTTGTCTATTTCCCAGAAAGTGCTTCGTGCTTTAGGGTCATTTGCAGTACTTGGAACAAGAATATGACCGCCGGGATCTACCATATTTGGCATTGGCTTTGCATCCCATAAATTCATTGCGACCTGAGCATATGAACCGCGAGTGTATTTTGGGTCTATGTCCATGATAAACCTATCAATTTCCGTATTATTAAAATAGAGTTGAGAGGAAAGCAAGGTGCCAGAAGCCAAATATCGAAAACGAAATCCGCCTTCATAAGCAGTTGATTTTTTTAAGCAAGTCCCATCATTGTTGACTCTAAAAAACATCTCGTCAACATTTTTTTTAATTTCTTCTTTCAACAAATTGTGAAATATTTTATTGCTCATGTCAGTGCCTCAATACGTGAAAAAATGGCTCCATTAATGACTGCATATTGGCGAAGTAGAAACGGAAGAATCAATTTCAACTCCATCGGAGTCAAATAATATCTTGATTCTATCTGCCTCAACGGAAAGCATTTCAGACATGGACGACCAAATCTTGATAGGTGCTGTTGAATCTGAACTACAAAAGAACACTCTTTCATCATTCTTTCTGACATAGAGTAAACTTCCATCACAGTCGTAAGATGCAAAGAAAACCATATCGTCTTCAGCGCCGGATATTCGTTCAATCGTATTTGGCTCTAGTAGGTCATAAGGCTGAGATAACACAGCTTCAATGTCTCTTGAAGAGTTTTTTCTCAAACCAAATACTGTGAATGTATCGATAAAATAACTAAATCCATTTGCCTCAGAATAAAGCTGCGCTAGGTTTTTGGGTATTTCCCTATGTATGCGCTGAGCTAAAAAATCAATATCATTCTTATCCAGTGCTGGATACACACCATGAAGATATGCCTCAGCCCCTACATGAGGTGCCTTACCAAATAATTTTGTGCCATTATTTAGTTCCTTTTGTCCATGAAAAGAAAAAGACTCCATTGACAATAGAATGGGTGTTATGAGTTTCATTTCCTACGCTCCTTTTCCAGAAGATTTTGCTGCTTCCAGCTTTGCACTACGATTCAACAGCTGTCCAGTTGTTGCATTTTGGAAGTTGCCGTTGTGCTCTGCTATGTGTCCAGTTCTACCTTTGACAAATTTAATATTGTCAGGGACTGCCGCTAAATCTGGGTGAGCCTCTACACTGTTGACATGGTGCCCTTCATACCCTTTAACCTTTCCGTGTGATAACAACTCTGCACGTTCTACTTTTGTCCATCTCCGCGTACCTTTGCCAGTTAGTTTAACTAATTGCTTTTCTTGCCTCCATGCTTTGGCAACGCCACTTTGTCTAGCTTTTGCAAGTTCAGGACACCATCCCCACGGATCAATCCAATTCCATGCATTAGGCGCATACTGATAAAGGTTCATCCCGCCCTGAATGTTAATCGGGTCAGGCGAGATGAATCGTCCGCAACCGGGGTCGTAGTAGCGGAAGGTATTGTAATGCAATCCCGTTTCAGCATCAAAGTATTGCCCCTGAAACCGCAAGGCGCAATCGGTGCGCTGTTCGGCTTCTTCGTCCCTGTTCAACACCAGTT
>BNUD01000178.1 GCA_025997095.1 Betaproteobacteria bacterium | reverse complement strand
CCGATCTCAATCCCATCGAACTGATGTGGTCAAAAATCAAGGCGATCCTGCGCAAACTCAAAGTACGTGCCAAAGCGCTTCTCGATGACGCTATTGCCTGTGCCTTTAACAACATCTCCCTATCCGATATCTCCGCCTGGTTCAAACATGATGGGTATGCGCTATGTTAAGTTAATTTGCTATAATATAAGAGTGTCAAAGATTTCAATACGGCAGTTAGCAATGAAGGACAGCCTATTAGAGCAGATTAACAAATTGACACGCAAATCAAATTTGTTAACCTGCTCTATGTCTGAGAGCGACGGCGAGACGCCGTCGCTCTCAGGCGGCGGGTTACGGGGTTTGTCATCAGCCTGAGGGGGAGTAATCCTGCCCCCCTGCTTTTTCACTTCGCCGCATGTCTCACGCTGGAACTGGCGGCGATTTTTCCGGTGGAGAGCAGGCGCTCCACGTTTTCTTCGATGTCGTCCGGCTCGTAGAGATAATTCACCATCATGCCAAAGGATTGTTGCAAGCCTTTCTCCGAGGTGTCGGCGAGGAAATTCAGGCGTTCGACGCGCGCGCCGTTGCCCAGGTGAAAGCGCGCGACCGGGTCGTAGAGGCGCGTTTCTCCTGCCCTGGCGGTGAGCAGATAGTGCGCCGCCAGACGGGTGAGCGGGGCTTGCAGGGCGCGGGTTAGGCGGGTGTTGCTTGCCCAGAGGGGGTCGGAGAGCAGGGTTTGTATGCCTGCCACGCTGGCGGGGCATTGCGCCAGTTTGCCGATGCGCTCCAAATCGCTGGACTGGAACGCGTGTTGCCAGGCTTCCGGGGTCTTGTCCGCCCAACGGCGCAACAGGGGCAGAGGCGAGAGGGTGGAAAAGTGTTTCAACTGCGGGAAATCGCGCTGCAAATCCTCAATCACCCGTTTCAGCAAAAAGTTGCCGAAAGACACGCCGCGCAGACCGTGCTGGGTGTTGGAGATGGAATAAAAAATGGCGGTGTCGGCGGATTTGGTGTCGAACACCGGCGCTTGTTCATCGAGCAGGTGTTGCACGTCGTCCGCGAGGTGGTCGGTTAAGGCGACTTCCACGAAAATCAACGGTTCGTCCGGCATCCGTGGGTGGAAAAAACCGTAGCAGCGGCGGTCGGAATCCAGCCGGTTTTTCAGGTCAGCCCAGGAATGAATGGTATGCACCGCTTCGTACTGAATGAGTTTTTCCAGAAGCGCGGCGGGCGATTGCCAGGTGATGCGGCGCAATTCCAGAAAACCCACGTCAAACCATGCGGACAGACAATGTTCCAACTCACGGTCGAGGGAGGCGAGTTCCGGGTCTTCTTTCAGTAGCTTAAGCAAATCCACGCGCAGGTCGACCAGAAAACGCACACCCTGCGGCAAGGCGTTGAACTGGGTGAGGATGCGTGTGCGCGGCGAGCGCAGGGCGCTCCACAAATGCGCTTCGGCGTTCCATTGTTCGGGCGTGCCGAGCGCCGCCTGATAATGCGCGTGCGCCGTCGCCACCTTGTCCGGGTCAGGACCGAATCCGGTGGCGATCAGGCGCAAAAAGGCATGTCGCCCCGCCGCGTCCAGTTTCAGATAGCTTTCCCCCAGACGGCGGGCACGCCCACGGGCAGACACTTCGCCGCCCGCGCCGCGCGCGCATTCCTGAAGTTGTTCGCGGATTTTTTGCAGCCCGCGTTCGTCGAGTGGCTTGGGGTGTTGGGATTTCGTCCACAGTCCCTGCATTTTTTTCAGGCTGCGGGCGACAAGACTGTTGCTCATGCAGATTCCTTATTCTGTGTTGATATGTTGGTGTTTTGAAACGTCGGCAATCGTAACAGCCCCAATCCGGTACACGCAACAAAAAATCCGCTAAGAAGCAGCTAAAAGAGGATAACGTGCAGTCAAGATACGTTAAATACACGATCCCCGCATGGTCTTTCAGCACAAATGGATTTTTCACGGGATTTTCGCGCGAATTTCGTTTAATTCCGATTCGCATTAGAAGCGAGACGCGAAGACTGCCCGAAGACAGTGCTCTTGCACGGCAAGGCGAAGTCGACAAAGGTTCGCTTCTAATGCGAATCGGAATAACATGCGGCATCCAGACAATTTGCGAAACAATCCCATGCGCGTCCTGATGGTTTCAAATGTTTATTTTCCCCGTATCAATGGCGTGTCCGCATCCATTGAAACATTCAGAAAAACCCTGCAATCCTGCGGCATTGAGGTCGATATTGTGGTGCCGCGCTACGGCAATGAGCTGGAAGAAGACGGCGTAATCCGCGTCAAGGGCAAGCAGATTCCTTTCGTCTCCGATGCGGAAGACCGGCGGCTGTCATGGCGGAAGATGAAACGCGCCGTACTGGAACGCGCCCGCGATTGCGACCTGATTCATCGTAAAACTAACTCCGGTTGAAACCCCGCCCGTAAGAAGCTGTTTTAAAAATCAGCAAGTCGCTTGACGAGCAAGCGGATCATGGCGAGTTGGATCATGGACTCGGACTGCTGGGGGATGACTTCATAATCACGATTGAGGCGACGGCAGAGCGCCAGCCAAGCGAAGGTTCTTTCAACGATCCATCGTTTGGGCAAGACGACGAACTTTCCGGCATCGCTTCGTTTGACGATTTCCAGCGTTGCGGCAAACATGTCCGCTGTCCAGTCGATTAATTTGCCGGTATAGCCGCCATCGGCAAAAACCTTCTGAATATTCGGCAGCCAGCGAAACAGCCGGATCAGTACGGCGCGAGCGCCAATACGATCCTGAATACCGGCTGAGTGGACGACGACGGCAAGTATAAATCCCATCGTATCTACTGCGATATGCTGCTTTCGCCCCTTGGTTTTCTTGCCTGCGTCATAACCGCGCTGCCCCCTTTTCC
>BNUD01000177.1 GCA_025997095.1 Betaproteobacteria bacterium | reverse complement strand
GCTTCGCCAGTTCATTGGAAAGCAACACCCGCTGACCGCGCAGCGTCAGGATGGCAAGTTCTATTTCCTGTAACGAGAAACTGGACATGCTTCAGTGCCGGAAATGCCGCGCTCCAGTGAACACCATTGCCAATCCATGTTCGTTGGCGGCTGCGATGACTTCTTCATCGCGCATGGAGCCGCCGGGCTGGATGACGGCGACTGCGCCTGCGGCGGCGAGCACGTCCACGCCGTCACGGAAGGGGAAGAAGGCGTCCGACGCGACCACCGAACCCGCCAGCGGCAGACCGGCGTTTTGCGCCTTGACGCTGGCGATGCGGGTGGAATCGACGCGGCTCATCTGACCCGCGCCAACGCCCAGGGTCATGCCGCCGCCGCAGAAGACGATGGCATTGGATTTAACGAATTTGGCGACGCGGTAGGCGAACAGCAGGTCTTCGATTTGGGTCGGGGTCGGCGCTTTTTGGGTGACGACTTTCAGATTTTCCGGCTGGACGTTGAAATTGTCCGGCGTCTGCGCGAGCAGCCCGCCGCCAACACGCTTCAATTCCAGCGCGTGTTGTCCGGCTTGCAGGGGCACTTCCAGCACACGCAGGTTTTGTTTGGCGGCGAGCAAGGTCTTGGCTGCGGCGGAAAACGCGGGCGCAATCAGCACTTCGACGAAGTGTTTGCGCGCGCTCATGGCGTGTACGATGTCTTCGTCCACCTCGCCGTTGAAGGCGATGATGCCGCCAAAGGCGGAAGTGGAATCGGTCTTGAAGGCTTTTTCGTAGGCTTCCGGCAGATTCGCACCGACGGCGACGCCGCAGGGGTTGGCGACGGTAGCAGCGAAGGGATAGAGATTCACGCACACGAGGTCGATGGTGGGAATATCGTGCGCCGCCAGGGTCGCCAGATGTTCGGGCAGGTCGCGGCGGGCGAGGATGCCGCCATGCACGCGGGGATGCAGGGTCTTCACCCGACCGTCGAGCATTTCGGGAAAACCGGTGTAATCGCCGATTTCCGTCACGGCAAGACCCGCTTCCGCGAGCAATTTGGCGGTACCGCCCGTGGAAAGCAGTTTGACACCCTGGGCTGCCAAGCCCTTGGCAAACGCCAGAACACCTGTTTTGTCGGAAACGGAAATCAATGCTTGCTGGATTTTCATGATGGTATTGGCAATAAAAAAATTAAATCAACTGGAATTCGGTGAGTTTTTTGTGCAGGGTGTTGCGGTTGATGCCCAGCATTTCCGCCGCCTGCGTCTGGTTGCCCTGACTCTGGCGCAACACGATTTCGAGCATGGGACGCTCGACGCTTTTAATGACCATATCGTAAATGGCATTCGGCTTTTCGCCGTTCAGGTCGCGGAAATACTGCTCCAACGCATCACGGATGCAGAGGGAAATATCTTCGTATCGACGGATTTCCCCAATCGGACATTTTCCCGCTTGAATATGTTGGCTCATGCCGCCAGCGCCTCCAAAGAATGTACATCCGCTTGCGTATCCGGCATATCCGCATAATCGAGATGCTCGGAGTGTAGCGCCAGACGCAGAAAAAAATCATCCACCGCCTGCTGTTGCAGGGCAATGGAAGGCAAAGTGTTCATCATTTTGCGAAACGCCGCCGACCCCGCCAGACCTCGCGTGTACCAGGCAATATGCTTGCGGGCGATTTTCACGCCCGTCTCCACGCCATAAAACGCATACAAATCCTGCAAATGCGTCCGCAAAATCGCGTGAATTTCCGTCACCTGCGCGGGCGGCAGCTTTTCGCCTGTCCGCAAAAAATGCTCGATTTCCCGAAACAGCCAGGGACGTCCCTGCGCCGCCCGACCAATCATGACGCCATCGGCGCGGGTCAGGTCGAGCACGTATTTCGCCTTTTCCGGCGTCGTGATGTCGCCGTTGGCGATGACCGGAATCCTGATCGCCGCCTTGACTTCGGCAATCGTGTCGTACTCCGCCTCGCCCGTGTATTGATCGGCGCGGGTGCGACCGTGAATCGCCAGCGCGCGAATGCCGGAATCCTCCGCGATGCGGGCGATGGCGAGCGCGTTCTTGTGTTCGCGGTTCCAACCGGTGCGAATTTTCAGCGTCACCGGCGTTTCCGGCACCGCCGCCACCACGGCATTCAGGATGCGGGCGACCAGCGCCTCATCCTGCATCAACGCGGAACCCGCCATGACGTTGCACACCTTCTTCGCCGGACACCCCATGTTAATGTCAATAATCTGCGCGCCATTCTCCACGTTATAACGCGCCGCCTGCGCCAGCATCAGCGGGTCAGCGCCCGCAATCTGCACCGAAATGGGCGCAACCTCGCCCGTATGCTCGGCACGGCGGCGGGTTTTGGCGCTGCCGTAGAGCAGCGAATTGGACGTCACCATCTCGGACACCGCCAACCCCGCGCCCAGACGCTTGCACAACTGGCGAAAAGGCCGATCCGTCACCCCCGCCATGGGCGCGACGAAAAGATTGTTACGCAGGGAGAAACCACAGAATTGCATGGAAATGAACGACCGGGAGAAAAACGAAAAAAACGAGGGGACGGATTGTAACATCGGGGAACGCCTGAAAAACAAGCAAAAAACATGTTTAACACGACGGGATATGTTGTGCAGATATAAATGTTGCGGGCATGACGAAGGCGGGGGAAATTGTAGGTAGGGGCGGGTTTCAAACCCGCCCTGAACGTTCCGATGTTGCAGCGGCGGGCAGGTTAGGTTCAATACCATTAAGTTAGCAAAAACAACCTACAAAATCAATAATTTACGGTATAATTAGTCCTGTAAAGCCATCACTGAAAGCCAATCATGACCCTGCAATGTCAACGCCATATTTGAGTCCATCGGAGCCTATGTGCGCTCTGAATCTTTCGCCATCCGCGCCAGGGCGAAAGAAACCGCATTTACCCGTAATCGTAA
>BNUD01000176.1 GCA_025997095.1 Betaproteobacteria bacterium | reverse complement strand
GCGCCATGCTGGGCGCGGCATGGCCGAAGCTATCGAGCGAGGGGCTGGCAGAGGCGGTGACGACGGCGCTGGCGGCGATGGATCTGGCCGGGCGCTACGACGTGGCACGGGGGGCATGATGGCAGACCTCGCGGATATGACGCAGGAGCGCATCGAACGCCTCGCCCTCTGCCAGCAACGCTTCGGCCAGGCGAAACAAAAACCGGAAGCGCCAGAGGCGACAGGCTATTGTTTGAATTGCGGCGACCCCATCGCCGACATGCGCCGCTGGTGCGATTCCGAATGCCGGGATGAATGGGAACACATCGACGCCGCGCTACGGCGGCGAGGACTATGAACCTGTACGGGCACGGCGCGCGCCAGCCAGCCTGTACGGGCACGGCGCGCCGTGCCCCTACTTTGAAACGGTAAATCATGCCCGCCCCTAAACCCGACCTTCGCGCCAGCTTCAACCTGCCCTTTGCCGAGCAGCTCGAATTCTTTCGCGGCAAGGTGCCGCTGGACACCGAGCACTGGGATGACATCTGGCAGGACGCGCATGACAAATCATTCATCGTCGCCGGAGCCAAGGGCGACCTGCTCGCCGACTTGATGGGCGCGGTGGACAAGTCCATCTCAAAGGGCACCGGTCTTGAAGAATTCCGCAAGGACTTCAGGCAGCTCGTTGCCAAACACGGCTGGACAGGCTGGACAGGCGAAGGTACCCCGGCGGGCGAGGCGTGGCGCACGCGGGTGATCTGGGAGACGAACCTGCGCACGAGTTACATGGCAGGCAGATATGCCCAGCTCACCGACCCCGACCTGCTCGCCCGCCGCCCGTACTGGAAATATATCCACTCCGAGGCCGTCACCAACCCGCGCCCGCAGCATCTGGCGTGGAGCGGGCTGGTCTTGCGCCACGACCATCCATTCTGGCAAACCCACTTCCCCCCAAACGGCTTCGGCTGCCAGTGCCGGGTGACGTCGGTGCGGGCGCCGGGGCCGGATGATGCGACCACCCCGCCGGAAGGGTGGGACAAGGTCGGGGAAAACGGCACGCTGCCGGGCGTGGGCAAGGGCTGGGCCTATGCGCCAGGGCGGAGCGTGGCGGAGGGCATACGAGGAATCGTGGAGCAGAAGGCAGAAAAACTTCCGGAGCCGTTGGCTGCGCAGCTCATCAGCGCGAGCATGATGACAAAAGCGTTTTCAGATTGGTTCGCACACCCAGAGAAAGGGACGACATGGCCGATTGCACGAATACCGGACGCAGACGCTATTGCGATCGGGGCGAAGGATGGCGTTCGGGTCGTGGTGTTGTCGGATGAGACGGTTGCAAAGCAGGTTCGTCCAGGGAAGCACCCGGAAATATCCCCCACTGAATACGCCAAGGTACAGGAGACAATCGACAACTCCACGCACAAGGTGCAGGAGAGCGATCACCACATCGTCTACCTGCGGGTGAACCCAACGGAGACTGAAGGCGGATATGTTACTGTCGTGAAGGCCACAAAGGTGGGGGATAAGCTTTTCTTGGCGAGTTTTCGGAGGCTGTCCCGTGATGAGGCGGAGCGGGATGCAACCGTTCGACGTATTTTGAAGCGGGATACACAATAAAATGGGGGAGCGCCTGATCTCCCCCGTGGGAACTGCGTGGAGACTCCCGTCCTTCCACCGGGTCGGAATTCCCGACCTGCCAAGCATTGCCTCATGGCGACAACAGGTATCAGGCATACCGTTTGCATTCGCAGGGAGATTTTGCCGCAATTCCTTGCGTCCAGTATAGGTTATAAGGAGTCAAAAATCATGACATCCATCACCATCACCGTAGATTCCCCCCAGGTTTTGGCCGTTCTGCAACAGTTGCTGGGCGTGACGACGCCTGCGGGCATGGCCCCTGCCATGAAAGAGATTGGTGAAACGCTGGTTGAGTCGACCATCCGCCGCTTCGAGACCGGCACCGGGCCGGACGGCTCACCGTGGAAACCGTTAAAACCCGGCACGGTGCTGGCGCGGTATCGCAAAATGCTCGGCGAAGGACGTTCGATCTCGACCACGAGCGGCGCAAACAAAGGGCGGCTGGCGACAAGTCAGGTGCCCACGCTGATCCGCCCGCTCGACGCCACCGGCGAACTTCGCAAAAACATCCACGCCCAGGTGACAGACGGCGGCGCCGGGGTGGAAGTGGGGACAAACCGCTCATTCGGCAACGCCAACGCCGCCGTGCACCAGTTCGGCACCCGCGACGGCCACATCCCGGCGCGGCCATTTCTGGGTCTGTCGGGAGGGGATACCACCCTCGTGCTCGACATCCTGCGCGAACTTCTGGACGATGCTTCTCGCGCGTGAATTTTCGCATTAGAAACGACCATAATTTTGCGTACCCTCCGCGTCCGATTCGCGTCCGATTCGCGTCCGATTCGGAATATTTTATCAAATGTAATCCGTCCTCAAAAAAAACGCCCTCTATCCCAACCCCGGCGCGGCATCCAGCCTTGTTCACTCTGCGATCATTCCCGGACAAATAAAACGCAAAAACGTCCGTTTCTGTCACATTTCTGGCACATTTTGTGCAAATTTCGCGATATTTTTGCCGCATAAAAAAATCCCAAAACCCCGCGCCCCCATTGCCCTCCCAGCCATCCCCCCCCTCTCTGAATCCCGGACAAAAGAATCACCACCCCACACCCCGTGCATTCGCTGGAAACCGCCGCTGCGCGGCCACCAGCGCGCATCCAGATGGCTGGACGGGTTAACGGCTTCGCCGCCAAACCTTTTTGCAAGCAAAAAATAAAAGCAAACCCCAAAACCCAACCCACAAAGTCATGTTAGAAGCTGTTTTAAAAATCAGCAAGTCGCTTGACGAGCAAGCGGATCATGGCGAGTTGTATCATGGACTCGGACTGCTGGGGGATGACTTCATAATCACGATTGAGGCGACGGCAGAGCGCCAGC
>BNUD01000175.1 GCA_025997095.1 Betaproteobacteria bacterium | reverse complement strand
GGATGTTCCAATTGCGGTTGGTCGCGCCCGTCCATTCGAGGTCGGCGGGGGTGGTGCGGTCGGGGGGCGTCGTGGGTGTGGGCGGGGTGACGGTGGGGACTGGCAGCGTCCCCGGCCCGCCTGTCAGCGTCGCCACGAGGTCGTTGCCGCTTTGGGTGACATCGAAATCGGCGGAGAAGGTCGAGCCTACCGTGAGTGTGGCTTTGTTGTCTGGATTGCTGATGTTGCCAATGATACCTGTGCTTGTTGCGATGAGCTTGATGCTTTCCGTTTGGCGCAAGGCGGTCAGGCTGATCGCGCTGCCGTCGAGGGCGAGTGTTACCGCGCTGCCCGTGATGTTTGCGTCGCCATCGACCTTTAACAGTGTGCTATTGGCTGTAATTCCGCCCGGCAGGTAGAAATTCAGGGTCGCGTTTTGGGCGGAAAGGTTGCCCGTGTAGGTCGCGCTGCCGTGTACCGTGAGGGAGCCGTTATCCAGTGAATGTGATTGGCTATTCCGGTTGAACGTGGTGCCGCCAAGCAAAGTGAGGTACGACGAGGCGAGGGCGCTGTTCAGTGCCAATGTTCCGCTCTGTACCGTGGTCATGCCGGTATAGTCGTTCGTGCCGGAGAGGGTCAGGGTATTGCCGCTGCCGGGGTTGGCGGTCAGGTTGCCATCGCCGCCAACATCTTTGTCAAATCCGCCGTCGAAAGCCAGCGTCAGCGTTCCCGTGCTGCCGGTTGTGCCGGTATTGAAGCTGGTGGCGTTACTTACCGCCGCTGAGTTCGCCAATTGCAAAACGCCGCCGTTGATGGTGGTCGCGCCGTTGTAGTTATTGGTGCCGCTCAAAATCAGCGTGCCCGCGCCGTCTTTGGTCAGGCTGCCGTTGCCGGAGATGATGCCGCCGTAACTATTCGTGTCGCCGTTATTGACGGTGAGCGTTTTGTCGCCCAAATCGACATTGCCGCCGCTTGCGCCGCCGCCGATGAGACCTTTTATCGTTGTGCCGCTGTTGGTTATGGTGGAAATATCAAAAACCGCGCCGCTCGTATTGTTGAGCGTAACGCCGGAAGAGTCTTCGATACTGCCGTTGCCTGTGAGCGCCAGCGTTCCCGCGCTGACCGTCGTGCTGCCGCCGTAGTCATTTGCGCCGCTCAAAGTGAGCTTGCCCGCGCCAGTTTTGCTGAAACTGCCGCTGCCGGAAAGTATGCCGTTCATGGTGGCGGTGTCGCCTACAGAGACGATTTCAATGGCATTGCTTCCCGTGCCGAGCGTCCAGTTTTTGGCGTATGTGCCGTTGGCAAGTCGCAACGTGCCGCCTGCCAAGGTGTTTGTGCCGCTGCCGATGTTGTTGTCGTCGCCGATGCTGAGCGTTCCCGCGCTGACGGTCGTGCCGCCGCTGTAGTCGTTCGTGCCGTTGAGGGTGAGGGTGCCGTCGCCTTGCTTGTCGATGCCGCCTGTGCCGGTGATGGTGCCGTCGAAGGTGATGGCGTTGGCGTTGGTGTTCAGTGTGACCAGCGGATCGCCCGCCGCGCCTGTGGGCGTGGTGTACAGCGTGGTGATGCCCGCCGCGCCTGCGGAAGTGAAGTTGATCGTCGCCATGTTCCGCACGGAAGTGATGGTATTGCCTGCGGCGAGGTTCAGGGTGTTGCCGGTGAACAGGTCGCCAGCAGCGCCGGAAGCACGCCCGCCGTAAATGTTTGCGTATGTTTTACCGGAAGCGCTGATGGAGACCGTGTTGTGGGTGGCGTTGCCCGAAGTAGTACTCCCGCCGACGATGTCGCCAGTGAGCGCCCCTCCGCTGATGGAGATCGTGTTGTGGGTGGCGTTGCCCGCGCCACCAGCAGACCCGCCGCGGAGTATAGAAACCGCCCCGTTGCTCATGAAGATATGGTTGCGGTTAGCATTACTCGAAACGGACCGTCCACCATAAACAGGAACGCCTGTCATGGTGCCAGCGTAATCGCCGTTGCCCTCCTTATCCTTCCCGATATAGACAGTGTTGTCCTCTGCGGCGCCAGTATTGGTGGCATACCCCCCACAGAGGGTAGCATCACCACCAATATCATTTATATTCCCCGACCCCTGAAGGGTCAGCGTGTTAAACGTGACGTTGCCATTTTCCCCCCGTCCGCCGTAAAGCGAAGCGTTATTGAGAGTCAAGCTCCCCGTATTGGTGTTTTGAATCGTGAGCTGGTTGTTCGTCACTGTGGCGTCGCCCTTTCCTTCACCGCCGACGAGAGATTGACCAACTCCTAGTTCAACACTCCCCGATGTGTTGATGATGACCTGGTTGTCAGAGACTGTGCCGCCGCCGTAGGCATTCCGCCCGCCATATATTGCATAATCACTAACACTGCCACTACCCTCGATGCGCACGGTGTTGTGGGTGACATCCGCAGCACTCGTGTTCCAGTAAGCCCCGTAAATGCCGTAGCCAGAATAAACACTAACAGCCGCATTGACGGTTACGGTGTTGTGATGATTATGGGAATCATCCGCGCTGGCGGTGGTGCCATAGCCACTATTGACATCACCGGAACCATTGCTACTGTTGCCATAGATGCTACTTGCCGAGTAGTTAGTATTTACGGTTACGTCAGATGCTGACGCGGAAGAGATAAAGCCCGTCGGCAGCGACAGGCAGAAGATGAAAAGCGCCCTTGCTTGCTTGCTTGCTTGCTTGCTTGCTTGCTTGCTTGCTTGCTTGCAAAAATTGTTGCGGCGGTTTTGGAAAAGTCAAGGGGATTTACATTGTTTTGCATGATTATTTTGCTTTCATAAATAGAAAAAAAGTGGGGCGGTTTCTGCGCTGCCGCCCTGCCGGAAAAGATTTGGACGATTCTATTCTTTTTTACATGGATACGAAAGCGCAGATCGCAATGCGTTCGCACATCAGGGATCAGGTGACAGAGGTCAGGTATCAGTACCTTCGGAGGCAAAGCCTCCCCTGATGAC
>BNUD01000174.1 GCA_025997095.1 Betaproteobacteria bacterium | reverse complement strand
CATTTTGGAAACAGCGTTGCTGGAATTGTTGCGCGGGGAAAGGGAATTGTTGTAAATGAAAAATGGCTTAAGGCGATTGTATCTGAAGTGCCCGGACTCGTTCTTGGAGCAGGATCGACTTTGAGAACAGGGCCAACACCATCTGTGCGTTATGCTCTCCCAAGATTGCCGGTGAGTGTTGCTGTCATATTTACGATCCTGAATCGCCGCAACGGAGAATAAATATGTTTTACCGTCTTACTCCTTATTTAACTTTTATCTATCTTCTTTTTTTCGATTGTGCGATGGCATATCGTGGTAGCGAATTCGCTTATGAATACCATGGATGGACAGGAGCGATTTTCAGTGCAACTTTAATTTTCTCTTTTTTGGTTTATTGTGAACTTTTATTACTGAAGAGCATACTTGATTTTCTGTCCTTTATTTTCTGGTGTGTCATTGCATACTGCGGAGGGGTATTGGGTTATGGATATTTTGGATGGGTTGGAGCAATTTTCGGTGCAATCTCAGGTGTTGTGTTGATAACATTTTTTCTGCGTTTGACATCGCCTCCTGACTATCTACCGAACTGCGAATGCGGGAAAAGTCTTGACGACATGGATTCTGATAATATGTGTTCATGTGGAAAAAAATACCTCCGCCAGGGAAACAAATGGCTTGAAATTATGCCGGACGGGAGTTTTCGACCTTTCATGAAAGCAAGGCGTTTAAAATGGGTTCCTGATAACGAGCATAGCGCGTAGGGTGGATGAGCGCAGCGTTATCCACCACAAGGCGTTTGTGTGTGAACGTCAGTCAAACGCTGTGGTGGATGCTGCTCGTGCTGGCAAGCCGGGTGGTGGAAGGCGCTGCGCTTTTGCCGTCGCTTCGCTTCGTCGAAACCCGCTGCCACCCTACGGATGTTCGCGCTGCGCTTGCTCGCGTTTTTCCAGATCGCTATTGTGGCGGGTGAGAAACTGCTCAATTCGACGTTGCTCACGTAAACGTCGGTTCATTTCATAACCATCAAGGCGGTATTGGATAAAAAAACCTACGACAGGAATCCCGAGCCAGATCCCGATAAAGATCACCGCGTCCAATGGACGGGTCTGGAACAGCACCCACGTGATGAACCCAAGCACGGCAAACGGCAGCAAAGTCAGAATTCCCATGACAAAGTGATACATTGCAAGGCGCTCCAAAATGTCAGATCAAGGCGATCCCGGATACCCATCAAGCGTATGCCGACATGTCGCGGCTGGCAAGCAAAATTCAGGATGCCATCAAGTCAAACCAGTATTTGAGTCGCAGCAAGCGTAGCGCGGACATCATCTGTAGGGTGGCGGCGGATTTCGACGAAGTGAAGCTCATCCCCCTGCAAAACTCTTTCCCATTCTCTGACGGTATAATTCCGATTCGCATTAGAAGACAGTGCGATTGCACGGCAAGGCGAAGTCGACAAAGGTTCGCTTTTAATGCGAATTGGAATAACCCCATCCCCCTTCAAAACCCATGACCACACCCGACAACCAAACCCTTCTAACCCGCAGCCTCGCCGCCGTCTGGCATCCATGCACCCAGATGCAGCACCACGCGGCTCACGGCGCGATGTCCTTGCCGCTCATTCCCATTCTGCGGGGCGAAGGGGCGTGGCTCCATGATTTTGACGGCAACCGCTATCTCGACGGCATCAGTTCGTGGTGGACAAACCTGTTCGGGCACGCCAACCCGCGCATCAATGCCGCGTTAAAAACGCAACTGGAAACGCTGGAACATGTGATGCTGGCGGGCTTTACCCATCAACCTGTGGTGGAACTTTCCGAACGCCTCTCCGACCTGACGGGCGGCGCGTTGGGGCACGCTTTTTACGCTTCCGATGGCGCGTCCGCCACGGAAATCGCCTTGAAAATGAGTTTTCACTACTGGCAAAATCGCGGTGAGCCGCAAAAAAACCGCTTTCTCTGTCTTGAAGGCAGCTACCACGGCGAAACCGTGGGCGCGCTCGCCGTCACCGATGTGGCATTGTTCAGGGACGCCTACGCGCCGCTGGTGCGGCAATCCGCCACCGTCATGTCGCCCGATGCGCGGCAAGCCCGGTCAGACGAAACCGCCATCGACGTTGCCCGCCGCGCCGCCGCCGCGCTGGAAACCCGTCTGCAAGCCGAAGACGGACGCATCGCCGCCCTGATTGTCGAACCGCTGGTGCAATGCGCGGCAGGCATGGTGATGTACGACCCGGAATACCTGCGCCTCGCCCGTGCCCTCTGCGACCGCTACGGCGCGCACCTGATTTGCGACGAAATCGCCGTCGGTTGCGGGCGCACCGGCACTTTCTTCGCGCACGAACAGGCGGGCATCCGCCCCGATTTGCTCTGCCTCTCCAAAGGCATCTCCGGCGGCTATCTGCCCTTGTCCATCGTCCTCTGCCGCGACGAAATCTACGCCGCCTTCTACGACGCCGACATCACGCGCGGCTTTCTGCATTCCCATTCCTACACCGGCAACCCGCTCGCCTGCCGCGCCGCGCTCACGACGCTGGATATTTTTAAGGAAGACGACGTACTCGCCCGCAATCAAATCCGAGCCAAAAAACTCCGCGCCGCGCTGGAACCCCTGCGCCAGCACCCGCAAGTCCGCCACCTGCGCGGGCAGGGGATGATTCTGGCATTCGACGTAAAAACCGATGACCCCGCATTCTCTCGCCGCTACTACCGCGCCGCCCTGAACCGCCAAACCCTGCTGCGCCCCATCGGTAACACGGTGTACTTGATGCCGCCTTATATGATTGAGGATGCGGAAATCGAGCAGTTGGGAAGCGTGGCGCAAGAGGCGCTGGCAGAGGCGTTAACAGGATGTTGATTTTCCCATCCTCACCTTCGCTTATCGCCTTCGTGGGGCGAAGAAAAAAGTCTGTCGGAAGGCTTGTCTGGTCTGGAAGGTGAATTCCAGGCTGTTTTTAAGCGTTTTT
>BNUD01000173.1 GCA_025997095.1 Betaproteobacteria bacterium | reverse complement strand
GGTACAGGATCTGGTGAGCGCAATGGCAAACCACGCAACGCCGACAAATGAACTGGATGCCAATGATGCCTTGATTCAGGTAATTGGCTCGGTTTGGGCGTTTGAGCCGTCGATGATTTGAGTTTTGTAAGGGAATAAGCGTAGCGTTATCCACCATTTACCGCACCGGAACATCGTACCGGGAAAATGGTGGAAGGCGCTTCGCTTTTACCGTCGCTTCGCTTCGTCGAAACCCGCTGCCACCCTGCACGATGTCCGGGCTACGCGCTTTACAACGTTCGGGCTACCGCGTTGCATATTCATATGCTTTTATGTTCTTAAGCAGCATATTTTTCGGTGTATGATGACACGCTTCCGGTCTGGCTGCGATGTGGTGAGATGAAAACAGAATTCAACTTGGCGAAACAGGAAAATCGTGAGGTGTCACGATTTTTCATTGCTGTTTGGAGTAACAATGATGGAAGGCGCTTCGCTTTTCCACCCTACGGATATCCGTGCTACGCTTGCTTGGTTGCAATGTGTTCGAAATGAATTTGAGTAAGCAAACAGTAAACGGCTAGATGTGTGGTTGATGATGACTTTGAACTGACGGAGGTACAACATGGCTTACGTACTTGAATCTATAACAAACGAAGATTTACTTAAAATTCTCACAGATGCGAAGTCCGATCCAAAACTTGATCGGAGCATCCAGTATGAAATCAGCTATGACATGACCTGTCATCGCAAATGGGCAGTTGACCGTGACAATCACTCTTATCTGTTTCATTCTTCTTCTCTTGGTCTTTCTGACGCAAAAAGTTTTCTTGATGGGTATATGTTTTTCTACCAAAACAAGGTCTTTCGTGTTTATGTGAATCGCGCCCGCCATTTGCGTAACGGTATCGTGGGATGGGTATCATTGGATCGCGATTTCAAATCGCTTCCACCTCAAGACCTGGGTTTTCAACATGCATTTTCGGAAGCATGTTACGTATGCTGGGGAGGACGTCTTATCGGGAAAACAGTTTTTAGTGCGGAACAACAGGATAAGGAGTAATTAAAATGGCAGGAAATATTGCTGCGGATGGGTTATTCACCTATAATGGCGCTCTTGAAGAAATCAAAGCGTTCATCGCAAAGCTTGAGCAACCAGGTTACATTAACACCAGAACGACTGAGCAATTGATTGATGAACTCAAGGTAATTGTCAACGGCACATCAGGTCTAGTTGACCAAGCAGGGGCGGACACTATTTATATTCTTTGGACTGGAGATGGCGCAAGCGCTAAAGTTGGTGAGATTATTGAAAATAACCCATCCGGTAAATTTGTGCGTGAGCTTCATAGTCATGTTGGTCGGTTGGTAGGCAGCGAAGAAATAGGAAATGCACTTTATGATATCATCGTCGCAAAGGAAGGTATTTCCGATTGGGAGGGTAAAGCTAATCACTACCTGAACGGACTAGATGTTTCGACTGGAAACCGTACACCAGAAGGTATCAAGAATTCATTTTTTAACATTGTCAGTGAAAAGTTTGTTGGTCAGGCCAAAGGCGATTTCAAAATTCTTATTGGTAATGTGGACAACATAGACAATACCTATCTTTGGCAAACAGAACTTCCAGCGCTGTATGAAAAAAATGGGAGTTTCAATGTTGATAACACTCCCATCGAAAAAATAAAAGCTAATGGTGATTTGGATATTTTTAGGGCTGCTACCTATCAGAACGCAGGACTACAATGCACAGTAACCCAAAATCATCTCGATTGGGCCAAGATAGACACGTCTGCCAAAGCCGAGTCCGCATTGAGGCAGATTACTGATCTTCCTGCCGATCATCCTGACAAAATTCGGATCGCCAATCACATCGATGTTGTTAGCGAATTTGCCGAGGCTCATTCACATATTTCTTCGGCAACATTGGGTAAGGCACTGAATAAACTCGGTATTATCGGTAGTGTTCTTGGTCTCATGGTAGTATCCGCACAAGCGGGTGCTGCTGAACTTGATGGCGACCGAGAAGGTGCCAAGAACATCCTGAAAGACTGGGCGGTAGATGCAGCAGGTTCTGAGGCAGGAGAATTACTGGGCGCGCTGTTGGGTGTTGTGGCAGTTGGTATTGCAACAACAGCAGGGGTTGCTGTTAGTGCGCCTGTAATAGGAGCTATTGTTTTGGCTGCTGGATTTGTTGGAGGTATCTACGGAGCAGATGGTGCGACAAAGGCATGGGAGGTTTATAAGAATCATGATCCCAATGACAAGACAGGCCTGATGGAAAAATACGCTGACCTGCTTTTGGGGCCTGCGTACAAACTGGATGATATGCCCGGTGTATTGTTGGGTCATGGTGGTATGAGTTATCTCGAATCTGATACCGCCACCGCCGACTATATTGCCGACATGGCACATAAGAGCATAGCCTGGCGCTATGCTCTGCGCGAATTCAACGCTTTTGTTATTGAAGGCGAAAATATTGACTACTCCCGTTTCAACCAGAACCACGATCTGGATCTTTTTAATTCCGCGACCGGTCTAGGCATGACCGAGGAATACATCACCATGCGTTCTCAAATGCTTTACTGGCGGTTGCAATATGATAAGGAAGGTCTCAAATACAACAAATTTAATGAGCTGAACAACGACTATCCGGGTAACTGGGACTTTATCGACAAAAGCTTGCCGAAGCCATATCCGGGGGCAGCAGATTTGGAACTGAGCATCGATGGAACGGGTATCTCGCTCTCTGACCATCAGGTTATTTTTGGCGGCAAAGAAGGCGAACTGCTGGAAGGTAGCGGAGATCGTGATTGGCTATTTGGTAATGATGGCGACGACATCCTGAAAGGGGAAAAAGGCGCAAACTACCTTGAGGGCGGTGCGGGAGATGATGCCTACTATATTCTCAAGGACGGCAAAGCCGACACTGTGCTTGATGCAGACGGAAATGGTCGTCTCTACATCGAAGA
>BNUD01000172.1 GCA_025997095.1 Betaproteobacteria bacterium | reverse complement strand
AGACCGTATAGAACTCTCTCCAGAAATTGCAAGGTTGCCCGACATGCAAGGCTCTGGCGCGGTACGGGATTTACGCGAAGCCGCGCAAGGTTCAAGCAGTCTGGCGAGCCAGTTGCAATCACTTGCCGATGCCGGGTTAATCAGCCGGGAAGACTACAAGGATCGGATTGAAAATCTGGTAGAAGCCTGGGCAGGCACGGCGAGCTTCATGACCTCAAAAGCAAAAGCGCAGGAAAAGGTTGCCGACGGCGGGGTGACGATGTCGGGCGGCAGCACAGCCCCAAACACGTCCACAGAAGAGATCCGCTACGCCTTCATTACATTGCGCTACCTGCCGCCGGAAGCAACGACGGACGACATTTCTTTTCTTTACCCGACGGCTACTTTCAGGAGCGGCAACGGCAACAGCGACAATGGCAGCAGCGCCACGCTGCTGTCAGAAACGGAATTGGAACGGCGAGAAAAACTGACTTCCGACCTTGCCCGACTGGAAAAACTGATCGCCATTCTGGAACCCATGAACGGGGTGACATTTGTAGATTTATCTGATGACCCGGAGGAACCCGGTGTAACGACAGGTGCAGGGACTTTTATCTCTGCCGTATCATTCAACTCCGACAACCATGACGCCGATCAGCCACACTCGGGCGGTGGAATAAGAGTACTCAGCCATCAAGCCGTCTATGTTCCCATCAGCCAGGTGCAGCTTGAATTGCTCGAACAAAGCTATCAAACATTGATTGATTCTGTTTATGACGGTCTTTTGCTGCAAACCCGCCTGAAATCTTATCAGGACGCCATCACGTTGAATTTTGATGAGAACGGCTTGCATTTTGACGTCAGCAGCATGGAAAGTCTGTTTGCGGAACAATGGGATGCGGGACAAACCAGAAATGCTCTGGCTGACCTCGTTGATTTGTTACGGGTCGGCTCAAACCTGTTGACGACTGTGGGCTGGAATCCTGTGCCGTTATTGCGTAGCTGGATCGAAGCGGCGCAAGACCAACCGGAACTGCAAAGCCTGCTCACTGAATTTCAGGTCATCACCGGGTCGGAAAATCTGGCGGGGACGAATCAGGCGGATATTATTTTCGGACAAGGGCAGGACGATAACCTGTGGGGCGATGAAGGCGCAGATATTCTGGTCGGCGGAGCAGGGAACGATGTCTTGTCTGGTGGAAACGGCGATGACAGACTGCAAGGGGATGAAGGCAATGATTATCTGGATGGTGGATATGGTAGCGATACCTATGTTTTCAATCGTGGCGATGGTCGGGACACCACCTACGGATGTTCGTGCTTCGTTTGCTTATAAATCATTGTCGTCTATTGATATAAAAAATTTGTGCTTGACAGGATGAACGGAACTGCCTAGGATTCGCAAATCAAATTTTTTGTATGGTCATGAGGAGTAGAAAGATGCAAGCAGAATTCAAGTGCGTGCTGGGTGTTGTTGTCGGGTTGCTCTTCTCTGTCGCGGCAATGCGAATCCAATGGTGGAAGGCGTTTCGCTTTTCCACCCTACGAATGTCCGTGCTACGTTTGCTTCAGAACTGAAACTGTCATGCCTAGTTACAATGCAAGATTATTTTTGATGCGCTATAAAAGCATTATAGTTATGGCTTGTTTGCTGCCCCTGCTGTTACTGATGGCGATATTTTTACATATTTTTAGAACACCAAAAGATTATCTCGTTGAGTCAGAAATATTTTCCACTTTGAGTAAAGGAGAGAAGTATTATCAGAAAAGTTATTTTTCAGGCGCTGAGTTTGTTTGTTTTTTGCCATCTTATGCAACCTCGGATGGAATTAAAATTCATTTACATAAAAGCGTGCTCCTCAAACTTGACTTAATGATAAAATTCAACCCATTTGGAACAGATGATTCGTTTTGGTGGGTAGTTGGAATTAACAAAGATGATGTAGCATTTATTTATAAAATGACGGGGCATGTAAGACCGTTCCCGCTTAATGAAACAGTTTGTGTTGACGCACAAAAAATCGTACTTGAACCACTGGCTCGTTCTGATTTAGATGGCAATTCCGTACATTTGGACGGGAAAACTATCTATTTTCAAGTTTCTTTCAAACAGGAGTAAATCATGGCTATACCGGGTGTGATTGTTAGCGCCGCAGGATTGACTGGTATTTCAGGCATAGGTGCCTTTGGATTAATGAAATTATTCAATCTTGAAGCGAATCAGTTTTGGAGTGATTATACCGGAGGTAGCGAAACGGGTTATATGGATGCGAGTGATGCATTCCGCCATGCTTATGTTTCTGCACGGTTTGCTCAATATTTTGGTGAGGTTACTCCAAATTTTCTAGGGTGGGTCAACGAGATTAAAATCAAAGAAAAAGATGGGAGCGAACTGATAGACTCAAAAATGGATTTGCATAACAACATGGTTGGAGCGCAGATCGGGCATGAATATTCTTGGTTTGATGATGCCGCTGCTGGGAAAATAGCAGATGAAGTTCGTGCAGCTATAGATGATGGACGGCTTGTGATAAATCTCGAAGACCCACGTTTGAAAGAGCCTGATTTTTGGGAGGATTTCGAAAAATCTATTCTTGATGGTTTGCTTGACTTCAGCAAATTTCTTAGCGACCTTGGAGAAGATATCAACAACTTTTTCCTCAACGCCCGTTCCTGGCTCCTTCCCAGCGACCCCTTGGCTCTGGATTTAGACGGTGACGGCATAGAAACAATTGGCATTGGCAGCACTGTCATCAAATTCGACCACAACGCTGATGGCATTAAAACGGGCACCGGTTGGCTGAAGCCCGATGATGGTTTTCTGGTTTTGGATAAAAACGGCAACGGCAAGATTGACAGCGGTCGTGAGCTTTTTGGGGTGGATACCATCAAATCCAACGGACAAAAGGCGACCGATGGTCTTGACGCCCTGGCGGATTTGGACAGCAATCATGATGGCGTCTTCGATGCCA
>BNUD01000171.1 GCA_025997095.1 Betaproteobacteria bacterium | reverse complement strand
GCTGGCATCCACGGTCGCAAAGCCCGCGCCCAGATTACCGTTGGAGGTGAAACCCGGCGCTTCCAGCGAACCCGGCTGCTTGAAGTCGTCACCAGAAATGGCGCGGTGCATGTGCTCGAAACTGCTGCACACTTTGACCTGCCCCTGCGTGGTGCCGTAACGCTGAAAACGGCGGGGACTGGTGGACAAACCCCAGGGCATCAGGAGCTTGCCGAGTAACCTGCGGGCATGACCTTTGCCGGTTTCGCTGCCCAGTTTCAATGTTTTCAACTCGACAAAATCGGTTTGGTCGGCAAGCGACTCGCGTATTTCTTTCATCTGCGTGGTCAGCCCGAAGGTGTCGATAAAGTGGGCTTTGTCGCTGACAATGCTGTTGGACGCGGGATGCAGGGGCTTGTCCTGCGCCAGGTCGACGATGAGCGGCGGAATGTCCAGCACGGATTCGACAGGGAAAATGGAAACCAGCGACGACCAGAGTAGCGCCCAATGGCGAATCAACGCCTGGTCGCGCGCGTCGTAGCTGTAAGGATTGGTGATTTCAAACAGCAACAGCGCGACGTAGAGGTTGGCGCACGTGGGCGCGACCTTGTCGCTGTCGAGCGTATCCATGACCCGCTTTTCGGTCAGTTCGTGCTGTTGGGCTTCGTCGTAAAAGTGGTGCACTTCCTGCCAGATGCCGGTGGGCAATTCCTGACGGGCATAATAGTATTCACAGACGAACAGGCTGGCGTAGTAGAGGCTGCGATACAGTCCAAGCGCCAGCAAACGGGCGAATTCATGCTCGTCGCTGTGCGATGCGCCTTTGATGAATTGCGCGCAATAGTCGTAGCCGCGATACATCTTGCGTAAAGTGCCGACGACTTGCAGAAAAAGGGTTTCGCTGCGGTCAATCAGTTGCAGGGGTTTGTCGCGGTAAAGCGGCGCCAATTCCGTCACCACCGTCTGCAAGGGACGGCGCAGTTGCTCCAGAACATCCAGATAAATATCGGGTGTGGGCGGATGCGCCTTCAGGGTGTCCAGCACCTGCTGGATGTAGGTGAGCGCCGCAGGCGGCGGGGCCAGCGACAGGGTGGTGACCAGACGGGTTCCGGTCGCCAGACTGTCAATGATCTGTTCATAGGGATTGGTGTTCGTTGAATCTGCGTTCGTGTTCATGGTTAGAGCAGTACCCTTTCTATGCCGCCACGGTTGGCTTTCGCCACATAGTCGGACATCCAGTTTTCGCCGAGCAGATGCCGCGCCATCTCTACAACGATGTAGTCGGCTTTCACGGTTGTCTCGTCGACATCATGGCGATAACGCAAAAGCCCTTGTAAACATGACGGGCAAGATGTCAGTATTTTAACGCTTCCGGCAAAACCATCGTCACGTAATTTGATGCACCCCTGCTCAATTTCACCCTGTTTTCTGAACCGCACCTGCGTGGAAACGTCCGGGCGGGTCACGGCGAGCGTGCCCGATTCGCCGCAACAGCGGTCAGAAAGCAACACCTCCTGCGCCAGCAATTCGCTCGCTACCTTGACGCCGGAATAGAGCTTCATCGGCGTGTGGCAAGGGTCGTGGTAGAGATAGCGCGTCCCTTCCTGCGGTTGATTCAGGCGCACGCCCTTTTCCAGCAGATATTCGTGGATGTCGAGCAGGCGGCAGCCGGGGAAGATTTTTTCAAATTCGTATTTCTGCAACTGATCCATGCAGGTGCCGCAGGACACGATCACCGTCTTGATGTCGAGATAATTCAGGGTGTTGGCGACGCGGTGGAACAGCACCCGATTGTCGGTGGTAATTTTTTGCCCCTGCTCGCCAAGCCCCGCCGCCTCCTGCGGATAGCCGCAGCAGAGATAACCGGGCGGCAGCACCGTGATGGCGCCGGTTTCGTAGAGCATCGCCTGCGTCGCCAGCCCGACCTGACTGAACAGCCGCTCCGAGCCACAGCCGGGGAAGTAAAACACGGCTTCGGAATCTTCCGTGCTCTTCAGCGGATTCCTGATCACCGGAATCACGAAATTGTCTTCAATATCCAGCAACGCGCGCGAAGTCCGGCGGGGCAAGCCGCCGGGCATGGGCTTGTTGATGAAGTGGATGATCTGCGTCTTGATTTCAGGTCGCCCCAGGGTCGCTGGCGGATGTTTGACGGACGCCTGAATCAGCCCCAGATATTTGCCGAAGCGATAACCCAGACGTTGCGCCTTGTAGCCCCAGGCAATCATGATTTGACGCATCAGCTTGATGGCGCGGGGGTCTTTTAGCGTCAAAAACGCCATCGCCACCGCCCCGACGGGAGAAAACTTTTTCTTGCCCAGTTTTTTCAAAAAGGTGCGCATGGCAATGGTCACATCGCCAAAGTCGATGTCCACCGGGCAAGGGTTGAAGCATTTGTGGCAGACCGTGCAATGGTCGGCGACATCGTTGAATTCGTCGAAGTGCATCAGGCTGATGCCGCGTCGGGTTTGTTCTTCGTACAAAAACGCCTCGATCAAAAGCCCGACCGCGAGAATCTTGTTTCTTGGGCTGTACAGCAGATTGGCGCGCGGCACATGCGTGGAGCAAACCGGCTTGCACTTGCCGCAACGCAGACAATTCTTGACCATGTGCGAAATGCGCCCCGCTTCCGACTGCTCCATGATCAGCGATTCCGCGCCCAACAGCGAAAACGAGGGCGTGTAGGCATTGGCGAGATTGCCGCCCGCCATGAGCTTGCCCTTGTTGAAATGGTCGTGCGGGTCGACCTTCGCCTTGTAATCAAGGAAGGGCTGGATTTCTTCGTCCGAGAGAAACTCCAGCTTGGTGATGCCGATGCCATGTTCGCCGGAAATCACGCCGTCAAGCGAACGCGCCAGCGCCATGATGCGCGCAACCGCGCGGTTGGCAGTTTGCAGCATTTCGTAATTGTCGGAATTGACCGGAATGTTGGTATGCACATTGCCGTCGCCCGCGTGCATGTGCAACGCCACAAAC
>BNUD01000170.1 GCA_025997095.1 Betaproteobacteria bacterium | reverse complement strand
TGGAGAAGCACACTCAATAAATCCATCTTGCCTTCGGCTTCACTCCCCGGCTTGGCCACCCATTCGTTGGGGGCGCTGGTGGGCAACCATTCTTCGTTCTGGTACGGGGTGGCGTCTATGAACCAACTGTAACCTGCGGCGTCAGTGTCCAGGGTGATCTTGCCGCCCGTTGTACTGCCCAGAGCAGAGCCGGATAAGTCGGCGAAACCTGCCAAAGCATCCTTCGCGCCGGTCAGAAAAGCGTACAAAGACGTGGATCGGTACCAGGAATCCGGCGTGTTGTAGTCTTCGGGCGAAGGTTGAAAGATTTTCCAAGAGCCATCTTCACACTCGACGGATTCTCCATACACCTCAACATAGTAAACCATTTTAACTTCATAGCCTGCAACTTTAACAAAGGCAAAAAATTGATCTTTACCCACATAATTTTTGTCAGGGATATATGAGTATCCATCAGTTTTTCCTTTAAATACGTCACGTCCATTACCAATTTCGTGAACTATTTTCCCGTGTTCCGGCTTTGAATAACTAACTTTTGCAGAATTCAAAATTTCAACGCGTTCTTCAGCGGAAATGCCCTTAATTTTTCCCTCGTTGAGAAATAAATAATACATGGCTTCACTAATTGAACTAAGCGCTTTGTCTAAGCCGAGTGGATTGCTTGAACCGTTGAAAGCCCGACAAACACCCATGACATACTGCGCCTTTTTATTTTCTGAAACGGTATTCTGAGCTACAATAATCGTAGGCTCCTGCGCTGATGTGTACGGCATATCGAATGTAAACATTTTAAGCTCCTCATTGTTAAATTCTTCATCAATAATCATCTGGTGTATCAATGCTTGATACATGTCAGGATAATCGCCATTGACGGGTTTAAGAAATTCATTTTCGACCAACAAATTTTTAGTCAATCCAACACGTTCAGGAGGTCTGATATCTACATGGAAATGGTTATAATGCGGCGCTGTCGCACCATTACTTAATCCATTTCCATTGAACCCCAGACGATTTAGAACTGTACGCATAGCGTCATAACGATTCATCGCAATGACGGTCGTCGTACCATTAGCATTCGTTTGCGTCGTAGTTCCTCCACCTATCCAGACATTTTGGATTATCTGTTTTGAGTTCTGTTGACCGCTTCCGAACAGGGCTTTCCGTACGTCTTCACCATTATGAATTACCAAGTCGTCCCAAGTACCATTTGCATTCCCACCTGGAGATGTAAAAGTATAAGCGGGATTGTCGTTTATTGTGACAGCATATAGCGAAATAAAGTTTCGCAAAGCACCGGTCTGGTTATTCCTGTCATCCAGCTGAGTGAGTAATCCATTTAATCGTTTAGAGAGTGTTAACGCGTTCGAGAGACTCCAGCCGTTTACTCCCGTAGTATCGTCATTATCCGCAAACTGGGGATTATTGGCATTATTATCCCCTAGCTTTTGAAAAGGCCCAACTATAAATTGAATTCCGATACCCAAATCCAAAGACATCCCTATACTATGACCGCCTCTATTATGCTGCTCGAATTTATATGTCGGATCAGTCAGTCCATTAATTTGGATTTTACGGTCTGTCAGACCTTGTGCTGCAAACAAGGTCTCCCAAGCCTTGAGTAAATCTCCCATCCAACTCGTTCCATAAGCTTCCAGAACATAGTCATACTTTCCAATAAAGTGATCGTTATCCCTTATATGCCCATCAGAAGCGGAAGAATATCCTGAAAGACCAAGATACTCATAAACGTTCAACCAATGAGGTGCGTTATAGGCATTGAGCCATTCCAGATTGGCGTCGTCAGCCGAATTATTGGGGCTGCTAGGAGTTTTTGATACAGTTCCAGCACGAGATATTATTGTATTAGCTTTTGTTGACTGCATACCACCAGTGCCAGTACTTGTATTATTGTTATTGGAGTTGGTTGCAGTTGTGTAATGCGTAGCCGCATAAAATGCACGTAACGCAAGTTTCTCACTCGCTCCAAATTGTCCATCCACGTCGAATTCAATGACTTTTCTTGGAACACTATTATCATTACTTGTAAGCGAGGGATAATTAAAAACAGGATACCCCAAATATTTCAACCGCTGCTCTACCCGGAACACATCCAACGGGTCATTGGCTTTCCCAACTCCGACTTCACCAGCAAGTTTAAACGCTGAATACCCAGGATTATCCAGCGGTCTGTCACCGAAGAATACTGCGCCGTTTCTCTCATAATCCTCAAAGGCAATGTTGAGTTCTACAGGAACATAATCATCATGTCCCACAATACCGATTTTTAAGGTGGTTTCCTGTCTCGACAAAGTGTTTCCAGAGCGCAATACTAGCAAGTCATTTTCCGTAATTTCACGGAAAGCGACCAGCACACCGCTATCAGAATAGTTCTTTCCCTTCGAATCATATAGCAAACTACTGGATTCTAATGATGGCTTGAATGCTAATGCCAGTGGGCTTGTGGAAAGCAGTTCTTCAATCTTTGAGGTCTGTTTGCCTGTCTTGGTTGCCAGTTTGACACCTGACGTGAGTTTCCCATCTGCATCAGTACGCTGCGTCAGCCCCTCCAGACTGGAATTGAGGATGAGCTTGTCGCGCAGATCGTTGGCGGTTATTGCACCCGTTTCTTTACCTACTGCAGTACGAATGTCCTTGACTACTGCCAAATCAGGGTTTTTCGCGATATAGTCAGCAAGGATGAATGCTAAATCCAGCGTAACAACATCGCCTGCCCGGTAAGTAGCGTCAACACTGAGATAGTTCCCTACCTTGACAGAAGCTGAGGACAGTGGCACCCCAGACAAACCGGGAACAACGGCAGGGGTTAATGCACGAGGCGGTATATCCCTAGGATTTATTTTGCCCAGGCTGGCTTTAAGATTTCCGTTCTGAGCAATAGCAAGCGTAATCAGGGAATTCACATTGAATGCCAAGGTTTGACCTGCACCAGAATACA
>BNUD01000169.1 GCA_025997095.1 Betaproteobacteria bacterium | reverse complement strand
GCAGACGAGACGCCGATGAACAAAAAACGGCAAGCCTCGCCACCCATGTTGGCAGCTACCTGCGCGACGAAGCCGCATGTCTGATTTCCTCACGGCAATTGCAAAGCTTCACGGCGGACGTGCAACAAGCAGAGGCAGAAACCGCGCAGCAGGAGAAACGCTTGCTGGCGTTGGAAGCGCGGGTACGACTGTAAAGTGGGGGGGGAGCGCTCCAGCGCTCCATCCAAACGCGAGGGAGCAGGATGCTCACACCGCTTTTTTCCTGCCAAAAAAATGGCGACCGCGATAAAAACGGTCGCCATTTTTACATCCCGAACCGATTCGTTTAGTGAACCGTGTTCTTCATCTTGCCAATCGCCTGCAATTGCGCGACGGCTTGCACCAGTTCGGCTTCGGCGCCGGCGAGGTCCATGTTGCTGTTGCGTTGAGCCAGCGCTTCTTCGGCACGACGCTTGGCGTCCAGCGCCTTGGCTTCGTCAAGGTCGGCGGCGCGGATGGCGGTGTCTGCCAGGACGGTAATCAACTGCGGTTGCACTTCCAGCAGACCGCCGGAAACGTAGACCAATTCAAAACGCTCTTCGTCGGGCACTTTCAGCCGCACCGTGCCGGGCTTGATGCGGGTCAAGAGCGGGGTGTGGCGGGGCATGATGCCCAGTTCGCCCGCTTCGCCGGGAAATACCGCGAACTCGACCAGGCCGGAGAAAATTTCTTCTTCGGCGCTGACGACGTCCACGTGGATGGTCATGGCCATATCAGGCTCCTTATTGCAGCGTCTTGGCTTTTTCGACGGCTTCTTCGATGGAGCCGACCATGTAGAACGCTTGTTCCGGCAAGCTGTCGTAATCGCCGCTCACGATGCCCTTGAAGCCCGCGATGGTATCTTTCAGAGAGACGTATTTGCCGGGGGAGTTGGTAAACACTTCGGCAACGTGGAAGGGCTGCGACAGGAAACGCTGGATTTTACGGGCGCGGGCGACGGCGAGCTTGTCTTCGGGAGAAAGTTCATCCATGCCGAGAATGGCGATGATGTCGCGCAGTTCCTTGTAGCGTTGCAGGGTTTGCTGCACGCTACGCGCCACGTTGTAGTGTTCTTCGCCCACCACCAGCGGGTCAAGCTGGCGGGAGGTGGAATCCAGCGGATCAACGGCGGGGTAGATGCCCAGCGAGGCGATGTCGCGGGAGAGCACCACGGTGGAATCCAGATGCAGGAAGGTCGTGGCGGGCGAGGGGTCGGTCAAGTCATCCGCAGGCACATACACGGCTTGAATGGAGGTGATGGAACCGACCTTGGTGGAACTGATCCGTTCTTGCAGACGTCCCATTTCTTCCGCCAGCGTCGGCTGATAACCCACGGCGGAAGGCATACGACCCAGAAGGGCGGAAACTTCCGTACCCGCCAGAGTGTAGCGGTAGATGTTATCGACGAAGAAGAGGATGTCACGACCTTCGTCACGGAAACTTTCCGCCATCGTCAGCCCGGTCAGCGCCACGCGCAGACGGTTGCCGGGGGGTTCGTTCATCTGACCGAACACCATCGCCACCTTGTCCAGCACGTTGGAGTCTTTCATTTCGTGATAGAAGTCATTGCCTTCGCGGGTACGTTCGCCCACACCGGCAAACACCGACAAGCCGGAGTGCTGCTTGGCGATGTTGTTGATGAGTTCCATCATGTTCACGGTCTTGCCGACCCCGGCGCCGCCGAACAGACCGACTTTACCGCCCTTGGCGAACGGGCAGATGAGGTCGATCACCTTGATGCCGGTTTCCAAAAGTTCCACGGAAGGCGAGAGTTCATCGAACTTGGGCGCTTCGGCGTGGATGGAGCGTTTTTCGCTGCTGTCAATGGGACCGGCTTCGTCGATGGGACGACCCAGCACGTCCATGATGCGACCCAGTGTGCCGCGACCGACGGGGACGGAAATGGGCAAGCCGGTGCTGCTCACCGTCATGCCGCGTTTCAGACCATCGGAGGAACCCATGGCGATGGTGCGGGCGATGCCGTCGCCCAGTTGTTGCTGTACCTCAAAGGTCAGACCTTGTTCGATGTTGCCCTGTTCGCCGGTAGCGTCCAGCACCAGAGCGTCATAAACATTCGGTATCTGGCCGTGGGGGAACTGGATGTCCACCACGGGACCGATACATTGCACGATTGAACCTTGACTCATGTTAAATCCCCAATATCAAAAAACTTAAACTGCCGCCGCGCCGCCGACGATTTCGGACAACTCTTTGGTAATCGCCGCTTGCCGCGCCTTGTTGTAAACCAGATTGAGTTCGCCGATGACGTTCTTGGCGTTGTCGGAAGCGGATTTCATGGCGACCATCCGGGCGGATTGCTCGGACGCCATGTTTTCCGCCACCGCCTGATAAATCAGCGCCTCAACGTAACGCACCAGCAAATCGTCAATGACCGCCTTGGCGTCCGGCTCGTAAACGTAATCCCATTTGGAATGACCGGAGCCGGCTTCTTCGCCCGCCAGAGGCAGTAATTGTTCCAGCACCGGCTCTTGCTTCATCGTGTTGATGAAGCGGGTGGAGGCGATATACACCGCGTCCAGTTCGCCAGCGGCAAAACTGTCCAGCAGCACCTTGACGGGGCCGATCAGTTTTTCCAGACGCGGCGTGTCGCCCAGGGCTTCGACATGCGAAACGACATTGACGCCAGCGCGTTGCATGAAACCGAAACCCTTGCTGCCAATGCAGGTGGCTTTCAGCTTGTGACCCGCCGCGTCCCATTCCTTCATCCGGTTCAAGACCAGACGCAGGATGTTGCTGTTCAATCCGCCGCACAAGCCTTTGTCGGAAGTGATGACGATGAGACCGATATTCCTGACCTCGCGGCGTGACATGAAAGGATGCCGGTAGTCCGTCAGCGCGTGCGACAGATTGCCCGCCACGCGCCGGATTTTTTCGCCATAGGGACGGGCGGGTCACAAGCTGAAAGCCACCTGCATTGGCAGCAAGGGTTTCGGTTTCATGCAACGCGCTGG
>BNUD01000168.1 GCA_025997095.1 Betaproteobacteria bacterium | reverse complement strand
TCAGCATGATTGGCGGCAACCTGACGCTATATAAGATCGGCGGTTATGGTGTTGTGGTCATCAAGGATTTCAGCAATGGTAAATTGGGTCTAAACCTGCCTGCTTATGAAGAACCGACCAATGAAAACCATGCCCCCGAAGTGGCTGGCAGTATTACAACCCAAAGCGTTATACAAGACGAAGCCTATGCATGGGTTCTTCCTGCCAACCTGTTTGTTGACCCGGATGGCGATCCTTTGAGTTTTGCCGTGACGCTGGCTGACGGCACGGCGTTACCGGGCTGGCTTGTCTTTGACGCAGCGACCCGTACCTTGTCGGGTACGCCGAATAATACGAACCTTGGCAACCTGAATCTCAAAATTACGGCGACTGATCCTGAAGGCTTGAGCGCCAGTCAAACGTTTGGTTTGGAAGTCGAGCCTGTTCTGCCTGCCAACCACGCCCCAGAAATTAATGAACTCGCCCAAGCCCAAAGCGGCAAGCAAGACCAGATTTTTAGCTACCTCCTGCCGGAAACGCTCTTTACCGACCCGGATGGCGATACATTGAGCTTTGCTGTAACGTTGGCTGACGGCACGGCGTTACCGGGCTGGCTCGTTTTTGACGCAGCGACCCGTACTTTGTCGGGCACACCGGATAACACCAACCTTGGCAATTTGAATCTGAAAGTCACGGCAACCGATCCAGAAGGCTTGAGTGCCAGTCAAACGTTTGGTTTGGAAGTCGAGCCTGTTCTGCCTGCCAACCAAGCCCCGGAAATTAATGAACTCGCCCAAGCCCAAAGCGGCACGCAAGACCAGACATTCAGTTACGTTCTGCCGGAAACACTCTTCACCGACCCGGATGGCGATACATTGAGCTTTGCTGTAACGTTGGCTGACGGCACGGCGTTACCGGGCTGGCTTGTCTTTGACGCAGCGACCCGTACCTTGTCGGGCACACCGGACAACACCAACCTTGGCAATTTGAATCTGAAAGTCACGGCAACCGATCCAGAAGGCTTGAGCGCCAGTCAAACGTTTGGTTTGGAAGTCGAGCCTGTTCTGCCTGCCAACCAAGCCCCGGAAATTAATGAACTTGTCCAAGCCCAAAGCGGCAAGCAAGACCAGATTTTTAGCTACCTCCTGCCTGAAAGCCTCTTTACCGACCCGGACGGTGACGAACTTGTCTACGCCGTTACGCAAGCCGACGGTACGGCGTTACCGGGTTGGCTGACCTACGATGCGGCGACTCGCACACTGTTTGGCACCCCCGCCCATGGCGATGTGGGCGACCTGAACCTCAAAGTCATTGCCACTGACCCACAGGGTTTATCCGCCAGCCAAAATCTGGCGCTCCGAATCAACACCGCCATTACTTACAACGAGATCATCGGCACCGCCGCCAATAACACCCTGAACGGCGCCAGCGGCAATGATCGCATTCAGGGATTGGCAGGTAATGACACCCTGCGCGGCAATGCCGGAGACGACCTGCTGGAAGGCGGCGTCGGCAACGATACGCTCTACGGTGGCGCGGGCAACGATCTTCTGGAGGGCGGTGAAGACAACGACACCCTGAACGGTGAAGCGGGAGACGACCTCCTTCTGGGCGGTACAGGAAACGACACCCTGTATGGCGGCACCGGGGATGACCTTCTGGACGGCGGCGCAGACAACGACACGCTTGATGGCGGCGCGGGCAGCGACACCTACATTCTGCGGATCGGCTCCGGTCAGGACACCCTCAACAACAACGATAACGCCGCCACCTCCATCGACACCGTGCGCTTTGAGGGCATCGCCTCAAATGAACTGACGGGCATCTTCAGAAACGTGAACGACCTGATCCTCACCTACGGCGACACAGATCGCGTCACCCTGAGCCGCCACTATGCGGGCGCCAATTACCAGATCGACCAGTTTGAATTCACCGATGGCACCTTCACCCCGGCAGAACTGCTGACGCGCTACCCGGTGCAACTTACCACCGGCAATGACAGCCTCACCTTCACGGCTGCCGACGACACCATTGATGGCCTGGCGGGGAACGACACCCTCCGCGCCGGAGAGGGTAACGATACCGTATTCGGCAATCTCGGCAACGATACGCTGTATGGTGATGCCGGTGATGACCTGCTTTGGGGCAACGAAGGCGACGACCGACTCTATGGCGGCAACGGCAATGACACCCTGTTTGGCGGTGAAGACAACGACACCCTGAACGGCGAAGCGGGAGACGACATCCTTCTGGGTGGTACAGGAAACGACACCCTGTATGGCGGTGCCGGAGATGACCTTCTGGATGGCGGCGCAGACAACGACACGCTCGATGGCGGCGCGGGCAGCGATACTTATATTCTGCGGGTCGGTTCCGGTCAGGACACCCTCAACAACAACGATAACGCCGCCACCTCCATCGACACCGTGCGCTTTGAGGGCATCGCCTCAAATGAACTGACGGGCATCTTCAGAAACGTGAACGACCTGATCCTCACCTACGGCGACACAGATCGCGTCACCCTGAGCCGCCACTATGCCGGTGCCAATTACCAGATCGACCGGGTTGAATTCACCGATGGCACCTTCACCCCGGCAGAACTGCTGACGCGCTACCCGGTGCAACTCACCACAGGCAATGACAGCCTCACCTTCACGGCTGCCGACGACACCATTGATGGCCTGGCGGGGAACGACACCCTCCGTGCCGGAGACGGCAACGATACCGTATTCGGCAATCTCGGCAACGATACGCTGTATGGTGATGCCGGTGATGACCTGCTTTTGGGCAACGAAGGCGACGACCGACTCTATGGCGGCAACGGCAATGACACCCTGTTTGGCGGTGAAGACAACGACACCCTGAACGGCGAAGCGGGTGATGACCTCCTCGCAGGCGGTACAGGCAACGACACCCTGAATGGCGGTGCCGGAGATGACCTTCTGGACGGCGGCGCAGATAACGACATTCTCGACGGCGGCGCGGGCAGCGATACTTATATTCTGCGGATCGGCTCCGGTCAGGACACCCTCAACAACAACGATAACGCCGC
>BNUD01000167.1 GCA_025997095.1 Betaproteobacteria bacterium | reverse complement strand
CGCAAGTTTTCATATGTAAATGCTTTTTTGTGCTTGGACAGCATGTTATTTGGCGTATGATGGGCGCTTTCTGGCGTGATGACTGAAGGCAGCGTGAGCACTCAAGGCAAGCAAACTTCGATACGAGACGGATGGCAAGGCTGGTCATGGCGCGGATGTGTGCTGCGTATCGTGCTGGTGATGGCGTCGCTGACGCCGATCGTGCGTAGGTGTGGGAGGTGTGCCGGGGCGGTAGGTCAGGGAATAGCGTCAAGGTGCGGCGGCGCGGGAATGAAACGCATCTTTGAGCGAGGTCATTATGGGCTATGAACTCATACCCGCGGTTTGGAATTTCTTCGTTGTCCTGAACTGGACGTTCTGGATTGGTCTTGTCGTTTTTATTGCCACGCGCAAAAAATGGTCGTGGGTCGTTCGCGGTTCCATTTTGGGGGCTATCGCCGTGTTCTTCATCTTTTGGGTGTTCATTCCCCTGCACGAGGAGAAGGTTCTCAAAGATGAAAAACGGGTTTACAGGCAGGCGGCTTATGATTATTTTCACAAGAAATGCGCGGAAGATAGCGGTAGATTCGTCTATAAGCCTGTGCTTGAGCCGCAAGATAGCGTCTACATGATGAAACCGAGGAAAAATCCTACCCCTGAAGAATTACATGACCAGTTTTGGATGGGAGATCCGTATACAGGAACACTAACTGAATCTGGTATGCTTAATGTTCTTTTAAAAGGATATGGAGATAGAAAAAATAACCCGAAATATCTTGGTTTTACTTTTGTTGAATCTAGCAATTTTGAAAACAATAAACAATTATGGCGTTATTCACTAAGACCCACAGGAAAAATGATCCAAGAAAATCGACCAGCGGCAGATCTGCGGCCAGAAATGGAGCTTAATCGAGAACCGATTGACATCATTCATAGTCGTTACGGCTATACATGGGATGATTTATCTACACAAGAAGACCGCCAATATTGGGTTGCTAAGAGCCGTTTGCAAATTGTCGACCTAATAACCCAAGAAATCATTGCAGAGAGAATTGGATATGTCATTGAAGAAGGGTTTGGCAGTACAGCAAATTTCAGAAATCCTCCCTGGATTGCAACGGGGGGGGGAGATACTCGTTGGAAAACAAACTATTGTCCTCCTAGAAATGATTTTACAGACCAGCGTTGGATTTTTTCAGTGCTTCACAATGTTCCATTTTGGTAAATCTTAGCCACATTTGTGGCTGCCTCGTTCAACTTTCATTCACAAGGAAATTCATCATGACCATCAGTACCATTTCGCAATACCTTGATATCGTTAATCTACAAGTTGCCGCAGAGGCATTTTTGGTTAATGAATTTAAAGATGAAAATGGAGTTAAAAATAGGGTTGTCAAGACCGAGTTAGGCATAGCTCTTACCAGAGGCAACGGACACTCCAGCAAATTTACTCCAACAGATGCTGAAAATTTTTTAAAATATTTCGATGTTATTGACCAAATACCCAACACTTCTACGGGTTTTTCTGGTACGCTATTCCGCGCGAAGATGGATAACCCTCAATCCGGATTGAAAGCAGGCGAACATTTCATCGCTTTCCGTTCGACAGAATTTGTCGACGACAATATTCGTGATAGCGAAGGAAGCAACATGAGCATTCGATATCAAGGTTGGGCATTGGGGCAAATTAGTGATATGGAAGAATGGTACCATGAATTACGTACTAACGATGAATTGCTAGGCAATGCGAATCCAACTGTAATCGGGTACTCGTTAGGCGGTCATTTAGCAACGGCGTTCGGTATTTTGCGTCAAGAAGCAGGAGACCCTGCATTGCCGATCTACACTATCAATGGTGCCGGTACCGGCTTGATCAAAGAAGGCCATACTTTGACTGAAATTTTGAATTTGTTCCGTATGGTTTGGCGAGAAGGTAAAATACCATCCGAGGTATCAAACTACTTGTTGCAAGCTGAGAAAACCTTCCATGAACTTGAGGTAATGGCATATCAAGATGCGGCTTATATTCATGATCGTAATGAAATCATTCGTAATCTCTCCGACAGTAAAGGTAATCATCCAATTGTTCCCGAAGATGATGAAAATGAATTCTCAAAAGAAAATTTCCAACTCGCGAAATACATTGCAGGGTTATTAACTCTGGGTGCGGAAGGTACGAATGCCATTTCTACCAATGTATTAATTGGTGCTATAGTCCCAAACCTTACTGAATTGTATGGCTCTGGCATTACATTCACTGCTACTAGCGGTTTGCACCATAGTTATAATCGGCAAGAGATATTTGTCGAAGATCAGCCGGTGAAGCGTGGTGAGGGAATATCAGCCATGTTCACCCTTGTTAACAATTGGGATAAGAATGCTGGTGCGGCTACCCATAGTATTATATTGCTTCAGGATTCACTGTCAGTGATGGATGCTTTTGCTCGCATTGATTCAACCGTCACTATTGAAAAAATGGGAAATATCTTCAAAGGGGCAACAGCAAGTGAGAGGGATACTGATCTTGTCGACGGTCAAGGAAAATGCGAGGGCGATACACTGGAGACAATTGTTAATGCATTATACAAACTGTTTTTTGGCATAGAATCTGTAGGTTTGCGTGATGTGCTCAATGATAAAATGATCAATGTTGGCGGTACTTGGGCAACTGAAGCGTGGCGTGAGTCTTTGCATGAGGCATTGAAAGAAATAAATGCTGTTACTGATAAACTTGGTGCCTTGAATGTTGTGGATATGGGGTCACTGAATGCCAATGGTTTGGTAAGTGTTGCGAATAGCGATAGCCCATATGGACTGGCTTATCGTTACGCCCTCAAGGAACTCAATCCATTTGCTATCAGTGGTTTTGACTACAATAAACATAATCAAAATCACGAACTTGATCTTTACGATCAGGTCGAAGGTGGGCAAATCACGCAAGCCTGGCTGACAGAGCGGGCTGAAATGTTGTCTTTGCTGATTGAAGCCAATATCAAGGATATTGACTCTGATGAAAGACTCAACAAAAACATCGCGGATGACTGGATTTACAGCGACCGTTCCACAGGG
>BNUD01000166.1 GCA_025997095.1 Betaproteobacteria bacterium | reverse complement strand
CGTCAAACGAAGCGATGCCGGAAAGTTCGTCGTCTTGCCCAAACGATGGATCGTTGAAAGAACCTTCGCCTGGCTGGCGCTCTGCCGTCGCCTCAATCGTGATTATGAAGTCATCCCCCAGCAGTCCGAGTCCATGATCCAACTCGCCATGATCCGCCTGCTCGTCAAACGACTTGCTGATTTTTAAAACAGCTTCTAAAAACTATTTCAACTGTTCAAGCAGCAAGGCAAGAATTTTTTTCGCGGTATCGGAGCGGTCTACCCCGCCTTCGGCGGAGAGAATCTGCACGCGGGTGTTGTCGCCAATGGCCTGCAAATGAACCCGATATTGCACTTGCGGCGCGGCATTCTTGTTACTCGACCACAGCCTGGCGAACCAGCCTTCCTCTTTTTTCCTGTTGTCGGTTTCCGGGTCGACGTAGCGCACAAAATAGAGGCCACGGCTACGGTCGCGGTCTTCGACGGTGAAGCCGACGCGATCCATCGCCAGACCCACACGCCGCCAGGCGCGGTCGAAGCGTTCCTGTACTTCTACCGCGCCAGCGCCATCGTTGGTGATCAAGCGGGCGCGGTCGTCGACGCCGGCCTGCGCGATGGCGGCTTCGGCGCGGCGCTCATCCGTGCCCAGACGCACCATCAGGCGGCGCAGCATTTCGGCTTCCAGTTCCGGGCTGGATGCCGCCGGTTGCCAGCGGGTGTCGTCCTTGGCGGCGGAGGTGTAGACCTCCTCCATGCGCCGATGGCTGATAAAAATGTCGGTTGTGCCCGGCTCTGCGCCCTGCTCGAAGCGGGTGCGGAATTTATCGCGTTCGCCCGTGGAATAGAGGGCGTCCAGCAGTTTGCCGATGGTGTTGCGAATGAAATCACCGGGGATGTTGGCGCGGTTTTCCGCCCAGTCGGTTTCCATGATGCCCGCTTCCGGCACTTCGGTATTGATGATGAAGCCCAGTTCCTGCCAGAAATCCCGGGTGGAATCCCAGAGGCGTTCCGGCGGGGTGTTGACCACCAGCCAACGCTGGCTCCCGGCGCGCTCAACCCGGATATTGTCGACTTCCGGCAGGACGCTGGAATTTCTCGTCTGCGCTTCCGGGGCGCGGTCGGCGCTGTATTCGGAATAGGTGGCGCTCCCCTTGCCGGAAAAATCGGGCACGGCGAAGCGGTCATCTCTCGCCATTTGGGTTAAATCCGGCGGCACTTCCAGACTGGGCGCGCGGTTGCTGGCGGATTTGTAATCAATTTTTTTGGTTTCGGGAATGAGGCTGCCCGCGCAACCCGTCAGGGTCACGGTCAGCAGCGCCAGCGCAAGAAAAGAAAGTTGAGACGAACGACGCATGAGATTCAAAACTCCGTGTTAACGCTTGATTTAGATCGGAACGCCTGCCAAACGCAGGGCTGCGGTGACTTTTTCCTGCCCGGCGGCGCCAAGCGGTGTGAGGGGCAAACGGATGCCGCCTTCAATCATGCCCAGTTTTTCTACCGCCCATTTGACGGGGATCGGATTGGCTTCGCAAAACAAATCGCGGTGCAAGCCTTGCAGACGAAAATGCAAATCCCGCGCCTTTTTGCCGTCGCCTGCTGCGGCGGCGACGCAAAGTTCGTGCATCAGGCGCGGCGCGACATTGGCGGTGACGGAAATCACACCATGAAAACCCAACAGAATCGCGGCAAACGCGGTCATGTCGTCGCCGCTGTAGAGCGCGAAATTTTTGGGCGCGCGGGCAATCAGGTCGGTGGCGCGGTCAAGGTCGCCCGTGGCATCCTTGATGCCGATGATATTGGGAATTTCCGCCAGCTTGAGCGTGGTGTCGTTGCTCATGTTCGCCACCGTGCGACCGGGCACGTTGTAGAGCGTAAGCGGAATATCCACCGCTTCGGCAATCGCGGCGAAATGCCGATAGATGCCCTCCTGCCCCGGCTTGTTGTAATAGGGCACGACGGAAAGCGTGGCGTCCGCGCCCGACGCTTTGGCGAAGCGGGAAAGTTCAATCGCTTCCGCCGTGGAATTCGCGCCCGTACCGGCGATCACCGGCAGACGCCCCGCCGCGTGTTCCACCGTCACCCGAATCAGTTCGCAATGTTCGTTCATGCTGACCGTGGGCGATTCGCCACTGGTGCCGACGATCACGATGGCATCGGTTTTTTCCGCGACGTGAAAATCCACCAGTCGGCGCAGGGCGGCAAAATCAAGGCTGCCGTCGGCAAACATGGGGGTGACGACGGCGACGAGGGAACCAGTAATCATGGTGAAAAAAATCTGACAAAAAGATGGACGATTGTACCTGAAGGGTCAGGAATATGTGGAAACGGGAAAATTTTCGCCGCCTGACGAGCCGCCCATCTCCCGTAGGGGCACGGCGTGCCGTGCCCGAATGCCGTGCCCCGGTGTACCGTACCCGAATGCCGTGCCCAAATGTTTGATACGGATACCCGTTTCATAGGTCGGGCATGTTTCACATGCAGGGCATCAACCGACGCAGAAAGGGGCACGCATTTGTCGATGTATAACGCCGATAAACCCGCGAACGGCAAATTGACGGCGGCATGTAACCAATCGCCAAACGCCCTGCATATGAAACCATGCCCGACCTACGCCGTCCAAGGGCACGGTACGCCACAGGGCACGGCACGCCGTGCCCCTACAATCCGCCCATCCCCCGTAGGGGCACGGCGTGCCGTGCCCCGGTGTGCCACGCCCGATTTACCGTCGCCGTCAAAAGCGAGGCGCGTAGCGACGCGGCAATCCAGGCATCAGAGGTCAGGTGACCGTCATCAGGGGAGGCAAAGCCTCCGAAGGTACTGATACCTGACCTCTGTCACCTGATCCCTGCTGTGCGAACGCATTGCGGTCTGCGCTTTCGTATCCATGTAAAAAAGAATAGAATCGTCCAAATCTTTTCCGGCAGGGCGGCAGCGCAGAAACCGCCCCACTTTTTTTCTATTTATGAAAGAAAAATAATCATGAAAAACAATGTAAATTCTCTTGACTTTTCCAAAACAGGCGCAACAATTTTTGCAAGCAAGCAAGCAAGCAAGCAAGCAAGCAAGCAAGCAA
>BNUD01000165.1 GCA_025997095.1 Betaproteobacteria bacterium | reverse complement strand
GCCCTCGCCGACGTTCCGTCGGCAAGGGCTTGACCAGATAGGGTGCCAAACACTTCCATTCCGCTTCTGTCAGATCGCTTGGGTACATTATCTTCTCCACATCAACTGTAATGTCCCTCTACAGCATTTTTCGTGCCAATTTCTAAAACAGCTTCTAAGATTTTTCGCGCGGAACCAACCCCGCCGGCGGGGACGGCGACGCTCCCAGGTGGACGGCGACGCCCAGCGGCGTCAAAAGCGAGGCGCGTAGCGACGTGGCAATCTCTCTGGTCGCCAGGATTGCCGCCTCGCTTTTGACGCGGGGGTTTGTCAGCAGTCCGGGGACTCTACGATACCGCCGATTCGTTCGCTGTTTTCGCTGTCCTCAGCAACTCCACGCGCCGCTACAACCTGATCCGCTCCGCCAGCCTTTCGTGCCAAAAGGAAGATTGCGGTTTTTGGGTTGATTGCCCGTGATGCCTCAATCGCGCAGAGCCTGTGCGGGCGAGTGTCGATAGATCAAGGCGGCTGGCGCCAATGATGCCGCTGTTGCAATCACGAGCCATTGCAGCATGTTCCACCAATCTTCTGTTGCCATTTCCACGGGCAAAGCAAATCCGCTTTGTGCCGCGATTTGTGTCGATATGATTTGGGCTGCCCAATACCCCAATAACATGCCCGCCGCGATACCCGCCAAAACAAGCGTAACGAATTCAAACCACACAACAATGAATAACGCGTGACGGGGCGCGCCAAAAGCCCGCAGCGCGGCGATCTGTCGTTTGCGTTGATTGACATGCACCACCGCAACCAGAATGACGCATAAGCCCACCAGTAATTGCGTTCCCCAGGCAATGACGCTCAGCAAATGGCGCACATTCCCCAGCAAACCATAAAGCCGCGTCAGGACTTCCGCCGGAAAAACGGCAATGCTGTTTCCGCTGCGAAATTGCGTGCGTAACTGATAAGCGCCCGCGACGCTTTTCGGTTTGACGACGATGGCGGATACCCCGGTTTTATGCGCGAGATTTTGATACGGGTGATCTTCCACGGCAATATCTGGATCATCGTCATCATGGCGCGAATCTTCCTCGATGTCATGAACATGCCATATCGTTTCAATTGGAACCAATATTGCCTTATCCCATGCGTTATTCTGTTTTGGGAGCATACCGACAACGGTGTAGATTATTTTGTCATGGGCGTGCGCGCCTTCTTGTCCAAACTGACCGTGCAAGGGTTTTATCGTCTCGCCGACTTTTAATCCCGTCGAAAATCCGACCACCGCTTCAAACGGCGCTGAAAACGGATGCCCCGCCGCCAGCGGACGCTGCCCGCCCTGGGTGATCAGCGTCCCGGTTGTACCGATGATGGGCATCTCCAGATAAAAATCGCCGAATGCCAATGGCGCGCTCCAGGCAACGAGCGGATGCTGTTCAAGTCGCTGCGAATAGTGGGCGGGCAGCAGCGGCAACAAGGCAGGTTGCAGAAAAACGGACGATAAAACTAATTGCGTTTCGCTGCCCGGCGCGCCGACGATTAAATCGAACGGTTCAGCGGCGCGTGCGCTCCCCAAACGCATGGCGCGTTCCTCCAGACTGACGGTGATATTCAACGCCGTTGCCGCCATAATGAGTATGGATAGAATAAATGCGCCCGCCCATAAACGGCGAAAATCGGCACGCAGTATGCTAAACGGTATCATGTGAAATCACGCTCCGTTTCATTGACGCCATCTTTGATCAAGCGGCCATTTTCAAGTGTCAGGCATCTTGTCATGCGTCCCGCCAGACGGCGATCATGCGTTACCGCCAGCAAAGTCATCTGTTGTTCTTTGACGAGATCAAGCAATAATTCAATCACCTGTTCTCCGTTCGTAACATCGAGACTGGCGGTCGGTTCATCGGCAATCAGCACGGGCGGAGACATCAACAGGGCGCGCGCGACAGCCACCCGCTGCATTTCACCACGAGATAATTTTTCGATGGGGCGCGCTCCGGTATGCACGTCAATACGGTCGAGCAAATCGGAAGCCTTGCGTTTTAATTCGCGCGGTAAATGCCAATAGCGAAATCGCGCGGGCAGGAGGATATTTTCAAACGCGCTCAATCCGGGATAAAGATGAAAATCCTGCATCACCAGGCCGATATTTTCCGCGCGCCATTGGTCTTTTTGCGCTTCCGGCAAAGTATTCAAATTGATCCCATCCCAGCAGACGCTGCCTGTTGCGGGATATTCCAGGCCGCTGATGATGCTCACCAGCGTCGTTTTCCCCGAACCCGACGGTCCCAGAATGGCAACCGCCTCGCCTTGCCCGATCTGGAGGCGCGGCAATTGCAATACAGGCGCGTCGCAGTTCGGGTAACTGACCGAAATATCTTTTAGTTCGAGTATTGGCATGGATTATGGCGTACTGAAACTTGCCTGGCGCAAACGTAATAAACTCACAAAACCGCTTTCCGGGTCTGTCCATGAACCATATTCCAGTATGCCCTCAACGCTGATCTGGCGGCTGTTCTGGACAAAGGTCTGTCGTTTTGTCAGATAGACGACCAGAATATCTTCAGGCCAATCCGCATCGCTTGAACAAAACGGGCAGAGCGCCATCGGCGCTCTGGTGAGCACGAAAAACTGTGATTCGGCTTTGAGCGGCGGGGCCATAAAGCCTTTGATGCGCACTGTTTTTCCAGACAGCCTTTTGACTTTTTCGGAAAACTCAAAACCCAACACCCCTGTTTTGCCATAAAACTCATCGAAGGTCATGAGTTCAGCCGCCTGAACAAGAGAAACCAGCAAAAAAATCAGAAACGCCCCGCACAAGCGCCAGAGGAACAAAGCGGAAGGCGCTTTTAACGCCTTCCGTAAACACAGGCAAATCAAGACCGCCTCACCGCTGATGGCCTAACGCTAACGCGCGTACCATGATTTTGAAGAGGTCGCTGTTTTCCATATATCCTTGAATCTGCTCAGCTCCGGGACCGCTGCCCTGCACAATCATTTCATCGACGGCATGGACTCCGGTATTGCGTGAGGGCAATTTGCCGCGCAGCGCGGATACCGGAGTCCATGCCGTCGATGAAATGATTGTGCAG
>BNUD01000164.1 GCA_025997095.1 Betaproteobacteria bacterium | reverse complement strand
GACCAGATAGGGCGCCAAACACTTCCATTCCGCTTCTGTCAGATCGCTTGGGTACATTATCTTCTCCACATCAACTGTAGTGTCCCTCTACAGCATTTTTCGTGCCAATTTCTAAAACAGCTTCTAAACCACTCAAAATGTTCATGATGTTTCCCCTACGCATTCACTGTGTCATTTTTTAACGGCTGATTCTGGCAGAACTTTAGGAAGCGTCGCGCGGACATCCGCAGGGGCGCGCATTGCGCGTCCGGCGTCCCTGAAGTATCGGACGCGCATTGCTACCCAACCTCTGCGGCGCAAGGCGTTTCCATTTGTCAGCAGCGCCTCACCAGCGCGCCTGCCAATGTTGCGTGACATCCAGCATTCGGTTGGCGAAGCCCCATTCATTATCGAACCAGAGAAAGAGATTGACCGTGCTTGGAGAAATGTTGCGGGTCTGGCTGCCGTCTACGATGGCGGAATGGGGGGCGTGGTTGAAGTCGATGGAGGCGTGCGCGGCTTCCGTGTAGTCCAGGCGCTTGCGGCAGGCGGCGCTGGCGGCGGCGTTGGCGATCAGGCGGTTAATGTCGGCGGCGTCCGCTGGTCTGGAGAGGGTGAGCACCATGTCGATGGCGGAAACATTGGTTGTCGGGACGCGGATGGCTTTGGCGGTGACTTTGCCATGCAATTGCGGCAACAGGCGTTCGACGCCGCGCGCCAGCCCCGTGGCGACGGGGATGATGGATTGCATGGCGGAACGGGTGCGGCGCAAGTCCGCGTGGTGGTAGCCATCAATCAGGGGTTGGTCGTTCATCACCGAATGCAGGGTGGTGAGCAACACGCGCTCCAGACCCAGTTCGCGTTCCAGCAGGTCGAGCACGGGCACGACGGCATTGGTGGTGCAGGAGGCGTTGGAAACGATGCGTTCCCTGCCGTCGAGTTTGTCCTGATTCAGCCCGAAAACCACGGTGGCATCCACGTCGGCGGCGCTCTGCGCCGGATGCGACAACAGTACGCGCGGCACGCCCGCGTTCAGGAAGCGTTCGATTCCGGCGCGTTCGCCGTATTGCCCGGAACATTCCGCGAGCAGGTCAATGCCGTGCGCGCCCCAATTCACCGCTTCGGGCGTGGTGGCATGACTGACGGCGATGGGGCGACCATTGATGGAAAAGCCGCCGTCGCAGGGTGCAACTTCTCCCGCAGTAAGCGCGCCGGAAACTTCTCCCGCAGTAAATGCACCGGAAACTTCTCCCGCAGTAAGTGTGCCGGAAACTTCTCCCGGAAAGCGCCCGTGCGTGGAATCGAAGCGGGTGAGGTAGATGATGCTGTCCAGATGTGCCGGTTCGTTGATGGCGACAACCTGCAAGCGGTCTTCCAGCCCGGCTTCGTAGAGGGCGCGCAAAAAACAGCGCCCGATGCGCCCGTAGCCATTGATGGCAAGGCGCAGCGGCGCGTGAGGGGGGAGGGTGTGGCGTATGTCGGGCACGGAAATCAAATCAGCCAAAAAGCGGCCATGTTACGCTTTTCGGCTGATAAAGCGCGCCAATTCGTCTTTCAGCGCGCTGGCCATCTGGTTCAAAGTCGCGGAAACGGTGGCGATTTCCTGAATATCCCGCGTGGTTTGCACGGTCTGTTCGCCGATCTGTTCCACGTCGTTCAGCACGGACTGGGTTTTCGAGAGCGCCGTTTGAGCGTCTTCGGCAACGGCGGCAACGGAGGCGCGGGTTTCCACCATTGTGCCGACGCTCTCGTTGATGAGGCGTTCCGCTTCGTTGGCATCAACCTGCATTTCCGCAAACTCGCTGGCGTTCTTTTTCATGGTGTTGGCGGCGTCGGTGGTCGACTGCATGATGGCGGCAATCACGGCTTCCGTTTCCACCAGACTCTTTTGCGTGCGCTCGGCCAGCTTGCGTACCTCGTCCGCCACCACCGCGAAGCCGCGTCCATATTCGCCCGCGCGCGCCGCTTCGATGGCGGAATTCAGCGCCAGCAGATTGGTCTGATCGGCAATTTCTCCGATGGCGCCCAACACCGTCTTGACCTTGGCGGCTTCTTTGGAGAGATGTTCGAGGTGGGTTGAGAGCGCCTGTTGCGCCGTTGCCGCGTGATCCGCGCTCCCCGCAACGCGCACGACCTGCGCGCGGGATTGTTCCAGCGCGTTGGTGGCAGCCCCGACGCCATCGACCACGCCGGAAAGTTTTTTGTCCATGTTGCCCAACAACACCTTGGCTTCGCCGCCGCCCGCGACGACATCGCCTACCGTGCGCTCGTTGGATTGCGCGTTGCCGGACATGGATTTGCTGGTCGCGTCGAGTTGCGTGGACACGGAAGCGGTGGTTGCGGCGTTGTCGCTGGCGCTGGAAATCAGTTTTTGCACCTCGTCCATGAGCGCGTTGAAGTCAGCGATCAGACTGCCGATTTCGTCGTTCCCCGGAGTCGCCCGCAAGGTCAGGTCGCGGTTTTTGGAAATGACGCGCACAGTGCGCTGCGCTTCGCCGATGGGCAGCAGAAGTCTGCCGATGGCGTAATAACTGACGCTGGCGGAGAGGATGAAAATTACCAGCCCCATCAGCAGGGAAGCCAGCAGGATTTCACGCTGCGCCTCGGCGATTTTTGAACGGGCAATATCCGCCCCCACCACATAGCGCGTGCCCGCAACAGTGGTCATGGGGATGAAAACACTGCGGTGATTGCCCCATTCATCCGTGTATTCGTCAAACATGGTCTGGTTTTTTGCGAGCGCCTCCTTGATGACCGGACTTGGGTCTTCGTACAGGTAAAGCGCCTCGTTATCAAATTTGCCGATTTTGTATTCTTCTTCTTCGGGGGTATCCAGCACGAAACGGTAGCCTTCCCCGGTTTCCACGAGCGTATAGACATACTCGATATTGGCGGCACGGACATAGCGGTAAAGTCGCTTGCCGTACTCCTCGAAAAGCGTCTGATCCATCTGACCTTTTATTGCTTCATCATAGGGCACCTCGAATTACCCTTGTTTTTCAGCAAATCAGCTCAAAAAAACTACCTGTGCCGAAATTTGGCGCAATTATTTTGAATGAAGCTCTATTTTTTGAGTGATTTTGCCTCGATTTTGCCTT
>BNUD01000163.1 GCA_025997095.1 Betaproteobacteria bacterium | reverse complement strand
TCATGTTGATGCTTGACAATACGGGTTCGATGATGTCCGGTCATACACCGGATGGTTTACCCGGCAGCCAGTGGGCGTTTGGCGTAGCCTATGATGCGCGACAGCCGTTATTGGATCATCCCGAACAGGGTCTGTGGCCGCCCAATCTTTTTACTTCCAGCATCAACACCCAGTATTACGACCCCAAAAAAACCTATCGTCCGCCCCTGAATGCGGAGGGGTTGCCGCTGACCTATGACGGCGACCCTCTGCCGGGGGGCAATGCCTCGTTTACCCAGGCATGGCATGACGGTTTTCGCCGTGACCGCAACACGTCCAAGAGCATTCGCACCAAGACCGGTCATACCAACACAAACTGGATCAACCTCTCCACGAATTATTTGTATAACGGATATTCCTTCTTCGGCGGCACGGCTTGGTCGGGTTACGTGGGTTGGGGGGGTTCCGTTTTCAGTGGCGGCGGTTTTTATGAAGTGGATGCCGAAGGAAACATGAAGATCGCCACGAACGCCACGATCAACAATGCTGCGCACCCCAACAATTATGAGAATACAAACGAGCCGGGCTTGCCCGCGTATTACTATACTTACAACTACAGTAACCTCGCCTGCCCGCGACAGCATTACGTTAGAGTTTCATGGGAGATCGGCGCGTATGGGTTCGCCAGCCTGGACGACTATGCCAAAAAGTGTTTTACCCGTCACGTGGTTTCGGCGACATCCGGGATAGACCGGGGGGATGGTTTTGGTAAGGATGAACGCCAGAATTTCGCCAACTGGTATTCCTTTCATCGCACCCGCGACATTATGGCAAGAACCGTCATCAGTCGGGCGTTCGCCAAATTCGGCTCCAATGTTCGCGTCGGGTTCGGGCTGTTTGGTGTGAATAATCGGAACTATAACGACGCGGCCTCTTGGGAATACAAGGAACTGGAGCCGGGCGTTGGGTCGACGACCGTACAATACCGCCCCGATGTAATCGACGGCAAGCCCGTCAGACACATCGTGCCGGAGATTGCCCACAATACCCGGCACGGTACCAGTGATGTGGGCTACGGCACCGGTAGCTTTCCGATCAACCGTTCGGGCGGGGTGCGCCCCTTCAAGGATTTCAGTACCAGCGAACCGGGCGTCTACTCGGGCAAGAAGTTCAGAACCGGCTTTTATAACTGGCTCTTCTCCCTGCAAAATTATACTGACACATCCACACGAGGCAGTCTGGACGGGGCGGGGCAGTATTTTGAGAACGACTCCCCCATCGGTCCGTGGTCAGACACGCCGGGTTATGACGCGGGTACAAAGTTTCAGGCTTGCCGCAGGAGCTACACGCTACTGGTGACCGACGGGATAATGACCGCTTATGAATTGCCGACCCGGGCAGCGGGCGAGAATGTGGATGGTTCCGTCCAGACCACCATTCCGGCGAATGATCGGGGTCAAGGGCCTTATACCTATAACGGCTCGGAATCCCCTTTCGCGGACACGCGAAAGGGCACCACCGCCGATGTGGCGATGTATTACTGGGTGCGGGATTTGCTGCCCGATGTCGATAATCATGTCCCCACCACCCCCGGCAACCCCGCCTACTGGCAGCATATGACCACCTTTACCGTTGGCATGGGCATCCATACCAAACTGAACAAGGACGCGGTGAAGCACGCGCTGGAAGATCCCTCGGTGAGCATTCAGTGGCCTTCGCGCACCAATGCTGCTTCCGTGAGCGGCGTTGCCCCTCATCTGGCAGCGATTGACACCACCGGACACTATCTCGTCGACGAGTTGCTCCACGCCGCCGTTAATAGCCGGGGCGAGTATTTCTCCGCTGATGATCCCGCGCAACTGGAGGCGGCGCTGGACAGCATCGTGACGCAAATCAATGACACCAGTTCAGGTTCCAAACCCGCGACCCCGCCCCGTATGCCGCCCGGAGAGGAGCAGACGGACGGGCAGGCGTATACGGTGACCTTTGATTCCGAATACTGGAGTTCCAAAATCGTCGCCCGTATCCCCTGTACGGCGCTGGATGTGGGCAACGTGTCCGGCTGCACCAAGGTGGGCGAGTTCGAAAAGGAGAAGTGGAATTCGGATACCTCGACCAGAAACGACACATTTGTGACCTGGGACAAGGACAATTCGGCGGCAATTCTCTTCAAATGGGATTCGCTTTCCGATTCGATGCGCGCGCAGTTGAAGTACGACCCCGCGCCCGTGACGAACAGTTTGTTGGGTGACGGACAAAAAATTCTGAATTATCTGCGCGGCGATACAACGTATGAGGGCGTTTTGCCCGGCTATCGCGCGCGTGGAAAACACCGTCTGGGCGACATCACCACGGGCGACCCGCTGTTTGTGGGGCGACAAAATGATGGCTGGACGCTGGAAACGGCATTGACGGAAGCCGACCAGAACGCCTATCGGGCGTGGAAGAACAGCACGGCGTACAAGACGCGCCCGGAAATGTTGTATGTGGGTGCCAACGACGGGATGTTGCATGGTTTTTACACCACGAACGGGGAGTGGCGCATCGCTTATGTTCCGGGCAACGTTTTCCCCAAACTGAAAAATCTCGCCGACCCCGCTTATGGGCACGAGTTTTATGCGGATTCTTCTCTGGTGAGCAGCGACGCCCGTCTGGGCACCGACTGGAAGAATGTGCTGGTGGGTTCAACCGGCGCGGGCGGACGTGCCTGGTACGCGCTGGATATTACCAACCCGGCTTCGTTCGGCACCGGTTCGGTGAAGTGGGAATTCACACATGATGAACTGGGCGTAAACGCCACGGCGGGCACCGCGACGGTGGTGCGTTTGCAGAACGGCACATGGGCGGCGGTTTTTGGCAACGGCTATAACAGCAAGAGCCACAAGGCGCAGTTGTTTATCGTTAATCTGGCTTCGGGAGCGCTCATCAGAACCATCGACACGGGCGTTGGCAGCGCGGCTGATCCAAATGGTCTGGCGGCGCCGCGCGTCTTTGACCCGGATCTGAATGGCAATGTCGAGTGGGCGTACGCGGGCGATGTGCAGGGGAACCTCTGGCGCTTTAATCTGAACACCGGGGCGTTTTCCAAATTGCTGGAAGCGAAAGACAAAGATGGTAAGCCGCAGCCCATC
>BNUD01000162.1 GCA_025997095.1 Betaproteobacteria bacterium | reverse complement strand
CCGCATTTTGTGCAAAATTTCGCGATATTTTTGCCGCATATAAAAACCCCCAAACCCCGCGCCCCCATTGCCCTCCAAGCCATCACACACATCTTTGAATCCCGGACAAAAGAATCACCACCCCACACCTGGACAGACAGGTCTCAAAACTGGTACTCGGCCAGACCCTCACCGCCGACACAGGCGAAGGCGGTGGCGGCAGCTACGCCCTGGGCAATGTGCACAACGACGTGCGTCTGGACATTCTCTTTGATGACGCCCAGAGCCTCGCCGCCACCATCAACCAGAGCCTGATCCGCCTCATGGTCGACCTCAACTACGGCGAGGTCGCCGCCTACCCGGTGTATCGCCTGCGGGTAGAGGAGCCGGAGGATCAGCGGGCGCTGGTCGAGATCGTGGAAAAGGGCGTGGCGATGGGGCAGCCGGTATCGACCGCGTGGTTCAGTAAAAAATTCGGCATCCCGCTCCCCGAGGAGGGCGAGGCCGTCCTGGGCAACCGCGCCGCGATTCCCGACGGCAGCGAGGGCGACGGCGGCAGTACGCCGCACCGGGCGGCACACGCCACCCACGCCCACGCTCACGCGCCCGACGCGGCGGAGATCGCCACCGCCACCCTCGCCCGCGAGGCGCAGCCGCACATCGACCAGTGGCTGGCGCAGATCACATTAATGCTCGATGAGGCCGACAGCCTGGAGCACTTCCGCGCCATGCTGGGCGCGGCATGGCCGAAGCTATCGAGCGAGGGGCTGGCAGAGGCGGTGACGACGGCGCTGGCGGCGATGGATCTGGCCGGGCGCTACGACGTGGCACGGGGGGCATGATGGCAGACATTGCGGATATGACACAGGAGCGCATCGAACGCCTCGCCCTCTGCCAGCAACGCTTCGGCCAGGCGAAACAAAAACCGGCAGCGCCAGAGGCGACAGGCTATTGCCTGAATTGCGGCGACCCCATCGCCGACATGCGCCGCTGGTGCGATTCAGAATGCCGCGACGAATGGGAACACGTCGACGCCGCGCTAAGGCGGCGAGGACTATGAACCTGTACGGGCACGGCGCGCCGTGCCCCTACTTTGAAACGGTAAATCATGCCCGCTCCTGAACCCGACCTTCGCGCCAGCTTCAACCTGCCCTTTGCAGAGCAGCTCGAATTCTTTCGCGGCAAGGTGCCGCTGGATACAGAGCGCTGGGATGACATCTGGCAGGGCGCGCATGACAAATCATTCATCGTTGCCGGGGCCAAGGGCGACCTGCTCGCCGACTTGATGGGCGCGGTGGACAAGGCCATCGAAAAAGGCACCGGGCTGGAAGAATTCCGCAAGGACTTCAAGCAGCAGGTTGCCAAGCACGGCTGGACAGGCTGGACAGGCGAAGGCACCCCGGCGGGCGAGGCGTGGCGCACGCGGGTGATCTGGGAAACGAACCTGCGCACGAGTTACATGGCAGGTAGATACGCCCAGCTCACCGACCCCGACCTGCTCGCCCGCCGCCCGTACTGGAAATATATCCATTCAGAGGCCGTCACCAACCCGCGCCCGCAGCATCTGGCGTGGAGCGGGCTGGTACTGCGTCATGATCACCCATTCTGGCAAACCCACTTCCCCCCCAACGGCTTCGGCTGCCAGTGCCGGGTGACGTCGGTGCGAGCGCCGGGGCCGGATGATGCAACCACGCCGCCGGAAGGGTGGGACAAGGTCGGGGAAAACGGCACGCTGCCCGGGGTGGGGAAAGGATGGGCCTATGCGCCGGGGCGGAGTGTGGCGGAGGATCTGCGCGAGATCGTGGGGGGAAAGGTATCGGTGCTGCCTGCAGAAGTTGGCGCGGCGCTTGCTGCATCAGTTGCAAAAAATGCGCCCGCTATGGTGCGGGCGACTGACGCAGCATTTGCAGAGTTCTTCGACAAGGCTTATGCAGAGCGTGACCGTCCGCAAGGCAGCATGATGGTGGTGGGTGCGATGCGGACGCAATGGGTCGAAGGCATGGCAAAGGCAGGGGTTGCCCCGGCGACGGCGGAAATAGTGACTCGCGCCGATGATGTCGCCCACACCTTCCGTCCGGAAAAGGACGCGCCGATGGAAACTAATATTTTCCGCAACCTTCCCCGGTTATTGCGCGCCCCCACGGCGGTTATCCTGGACACCACCCACGCCAGGCCTGCCCCAATACCATTAAGTTAAGCCCACTTATATGCCGGATGATACCCTGCAATGCGAACGCCCTTCTTCCTTGGGGCAGTTCGTCCCGGTCGGGTTCGCTCGATGGCGGAAGGCGCTCGCAGACGTTCGATGAGGCGGTGCAGTATCTCACTCAGGTTCAGGTCGAGTAACAGACGGGGCAGGTAATGGCGCAGACTCTTCATGACCAGGGTTCGATTAAGCCGATGCCGCCATCCCTTGCAATCGGCTTCTGGCGTATGGATACAAGCTTCTTCGGGGCGTACTGCCAAAGCCAGCGCCGCAGCGCAGTTGGCTCGCGTCAAGGCGGCATAAAAGTCCTGCTCCACCGCATACGGCAGGATGCCGCTCCAGTTCTCAACCTGCAAACGCGCCTTGATGAGCTTGAATGCTTCTTCAATTCGCCAGCGGCTGCGGTAAAGATCGGCAAAGTCATTGGGCGTATGCGCGGCATCCAGAATATTTGTCACCAGCACAAGAAACGCTCCATTGGCCAAGTCGACACGAACCAAGCGCAACGGGAGCGGATGTCTGGAGGTGCCCAGATCGACTTGAACATCCTCTTGATGGTTTTCTGTAAATTGCTTGACCTGCGACCAGCTTGAATTGATGCGGGCGCAAAAGGCTATCTTGCGATCACACAGTTGCTGAAACAGCTCGCGTGAAGGATAGCCACGATCCATCACCAGCAGATCATCAGGATTGAGTTTGGAGAGATGCGCTTCCGCCAGACTTCGTTCATCCTGAGCGTATCCGCCAATCGTGGCATCTACAAAGGCGCCCCGCGCGACATCCAGAAGGGCTGAGGCACGTGCCAGAGGGCGAAACTTGCCGCAAGAGGTATGCATCCCGCCGAAGTAGGCTACGCATTCAGGGACATCGGGCACACGCAAGGTCGTACCATCCAGCGCCACGACCCGGCGACCATGCCAGAGCGGAATGTCGCTCTGCTCTGCAAAGCTTCTGGCGC
>BNUD01000161.1 GCA_025997095.1 Betaproteobacteria bacterium | reverse complement strand
CGCGGGCGAACTTTGTGATGACGATGATGGCGACCTGTTACAACCTGAAGCGGCTGGTCTATTTCGGGAAGGCAGGAATATTGGCTTTCTGATGCCCGAAATGGGCGAAATTGCCTGAATATTAGGCGATTTAAGGCAAAATCTAGGCAAAATCACTCAAAAAATAGAGCTTCATTCAAAATAATTGCGCCAAATTTCAGCACGGGTAGTTTTTTTGAGCTGATTTGCTGAAAAACAAGGGTAATTCGAGGTGCCCAAAAGTCGGTTACCAGACTGGTTACCAGTGAAAGCACCCCTTGTAATCTTGCGTACCGGGCGGGCTGTCTTGGGAAATTCCCCGGATAGGCGGTATTCAAACAATTGGTTTCCAGAGTGGTTTCCAACAAAAGCGCCTTTCTGAACTGGTACGCAAACCAAGTACGCAGGAAAGTACGCCCCCCGCACTGCGTACCAGTGACGCGCCAGCGGTAGAATTTTTCGGAGTGCTTAAAAAAGGGGCAGCAAATGTTTTTGGGTATCAAGGTAGGTATCAAAAAAAACAATCATCATCTGAAAGCTAGTAACCATGCTGGGTTCGAATCCCTCCTTCAAACGGGGTTTTCGGCTTTTTTCCTGGGAACGTTCTGGCTCATTTGGCATCAGACGCGCCCTGATGCCTGAGTTCGGTGAACTTGCCTGCCATGGTCGGGTTGCCGCGTGTCAGTTTCTTGATGGTCACGTCCTGCGCCTTGTCGTTCGCCAGACGAAGATTTCTGTCTGTGCCGAGCAGGGCGTCTCTGGTTTTTTGCAGATGGTCGATGGACTTGTCGATTTCATCAATGGCGGTTTTGAACTTGCCGGACGCCAACTCGTAGTTTCTGGCGAAACCGGTTTTGAAGGTTTCCAGCTCGTTCTCGAAATTCGTGATGTCAATGTTTTGCGCTTTCACGAGCGCCAGTTCCGATTTGTATTTGAGCGCGTTCATCGCGGCATTCCGCAGCAGGGTGATGATGGGAATGAAGAATTGCGGGCGCACGACGTACATTTTCGGGTAGCGGTGGAACACATCGACAATGCCGGTGTTGTACAACTCGCTGTCGGGTTCGAGCAGAGAGATGAGCACCGCATACTCGCATCCCTTTTCGCCGCGATCCTTGTCGAGTTCTTTCAGGAAGTCTTCGTTTTTCTTTTTGGTGGCGGTTTGGTCGTTCTCGTTCTTCATCTCGAACATGATCGAGACAATCTCGGTGCCCGCCTCATCCACGTCGCGGAAGATGTAGTCGCCCTTGCTGCCGCTCTTCGCGTCGTTGTCTTTCTCGAAGTACGCTCTCGGAAAAGCCGTGGCACGGATTCGGTTAAACTCGGTTTCGCAGTGTTGTTCGAGGGTTTCGCCGACCATCTTGGTCGATAACCGCGCCTTCATGTCCCGCAGACGCTCAATCGTGTCATCTTTATCCCTGATTTGCGTTTCGTACTTTTCTTGCAAAGACTTCTCGGCGAGTTGTTTTTCATATTGAACCCGTTGCAAGCCGTGTTTCAGTTGGTCGCGTTCCTTTTCGATGGCGCTGACGGCTTCGGTGAGCGCGAGCTTTTGTGCGGTGTTGCTGGCGTCAAGCTGCGTTTTCAACGCCAGAATCTCCGCTTCCCTTGTTGCGGCGGCTTTCTGCAATTCGTTTTCGAGCCGGGATTCAGCGAGTCTGGATGCGGCTTCCTGCTCATGCTGCGCCCGTTCAAGTGCGTTTTGCAGCGCGGCGCGCTCCTTTTCCACTGTGCCTATCGCCTCGGTTACGGCAAGTTTTCGCGCCATTTCACCCGCATCCAGTCGTGCTTTCAAGTCCTGTATCTCGGTATCCTTGGCGGCGGCAAGTTTCTGCAATTCGCCAGCGACCCTGGTCTGGGCGAGTTCAACGGCGTTTTGCTTGTCCTGTTCCGCCAATTGAAGCCGCTCGCGCAACTGTTTCTCAAAATCGTGATCGCGAACCTGTTTCAGGATGTCCGCATACCCGGCTTCATCAATCTTGAAGGCCTTCCCGCAGTGCGGGCAAATGATTTCATGCATGACGATTCGCGCTCCACCTTGTTTTATCTACGACGGCAAGGATAGCGGATCAGGTGACAGATGTCAGGTGACAGTACTTTCTGGCGGCTTTGCCGCCCCTGATTACTGTCACCTGTCACCTGATCCCTGATTTGAAGGCCTTCCCGCAGCGCGGGCAAATGATTTCATGCATGACGATTTGCACTCCACCTTGTTTTATCTACGACGGCAAGGATAGCGGATCAGGTGACAGATGTCAGGTGACAGTACTTTCTGGCGGCTTTGCCGCCCCTGATTACTGTCACCTGACACCTGACACCTGTCACCTGATCCCTGACTCCAGTTCAAGCAGCGCCTGCTTCTTGTCAAGACCACCCGCATAGCCGGTCAGCGCGCCGTTTGCGCCCTGCACACGATGACAGGGGATGATGAGGGAGATGGGATTGTGCCCCACCGCGCCACCGACGGCCTGCGCGGATATTTGCGGTTTGCCCTGCGCTACGGCGAGTTGCCGGGCGATTGCGCCGTAAGTCGTCGTTTGCCCATAGGGTATCCGGCGCAGGATTTGCCAGACGGCTTGTCGAAATTCCGAACCTTGGGGTGACAGCTTGCCAGAGAACGCTTTTTTTTCACCCTGAAAGTAGCCATCAAGCCAGACGCGAAGTTGCGTCAGAACAGGATGATCCTGGGCGAGTTGCCAATTTTTCGTGTCAGCGGGAAAGTATTTTTGACCGTCAAACCATAGCCCGATCAGCGCGTCATTTTGGGCGGCGGCGGTGAGCTTGCCAAGAGGGGAAGGGACGCTGGCATAGTGGATAAGCATGATTTTTTCCGCGCGAGAATGGATTGCGGCATTGTAGCGGCTGCCCGCATCAATGGATATTAATTCGGCAATCAAATACGCCGCTGGGAGCGCCGGCGTCCCCGCCGGCGGTTTTAAGATTTTCCGTGCGGAACCAACCCCGCCGGCGGGGACGCCGGCGCTCCCAGGCGGGCGGTTTATTCGTTTGCCGGATTAATAATCTGGTCTAACAGGATGTTGATTTTCCCATCCTCACCTTCGCTTATCGCCTTCGTGGGGCGAAGAAAAAAGTCTGTCGGAAGGCTTGTCTGGTCTGGAAGGTGAATTCCAGGCTGTTTTTAAGCGTTTTTCA
>BNUD01000160.1 GCA_025997095.1 Betaproteobacteria bacterium | reverse complement strand
TCAACATCAAAGGTAATGCCGGTAATGATGTCATCTCTACCGCCATCTATGAGGCAACCACCATCGACTGGGCGCGCGGTGGTTCTGCCGGTACTCCCGGTACCGATGGCCTCGACCTCGCCGATGCCGATGGCGGTAATGCCGCCTGGTACATCAACAGCGCTGCCAACGCCAATCTCAACATCGACGGCGGTTCCGGTAACGACACCATCAACACCTTCGGCTCCGGTAACTGGAACATCACCCTCGGTTCCGGCGATGACACCTATTATGCCGATAACTCCGACAACGGCGCGGTTTGGGTGTTCAATACACGGTATCAGGACGGTACTGGCGCTGTGGCTGACCTCGAACTTGGCAACCTCGTCACGGGCGACAACAGCAACTACGTTTCCATCACCGACCGCTACCTCCCCACGAGCGCCGATCTCGCCAGTCTTTATGGCTTGAAACTGCGTGTGGTGTATCAAGACCTGTCCGGTTCGACCAACGCCACCCCTGATGCCGATGGTCAAGGCGTGTTCATCAGCGCGGTGAAAGACGTGCCCACGGCGGCGAACAACAAGTTCATCGTCACCGATCTGAACATCAATCAGGCCATCAAGGCCGCCATCAATGATGACCATGTGCTGAACAAGCTCCTCGTCGCCACCGATGGCCCCGCCAACACCCTCGTGGTGAAGTCTCTGGTCGATGGGCATCACGTGGATGCGAGCGATCTGCAAATCGAGTTCGCCATTCCGACCACGGTTCAAGGTACCGATGTCGCGGGCTATAACGCCGCGCTGGGCATCGTGAAGGGGCCGCTCGACGCTGCGGATTTGCAAACCGCGCGTGAAAACGCCTTTAACGCGCTGTTGGGTACTGCTTTCGCTAGCGCTACCAGCACCTTCGACGATTACGGCCCCAATCCGGGGGCGAAGGATGCGCTAACAGCAACGGCTACGGGCTACACCTCGTGGAAAGTCGCGAGCAACACCGCGGGCGACAGCAGCTACGGTTCCTTCTTTGCCACCGATGACGGCTACGACATCACGGGCGAAAACTCCCAGCATGTCTCCGACAACACCATCCACGTTTCCGGCGCTTCTTCCGACCGTGACGTCGTGGTGCTCTCCACCGGGCATGAAAGCAATGACACCGTGAAGTTCGAAGGCACCGGCAACGGCCACGTCACCGTGGTGAACTTCGACGCGGCGGATGCGGGTGTGTCTTCTGCGGCAACGGCTCCCAGCTTCACGGTGACCGTCGATCCTTCTCAGCCAGTAGGCCAGGGTCCCTTCGTCCTGTCGTTTTTCCCCGGCACCACCCCCATCATTACGGCGGGTAGTATTGGTGGGGGGACTGACTGGGTAGGGGAAGGCTCAACCATCGCCACCGCCCTGCAAACCGCCTTGAATGCGGGTTCTGGTCTGGGTGATTTGACCAACTGGACGGTTACCTACAGCTCTGGCGTCTTTACCTTCGCCTCAGTCACCACTGGCGCATTGCCGATCTCCGGTTTGCCAAAGTTAGAAGACAATGCAGGTCATGTATCTTTGTCTGGCACAGCCGGCTACGGCACGGACGACGTCGCCGGTCTGGGTCAAGACACCCTCGACTTCTCCGCCTACGGCGCGGTCTGGCTGGGCGTGGGCGAAATCGGAGCCACGAACCTCGTTAGCACATGGGATGTGGCAAGCTACACGGGTAACGCGGTTGAAGTGGGGACGGCGGTTCCTGTCTCAACTGCCGGGATTGCCGCGGCAACTACTCACGGGGGCAGCACCGCCGACCTGGTTCATGAGCGTCAGTACTTCACCGACTTCCACGCGGGCGACAAGTACATCACGCTGACCCATGTGTTGACTGGAGATGCTGACAACAGCGTACACGCCAGCACAGAGTATCTGGTGCAGTTGTGGACAGTGCAAGGCACCCACGCGGATGCCTACGCCACAGCGGTGACGAGTGACACCAAAGACACCGCCGTCACCATCGGCTATGTCGACGTCGGTCGCATCATCGAAGGCCATGGTGCAACCGACACCGAAATCATCGCGCAAATCGTGTACTAACCGCCTATCGTAGGTCGGGCATGTTTTTTATGCCCGACATCGCAAGGCAACCCAAAAACCCCGCCAAGGCGGGGTTTTTTTTCGCCCCGCCCCTACGCCCTGGGAGCGCCGGCGTCCTCGCCGGCGATTTTAAGATTTTTCGCGCACAACCAAACCCGCCGGCGGGGACGCCGGCGCTCCCAGGGGGGTTTTTTCGCCCGTACCCTCCGCCCCCTCGTCAAAAGCGAGGAGCAGAGCGACGCGGCAATCTCTCTGGTCAGCAAGATTGCCGCGTCGCTACGCGCCTCGCAATGACGGTACCCCCCGTAGGTCGGGCATGGAACATGTCCGACCTACGCTGCCCTGGGAGCGCCGGCGTCCCCGCCGGCGATTTTAAGATTTTTCGCGCGGAACCAAACCCGCCGGCGGGGACGCCGGCGCTCCCAGGATGCCAAACCCCATACCTTCGCCCATTTGCCGAACAACCCCCGCCCCCGCCAACCCCCCGCATTCCTTCCCGCCTCGCCCATCCCGACAAACCCTGCCCCGCCCAACGTCGGGCATACAAAACATGCCCGACCTACATGGCGGCAAAGCCGCCCCTGGGAGCGCCGGCGGCACCAAAGGCGATTTTAAGATTTTTCGCGCACAACCAACCCCGCCTTTGATGCCGCCAGCGCTCCCAGGAACCCCACGACATCGCCCCTTTGCCGAACAACCCCCGCCCCCGCCAAACCCACGCACTCCTTCCCGCCCCTATCAGGGCAATTGCATGAATGCTAACCAAGAAGTTTGATAAACGATTGACTGACCGGGCGCTGATTGCGTGAAATACAGCTAATCTTCCGAAAGTTTTTGATGAGAGGCGTTCTTAAAAATTAATTTGCGTAACCTGACCGTTTAATATATAATTTATCTAAACAACTTTAGATGTAATTTGGTGGCATTCAAGTGAGTAAAACAAAACTTACCGCAACGGACGCATTTGAACTACGTCAAGCTCTTCAAGTGGCTACGCTAGTGTCAATACCATTAAGTTAGCAAAAACAATCCACAAAATCAATAATTTACGGTATAATTAGTCCTGTAAAGCCATCACTGAAAACCAATCATGACCCTGCAATGTCAACGCCATATTTGAGTCCGTCG
>BNUD01000159.1 GCA_025997095.1 Betaproteobacteria bacterium | reverse complement strand
TTGATCGTCCAAAACAATCTGCCGCCCGCGCCAACATACTGGTTCTGGCTCTGGCTCACGTCGCTGTTTTGTGCCGCCAGTAACTCAACGCTCCCCCCCGCAACAATTCGCCCGCCAGCGGTAACGTAAGGCTGACCCATCGCCCATGCCTGACCTTGCAGGGCAATGCAGCCGCTTAGTACAAAGAGGCTAAGGCGAGAAAGCAGAGAGTGGCGGGAGGGGTGCGTCATGGGCGAAGTATAGCGGTTGTTGCCTGGTTGTGGATTGTGGCAGCTGATCGGCAGAATGGTGGAAGGCGCTTCGCTTTTCCACCCTACATGTATGTCCGGGCTACCGCGCTGACTTCGGAGTAAAATAAATAACATGAACAAACAACACACCGAAACCAGTAAGTTCCTCAGCTATGTGCTGCGCCATGAACCCCACGCTATCGGGCTAACGCTGGATCGTGAAGGGTGGGCGGATATCGCCTCTTTGATCGCAGGAACCAAGCAATCCGGTCGGGAACTCGATGAAATTCTAATTCGCGCCGTGGTTGCAGGCAATGATAAAGCGCGCTTTGCAATTTCTGAGGATGGGCTAAGAATCCGTGCTGTACAGGGGCATTCGACCGAGAGCGTTGCTCTTACGTACACCGAGAAGATGCCGCCAAAGTTCCTCTATCACGGCACAGCCACACGGTTTCTGAATTCAATCAGAGAACAAGGCTTATTGCCCGGCACTCGCCACTATGTGCATTTGTCTGAGGATGAGCAAACCGCTACAGCGGTCGGGCAGCGTTACGGCAAACCGATCGTCCTGAAAATTGAAGCCTTGCGGATGCACCAACAGGGTCTCAAGTTCTTTCAGGCAGAGAATGGAGTTTGGCTAACTGATAAAGTGCCTGTCATTTTTATCAACTTACATCTGTAAGTGCGAAATCCTCTGCAAAAACTTCAAGCATAATATTTTCAGAGAGAAACCTAATGCTGTAGTGCTTAAAAACAAATAGTTCATTAAAGTGTTGTGTCCATAATTGTGCCGCCGCTGAATCTGGGTATGCAATTAGAGAACCCATAGAAGCGTCGCTACGCACGGAACAATGTAGATCAAGCAGGTACGGACCTGGGAAAGCAGCCTTATAGAAAGCAACGGTATGCCTAAATAGCAGATCTTTCTTGAGTTCTCCATGTTCGCCGTCGTACAAAATCCTGACCAACAAGTTGCCCTTATGCGTTCGGAGATGAATCTCATTCTCTCCATGACCAGGAAGCCAATCATAAGGATTGAGAACTTCAATACATCGCCCCACTTCCATCATTTTTTCCCCGTAGGCATGTTTGGCGTACCAGTAGATGGCAATTTATTATTCTTAAGCTGTTGACTAGCCAAATTATCAAATGTGGTTCCGGCAGGCATACCCGGAACCTGTACTCCAGTTTGGTTTACACCATACCATTGTGATTGTGGAATGCCCGCACGATTCAATGCAACCGACGTACGGGTATTCAGTATGAGTTTTGTTCCGTCTGCCGTCACCACATAATCAACAGGCAACTGACTAGGCTTGATAGCTCCATCACGGAGTGCCCCCGCCAAATCGTCGACAGTATTGATAGGACGCCCAGCCATTTGGCTGTATTTAGCCACGCCTTCTGAACTAAACGCCCCGTCTGACCGAATGGAAGATTGTGCAAAATTAGCATTTGCTACCGTACCCACTCCCCCCTTCGTAACAATAGCAAACAACTTGGAGAACACCGCTTCTAAAGCCTTGCCCCCTATTATCGTCTCTTCAATAAGTGTGAATCGTTCCGTCGATCCATTGAGAACGCTGAACTGACCAAGTCGGTTCGCATCTCTGCGCTCCATGCCTAGGACGATAGAATTCGGTCTCTCCCCTAGCGTATTAAGGTAGAAATCATTCCGTTGTTCTGTCGTGGCGCTAAAATAGGTCTGTGCAACCCCTCGCGGATCCGTTACAGGATTACCATGGTAAATTATGGGTTGTCCGACATAGGGCGACAACATGGATACAGCTGTGTTCAGATCATTGAGGTAATCCTCAACGCCTCTCATCCCGCCCTCTGTTGCCGGATTCTGCGCGATCTGCTTCATTTTGCCGAGATAGTCGCCATATTCGATGTCCAGTTTTTCATCAACCAGACTTTCCGCAACATGCTCCAGCAGATCTTTCCAGTACACACTCCCTTCCTTTATACAGGCTGCATCGCCCCTGCATATTTGTTTGACTTTTTCTTCGGCAAGCTCTTTGATCTTTTCCCGTTCCAGATAGTGCAAATTACGGTTATTTTCCGCCGCATTTTTCGCCACATTAGCCGCCGTTGCCACTTCCTGAGAGTCTTTGCCCAGAAGTTGCGCCGTAATTCCTGCCACCAACATACTGGTGGTGGTATAGAGCGTCGGATTGACATTTGTTCGACCGTAGGTGTTATCCAGAACCGACTCCACCAGCCCGCCAATCGCGCCCGCAGCCGGGTCTTGTCCCGTGATTTTTGCGCTTGCCGCTCCCAGCCCCATGTGCGCCAGGGTTTGCATTCCAGGGTTTTGTCCATTCCCCCAGAGTTTGCCAATATCCTTGGCAAACAAGGTCGACAGATCACTCGTCAGGCTCGACTTGAGACCCTCCTCGAAATCCGTTCCGAAGATGACCTTGTTTAACGTCGCGCTGATGACGCTTCTGCCGCCCAACGCCAGCATCTGTTCGCCGCTGAGGTTGCTTACAAAGCCCTTGTCCGCCGTATTCAAAACGCCATTGGTTTTGATGCCCGCCAACTGGTTCAGGCTCTGGTTGCTTTCGCCCCAGATCTGGGCTTCGGTAATCCCCGCTGTCAGCCCTGCCAGAAGCGCGCTCTGGAACACTTGCTTGCCGTCAACCTTGCCATTGGTGCCCAGTTGTACCGCAACATTGGCGACAGCAGCGGTTGCGCCGGCTGTGATCGCGGTCTGGGTTGCCGCAGAAACGGTAATTTCGGCAGTCGCGAGCGCGCTGCCGACCGTTTTTCCAATATACGGACCCGCATAATAAGCAACCACAAAGGCCACCACCGCAGCCCCCAAGGGGCTTAATCCCTGATGGCTCTTGCTCCAGTTTTGCTGTCCGTCCGCCCTCGGTTGCCAGTCAATCTCCCGTTCCTGCCCCAATGCCATCAGCCACGGCGTACCGCTCACCCGCTCCAGCGCCGCTT
>BNUD01000158.1 GCA_025997095.1 Betaproteobacteria bacterium | reverse complement strand
TTCCTTGGCGGCGACCTGAATCTTGCCGATCATGGTGCTGATGTCGCCCGTCGATTGCGCGGTACGTTCCGCCAACTTCCGCACTTCATCGGCCACCACGGCAAAGCCCCGTCCCTGTTCGCCCGCCGAAGGTTCCAGCACACGCCCGCGATTGCGGCAAAGCGACAACATGAACGCCACCACCTGCGGCGGGGTAAACACCTGCCCCAGGTTTTCGACATCACGCGAATGTTGTTGTTTCATCGCTTCTTTCCGGGAGTTTTTCACCGAACTTCCCAAAAATCCGGCACAAGAAAAACCGGAATGAGTTACTCATTCCGGTTGGCATTGGTCTTGCGAGCAACAGAACATCACCCCTTGTTGCTGGTACAAAGCATGGTGGCTTCGCCTTCGATGACGACCTTGCCCGCAACGGTGCAAACGGTTTCGATGATGGCGCGTTTTTTTTCCACGACGACTTCCTTGACCGTGGCGGTTGCCGTCACCGTGTCGCCGGGGCGCACGGGCGCCTTGAATTTCAGGGTTTGCCCCATGTAGATGGTGCCAGGACCGGGCAGACGGTTGCCGAGCACGGCGGAAATCAGACCGGCGGACAACATGCCGTGCGCGATACGACCGCCGAACATGGTGGTTTTGGCGAATTCTTCATTCAGGTGCACGGCGTTGGTGTCGGTGGAAACACCGGAAAAAAGCACGATGTCGGCGTCGGTGATGGTCTTGGAAACGCTGGCGCTCTGACCAACCGCGAGGTCTTCAATGTCGTAACCGTTTTGAGCGTTCATGCTGCAATCTCCTTGTAAGTGGTGGTGTAAAGGTTCGATTATAGCCGTTGCTGACGACATGCGGGCGACTGATCTCAGGGAAGCAGGTGTGTCGGAAAATGGATGCTGTTGTCCTGTTTGCAAGGTAAATCTTTTGGCATAAAGTACGACATCTGATTTTTGCCTCGTGCGAAAGGGAAACGTTGTAGGGCAATGATCTGAATGAATAATTCCGATTCGCATGAGAAGCGAGACGCGAAGACTGCCCGAAGACAGTGCTCTTACACGGCAAGGCGAAGTCGACAAAGGTTCGCTTCTAATGCGAATCGGAATAAGCTCTTCCGTGCTGTGTCGCCCGATTGAAACAACTGAAGAAGCCATGAGGCTTGGAAACTGCCGCTTTGAACTTGTTGGAGAAATTCGCGGCGCTGAAACGTTCGCGGAAGGTCGTGGCATCCGACAAAACTGCCTGTGCTGGTCGCAAAACACGGTGGCAAGAACTGGCGCACGGCGTCGGCATGGTTCAACTGAAAGTGAAGGAACTGCTATGAAATGGGCGCTTTGCCTCAGCAATGAAGGCTATGAAATCGACCTTGAGGCGTTCAAGGCATATCGGATTGTCGAAGACGAGAACGCAACCAGACACGGATGTATCCGTATTGTCGATGAATCCGGTGAGGATTACGTTTATCCGGCTGGCAGGTTCGAGGTCTTGCGCCTTGCGGCGCCTGCCGAGAAACGGCTTTCGCAAGCCGTGGCCGCATTCGCGGCAACAGCCTGAACTCCTCAACCGTTCTAACGCTCAATCTCCGACGCGTTATTTTTCCGATCCTTCGACACGGTACGCACCGACGCAGGTTCCGGCTCTGGCTTCGCCATCTCTTTTGGGTAGCCCCAACAGTCGTGTCACCAGCTGCTCTGACGCCGCTGATCTGAGAACACGTCAACCGTATGGGCGGTTCGACCTGGACATGAATACCCGTCTGGCGCGAGCGCGGGATGAATCACAGCTTGTCGTCATCATGTAAAAAGAATAGAATCATCCATGCTTCTTCCGTCATGGATGATGAATCAATCATGCAAAACTCTTCAAATCGCCTTGATTTTTCAAAAACAGGCGCAACAATTTTTGCAAGCAAGCAGCCAGGTGGGGCGGCATCGAAGAACGCGCCGGACGTTACATCCGGCGGTTTCTTCGATCCCGCCCCACCTAACAGTAGCGCCCCTCTACAGCATTTCCCGTCACAATTTCTAAAACAGCTTTTAGGAGACTTCCATCATGAAAATCAAAACCAAATTGATTGCGCTTGTTGTGGTTGCTTTGGTGAGTATGGTCATCATCGGCGGAGCGGGCATTTACTCTGCCAACGATTCTGACAAGGCGACCGCCTCCATTTATAACGATCGTATGCCACGTGTGGTGGCTGTGCTCACATTCAACAGGATATTCAGTGACTTGCGTTTGCATTCCTATGTCTTGCTGTCGCGTGAGTCGATGTCGGGCAGTACGGAAACCCAGGCGATTTTGTCCGGTCTGGAACCGTATCGCGCTGCCATCAAGGAAGCGGAAAGCTTATTGGCGGACATCAAGGGGCAGCCTTCTCATCCCAAAGTAAAACCCATGTGGGAAGGGATTTACAAGGCATTTGATGAATGGGTGGCGTATGCCAAAAAGGACATTGATACCGCTGAACAGGTTGCGCGCAATCCTTCGCCGGAAGCCTTGAATGCCTTGTATCGTCAGGTTGACGCCGGTCATGTCGCCAGGCGTCCCTCAAGCGCCGAAGTGATCAAGGAGATCAAAAACATTCTCGATACCAATCTTGAATTGAGTAACCAGACGATGACGGAATCCATCGACGCCTCAAAGCAATTGTCCTACGCGCAATATGGCATTATCCTGTTTGTGATGGTTCTGGTGGGCGGTATCGGATATTCCATTTTCAGTTCCGTGGTCAAGCCGATTGACAAAACCCATGACGTGGTGCTGCGCGTGGCGAAAGAGCACGACCTGCAACTGCGTGTGGATGTGAAGAGCGATGATGAAGTCGGTCAAATGGTGGCGGGCTTTAACGAGATGATGGATCGCTTGCAGCACGCCCTGCAAGACATCCAGAAAAGATCGCTGGAAGTCGATGAGGCGGTGATTTCCCTCTCCAGCGCGGCGGAGCAGGTGGCGCAAAGTTCCACCAACCAGAGCAGTTCCACCTCGTCCATGGCGGCTTCGATTGAGGAAATGTCCGTCTCCATCAACGCCGTGTCCGGCAGCGCGACCTCCGCCCAGAATCAGGCGCAGGAAGCGGGCAATCTTTCCGATCAGGGCGAGCAGATCATTGAGCGCACGGTGAAAGAAATGGACACGATTGCGGAGATCGTGACCAAGGCTTCGGAGGTCATCAAGGCGTTAGGCGAAGAATCCGAACAGATTTCTTCCGTTGTGCAGGTGATCAAGGAAGTCGCCGATCAGACCAATC
>BNUD01000157.1 GCA_025997095.1 Betaproteobacteria bacterium | reverse complement strand
GATGACGATGATGGCGACCTGTTACAACCTGAAGCGGCTGGTCTATTTCGGGAAGGCAGGAATATTGGCCTTCTGATGCCCGAAATGGGCGAAATTGCCTGAATATTAGGCAATTTAAGGCAAAATCTAGGCAAAATCACTCAAAAAATAGAGCTTCATTCAAAATAATTGCGCCAAATTTCAGCACGGGTAGTTTTTTTGATCTGATTTGCTGAAAAACAAGGGTAATTCGAGGTGCCCTCTGGGTAAATACGAAGTCACGCAAGGCGAATGGGAAGCGGTGATGGGGAGCAACCCGAGCAAATTCAATGGCCGCAGCAACCCGGTAGAGCAGGTATCGTGGGACGATGTGCAGACCTTCATCCAGCGCCTGAATGCCAAAGAAGGGACGAGAAAATACCGCCTGCCAACGGAAGCCGAATGGGAATACGCCGCCCGCGCAGGGACCAAAAGCACGTATTCATTCGGGGATGACGCGGGGCAATTGGGGGCATATGCGTGGTATCACGATAATTCAGGCAACCAGACCCATCCTGTCGGGCAAAAAAAGCCCAACCCGTGGGGTTTGTACGATATGCACGGCAATGTGTTGGAGTGGGTAAACGATTGGTATGACGAAAGTTATTACAGCCGTAGCGCATCGAACGACCCTGCCGGCCCTTCGAGCGGCCGGCTCCGGGTGTTGCGGGGCGGTAGCTGGCTCGGCTCCGCCGGGTTCCTGCGGTCGGCGTACCGGATCAACCACTTCACGCCGGATAACCGCTACGGCATCATCGGCTTCCGCCTTGCCCGTTCCCCAGGTCAATAACAGCGCAAGACAAACGAGCAAAAAACAGCATCAGCGCGCAGCGTAGACATCCTTTGTTGGGTAAGCGTAGCGTAACCCGACACTGATCCGTCAATCTGGTCATCCGCCCGGTATCTGGCAGGTTGCGTGCGATGAATCGCCAATGTCGGGTTGCGCCTGCGGCTTACCCAACCTACGCTCGCTACGAACCAAAAATTCCCGCGTCATTGCGAGGAGCAGAGCGACGCGGCAATCTTCCCATCACTGCCTGGATTGCCACGTCGCTACGCGCCTCGCAATGACGGCAAGCGTAAGTTTCTTGTAGGGTGAAAACACCCGCTACCGACCTACAAAACCCAATCCGCACCATCACGGTGCGTGACGCACCATTACGGTGCCAGCACCCTCACTCCTTCCAATACCAAACCCTGCGCGTGTCGCAGGGGAAGGTTCAGCAAAGGTTCCAGTTGTGGCGCTGCGCCGCCGGAGAGGAAGCAGCAGGCGGCGTTGGGCAGGCGGTGGAAGGCGCGTTCTATGGCGCCGATGTGGGCTTCCAGGCAGCCGCTCACAATGGCGGCGGCGGTGTCGCGGGGGAAATCCGCGTAGGCGCCTGCCGTCTGCGGCAGGCGTGCTGTGCCTTTTGCCAGTGCGGTTTGCATCATGTCCAGACCGGGCAGTATCAAGCCGCCAACAAAATTCCCGGCGGCGTCCAGACTGTCAATGGTGGTCGCCGTGCCTGCCGTGACCACCAGGCAGGGGCGGGTTTCGAGCCTACGCGCGCCAATCAGGGCGCACCAGCGATCTATGCCTAAGGTTTCGGGGCGCGCGTAGCCATTTTTCACGCCCGCAGCGGCGGCGGCGGCGCTTAAACGGGTGAGCGTCAAATCGGGATAGTGGCGGGCGAGGATGTCTTGCAGCGCGGTTTCCCGTTCGATGTCGGCAACGCTTGCCAGCAGCGCTACGTGTGGTGTGGCTTGCGCCGTCGCCAAAACTTCTCCCAATTCCGCCAGCCGCCGCCATTCCAGCGCGCCCTGAGCGTGCCAGCCGGTTGCGTGGGCGATGCCCCATTTCAGGCGGCTGTTCCCGGCGTCGAGGCAGAGCAGCATCAGGCTTCTCCTGCCCGCAGACTGACATCACCCGTCCAGAAGCGTTGCAGCCCCGCCGTCGTCGCCAACAGCAGCGCGCCGTCGTCATCGACTCCACGGCAAATGCCTTCGATGATGCTTTCATCATCCAGCAGACGCACATGTTTATCCTGCCAGACATTCCGCAGTTGCCAGTCGGCGCGCAGGGCGGCAAAACCCACGCTTGCGAACAGGTCGAGATGGCGGGCAAGTTCGGTCAGCAGCGCCGCCAGCAGCGTGTCGCGGTCAGGCATTTCGGCGCAGCAGTCTTGCAGCCCGGCAGTCGCCTGTTCCGGCACCTGCGGCGCGTTGAGGTTGATGCCGATGCCGATGACCGAGGCGATGCCGCGCGCGTCGCTGGCGAGTTCGATCAGAATGCCCGCCAGTTTTGCCGCGCCATTCGCGCCGCAATACAGCAGGTCGTTCGGCCATTTCAGACCGAGGTCGCGCGCCCCCAAGCCGTGCAGGGCGCGATGCAGCGCCAGTCCGACAGCGAGGCTCAGTCCGGCGAGCGGGGTGTTTTTCCGCCAACGCCAGAGCAGGGAAAAGGTGAGGCTGTCTTTCGGCGAGGAAACCCAAACCCGCCCTCGCCGCCCGCGCCCCGCCGTCTGCCGTTCGGCAACCAGCACGGAGCCGGAAGGCGCGCCCTCGGCGGCGCGTTCCAGCAACAGGGCATTGGTGGACGGGCATTCGGGCAGGAGGTCTACGTCGAAACGGGATGCGTTGGAACCCAGGGCTTGGCGAAGAAGCATCATCAGGAGACAGGGAACAGGGAGCAGGTGACAGAGGAAGGCATTGCAAGCAGGAAAAAGTTTGGGACAGGCGCAAACATACAGGACGCAGGGTTTGCCAGCAAGCGGCGCAGGGCAATCGCATGAATGCCAATGTGATAGGCAATAATGCTTTTCGTGAGGCACGGCGGTCAATTATTTCACTCCCTCCCTCTTCGGGGCGAGAGGAAAGGTAGGGCGGTTTCTCCGAAACCGCCGGACGTAACATCCGGCGCGTTCGGAGAACGCGCCCTACCTAAACCATCTTTCAACAACCGCATTGCCTACGATGAACTACCTGCCTATGCAGATTTCGTCATCTGAAAATGCCTGACGGGTGACTGCTCGAAAGCCCCTGCAAACGGCTGGGAGCGCCATCGTCCAAGGCGGCGGGGGTTGATGTTCAAAAACAAATTCAAAACCGCCAGCGGGGACGCCGGCACTCCCCGGTTGGTTTGCCAACAAGCAGCGGCATAGCCGCCAATTTCCTGTCACCTGTCACCTGACATCTGACCCCTGAATCACTCCAACCCCAACTCCTGAATCTTGCGCGTGATGGTGTTGCGACC
>BNUD01000156.1 GCA_025997095.1 Betaproteobacteria bacterium | reverse complement strand
TGCCATTCACGACGGCATGAAAGTCCTGTTTCGGCGGACGCCCTCGCCGACGTTCCGTCGGCAAGGGCTTGACCAGATAGGGCGCCAAACACTTCCATTCCGCTTCTGTCAGATCGCTTGGGTACATCATCTTCTCCGCATCAACCGTAATGTCCCTCTACAGCATTTCTCGTGCCAATTTCTAAAACAGCTTCTTAAAACCGCCGGCGGGACGCCGGCGCTCCCAGGTTCAAAACCGATACCGCGCTTGCAAACTTCCTGTTACCCCTTCGCGTTTGCCGCCATACCCCTGCACCCCGAAATCCAGCTTCGTAGGTCGGGCACGTTTCATGTGCCCGACATCAGGGATCAGAGGTCAGGTGACAGGCGTGTAGGGGCACGGCGCGCCGTGCCCCTACATCTCCGATGTCGGGCATGTGAAACCATGCCCGACCTACTAAAACCGATACCGCGCCCGCAAGCTCCCCGTTACACCTTCGCGTTTGCCTGCGTAGCCTTGTACGCCGAAATCCAGCGACCAGCCTTGTTGGTTTGCGGCGGCAGGAGTCAAGGTCAGACCTGCTTCCAGTACGCCTGTATCGCCTTTCAATTTGGGGGCGTCCAGTTTGTAGCCGTAGATGCTGGCGTTTGCTTTGCCGTTGTATTCGTGCTCCCACGCTGCGCCTACGTAGGCGATGGTTTTGGCGTTCAGGGCGTGGTGGTATTTCGCGCCCAGTTTTGTTCTTTGCGAATCTACTGCCTCGAACTTTACCGTTTCGCCTGTCGTGAGTTTTACGGTGTCGCCGTTTTGATGGCTCCAGAGGTATTGTCCGTAGACATCCAGCTTGCTCTGTTCGGTGAGTTTCAGGAGATAGCCTGCGCCCACATGTGCGCTCACGTAGGTGGATTTGGCGTTGTAGGCGGCGGCTCTTCCGAAGCCGTCGTAGAGGTTGCCGCTGAAGTCGGTTTTGACTTTGCCTGATCTGATGCTGGCGTCCAGGTACAAGGGGGCTGCTTGGGTTTCGTCAAAGGCGAAACGCGCCAAAATGCCCGCCCCGGTGTATTGGGTGTCGCCTTTGCCGTGAACGCTGGCGGCATTGGAAAAGCTGTTGTAGCTGTCGTAATTGCCTTCGCCGTGTTCGATGAAGGCGGCGGTGGTGAGGTTGCCTGTTTGGGTGGGCGCGGTTGCGGCGAGGCCTGCCAACAGGGTGTAGCCGTCTACGTCGACATGTGAACCGGTGTTGTGGCGCAGGGTGCTGTAGCCGATGGCGGCGAAGCCGTGTTTGTCGGATGATTGAACCGTTTGCAGGGCGGAATGGATGCCGCGCTCCGCTGCGAAATCCTGCGCCTGATTCAGAAACGCCGTGCCGCTTAAAAAGCCTTCGGCTAAGGCCTTGGTTTGCGGGTTGAGGTTTATGCCGGGGTTTGTGGGCGGCGTTACGGGCGGGGTCGGGTCAGTCGGCGGGTTCGGGTCGACGGGCGGGGTCACGGGCGGGTTGGGGTCAATGGGTGGGGTAACGGGCGGATTGGGGTCAATCGGCGGGGTGCCGCCCGCTACGGTTGCCAGTAGTTGTTTGCCGTTGGTGGTCAGGTCAAAGTCGTAGAGCAGGCTTACGCCTTGCATTCCTGTGCCGTGGGCGATGGTGTTGGCGGGATTACCCGTCAGACTGGTGGCGTTGATGAGGGTGACCGTATCGCCCGCTGTCAGGGGCGAGGCGCTTCCGAGGATGCCGACGTTGACCGTGCTGTTTGTGATGTTGGCGGTGCCGCCGACATTTAACAGGCTGTAGCCGTTTGTGGCGATGGTGGGCAGATAAAAATTCAACTGGCTGCCGATGGCGGAGAGGTTTCCGGTGATGGCTGCGCCTTGGTAGGCGTTTAACCGGGCGGCGTTTGCCAGTGTCAGGTTTTTGCCGACGCGGTTGTACAGATTGAACGTCGCGGGGCTGGCGATGCTGACATTGCTGTTGGGCAACGCACCAGAGAGGGCGAGGGTGAGGGAACCTGCGTTAATGATGGTGTTGCCGCTGTAGGTGTTGTTGCCGGTCAGGGTCAGATTGCCGTTGCCGGTTTTGGTTAATGTGCCGGTGCCGGAAAGAGTGCCGCTCACCCTGTAATCGTGACCTTGGGTGTTGGTGAAGGTCGTTGCCGCCGGAGCGACGCCGCCGCTGGCGATGCTTACCGCGCCCGCTCCGGTATCGGTGAAGGTGACGGTATCGCCGTTGATGAAGGTGAAATCGGGTGTCCAGTTTTCTGAAGTCAGGATGTTCCAGTTGTGGTTGGTCGCGCCCGTCCAGGTGAGGTCGGCGGGGATGGTGCGGGCGGGGGGCGTCGGGGGTGGAGAAGGCGGAGGGGGCAGCAGCGGAGAAGTCTTGCTGTTCAGCATGGCGTAGAGGTTGTTTGTGCCGTCATCGGAGAGCTTGAAATTGTAGGTAAAGGCAGTGCCTACCGCCGCAGTGAGTGAGATTGTGCCGGAAGTGTAGCCCGTGCCCTTGTTCAGAGCACCTGCGCTGAGGAGCGTGATTTGGTTCGTGGCGGCGAGCGTGGTCAGATTGTTGCCGCCGTCGAGGGCGAGGTTGATCTTGCTGCCTTGGATGTCTGCGTTCCCCGTGACGGTGAGCAGGGTATCGTTATTGGCGATGCCGGACGGCAGATAAAAATTCAGCGCGCCGCCGTTCGTGGTAAGGCTGCCGTCGATGTTACCGCCCTGATAGGCGTTCAGCGCGCTGTCGCTGCCATTCAAGGTGACGTTGCCCGTGACGCCGCCGCGCAGAGCGAAGGTGGCTCCGGGGGCGTTCGCTACGGCTACCTTGCTGGCCAGTCTGCCGGTGGCGGCGAGTTCCAGCGTTCCGGCGTTGATGTTGGTGGTGTCGATGATGTTGTTCGCGCCGGAGAGGATGAGCGTTTCCGCGCCGTCTTTGTTCAGGCCGCTGCCGGTGTCGACCGCCCAAGTGAAGATGTTCCCGGCAAAGGTGGAAGGCGTCGTGTCCTGATAGATCGTCAGGATTCGGCTTCCAAGCGCGACTTCGCTGCCAGACACGCCGGACAATCCTTTGATGGTAGTGCCGAAAGCACTTATGCCGGAGATGTCGAAGGTTCCCGAAGCGCCGATCACTACGCCGCTGGATTCTGCGATGGAGCCGTATGTACCGGAGAGCGCCAGCGTTCCTGCGCTGATCGTGGTCGCGCCAGTGTAGGTGTTCGCGTTGCTCAGGGTCAGCGTTCCGCCCCCGGCCTGGGTCAGGCTGCCGGAGCCGGAGATGACACCCATATAGCTCACGTTATTGCTGCGGTTGAAGGTCACGTTGGCGTTGGTGCTGGTGGT
>BNUD01000155.1 GCA_025997095.1 Betaproteobacteria bacterium | reverse complement strand
ACTTTGATGCGCGCATTCATGTCCGTCATGGTCTATACTTTCCGCATGAAACCGTACAAAGCCACCGCCACCCTTGCCTCTTTCGTCTGCGCCCTGACGGGCGTCGCCGCAGGTTTCTTTGCATTCGAGGCAGGTAGCCTCTGGTGGGGAATCGGGCTATTTTACGTAGGCGTATTCGCTGCTGGATTATTCATGCGGATAGAGCCAGCGCCAGAACCCGAACTTTCGTAAGATGACCTTGAGTTTTTCAAAGAACTCGACCGCGAGTTGGAAGCGGGCAGCCGCTGACCGGAGTGCGCCATGCAAAACACCGTTTCAGCCACTGAAAAAAAAGCAGCCCTTGCCGATACTGTTTTTGGGTATACGGTCATCTTCGGGTTCATTCTGTTTTTCTTCGCCTGCGCCATTTTTGAGATTAACCCCCCCGATGTCGCCCTGTGGCTTGTGACCTGGCTCATCGCCCTGCCAGTCATCCTGTTAATTGCCGTGGCGATGGTGATGTTTGTGTTTGCCCTGTTCATTTCGATACTTCGCTGACCGGAGAGCGCCATGCAAAAGCCCACCCGTCCCGCGCCGTCCATCGAAAGCCGTCTGCTCGTATGGCTGCCCCTTGCCATTGCTGGCGTGGCGGGCGCAATCGTACTGCTGCTGATTGCGCCGTACTTCTGGAACGTCCTTGCGCTGTCGGTCGCCGGCTGCTTTTTCTGGCTGCTCATGAACAGCCGCACCTTCCGCTTTTGCGTATGCTGGGGCATATTCTGGGCGTGGCTAGGCTGGAAGCTTTGATACCGGAGTTTTTCACGAGGCGGGCGAGCGGTCAGGGGGAGGGGTTCGGTAGGGGCACGGCGCGCCGTGCCCCTACAGCCGCCTCCCTGCGTCGCCCATGAAACACGCTTTGATGCCGCCAAAGGTACTGTCACCTGACATCTGACCCCCGATCCCTGACAGACCCTTCCACCGCAGCCGTAAACACCGACCACGGGTAATCCCAGGCGCTCACATGACCGTAGCGCACCATGCGCGCGACAGCGCGGTTCAGGGGGTCAGGTGTCAGGTGGCAGGTGTCAGTATCTTCGGAGGATCTGCCTCCCAAATCAGTACGGGCACGGCGCGCCGTGCCCCTACCACCTGACACCTGCCCTTGTCTTCTGAAAAAAACGCCGCGTTTAACGCCAAACCTTTCGCCGTGAGGCGCGCGCATTCTTCCTCGTTCAAGCGGTCGATTTCCGCCGCCATGCCCGTCGCGGTAGCGATTTTATCCACGATGGTGGGCGTGGCGGCAAGGATGGTTTTCCATTGCATTGCGTCCACTTCGCCCTTTTGCAGCGCTGTGGCATAGGCTTGGGTTGCCGCCGCCGCCCGCTCGCTACTGGCGGCGTTCGTGACCATCAAATACGAGAGGCTGTCCGATACATCCAGCGCCTGCCGTGTGTTGTAGCCCATGCTTTTCAGGGCATCGGCAGTCCGCAGGTACATCTCCTGCGCCTCCGCGAGCGGGCGATAGGTGTTGCTGGCCGTCTCCAGCAGCCGCGCCTGCACTGCCTCATATTCTTCTGCGGAATCGGTCGCCATCTTGATGCGCGATGCCATTTGGCCGTATTCATCCACAAGCTTGACCAGATCGCCGAAACCAGACACCCCTAAATTTACGCCACCCAATGACAAGGCTATATTTTGCAGCGTTTTCAGCTGCTGGCTGATAGATTCCGCGCCAGCACGCATCTTGCCGAACTTGCCGGTTGTCTTTTCAGCTGCCTCGCCGATATGCTCAATGCCCGCTTCAACCCTTGCCGCCTCAAGGACGGCGTCATGTCCGTCCAGCGTTACGGTCGATGCGCTGCTGGCGGCGGCTTCAATGGATAGAAGCCGCTCCGCAACCGCATCGGCGGTAGCGATTGCCGACCCGCCATCGAGCGCAATTTCATGCTTGCCACCGGCAGCTTCGCCGACCCCCTCGACGCTTTTCTTAACCTCCTTGGCGGCGGCTTCAGCTTGCCTCGCATCCAGTGTGACTTTAATGCTAACACCCATCTGCTCATTCATGGTCTATACTCACCGTCATGGACCTGCTCATCATCAAAATCCTGCTCATCATCTTTTGTGCTGCGATCATTGGCCTGCCGCTTTACTTTCTGGTGACAGGACATATTGCATGGCTCATTCTGTTTGGCGTCGCGCTGTTTTTCGGGCTGTGTTTTTTCAACATCATTCGGGGTTTGATTTTGCTTCTCCGGTCGTAGGGGCACGGCGCGCCGTGCCCCTACATCTGACCCCCGATCCCTGCCAGCCCCTTCCGCATCTTCCACCGCCGCCACAAAAACTGCCCACGGGTAATCCCAGGCGTTTGTGTGACCGCAGCGCACCATGCGGGCGACAGCGCGGTTCAGGGGGTCAGGTGACAGGTTACAGGTGGCAGTATCTTCGGAGGCTTTGCCTCCCAAATCAGTACGGGCACGGCGCGCCGTGCCCCTACCACCTGACACCTGCCCCCTGTTACCCGAAAAAAACGCCTCGTTCATCTTCAGCCCTTCCGCCGTGAGGCGCGTGCATTCTTCATCGCTCAAAAGGTCGATTTCCGCCACCGTCATTTCGCGCACGGTGACGTGGCGTTTCAAGGGCAGGACTTCGAGGAGGGTAAAATTGGTTTGCATTTGTCAGGGATCAGGAATCAGGAATCAGGGATCAGGGATCAGGGATCAAAACTGGAAGAGTGTCAGGGTTTTGGGGTTGATCTCTGAAAATCACAGATCCCCGGTCAGCAGTTCAAAGAACTGGCTCTCGCCCACGCCCGCGCGGGTTTCGTCGCGCAGCGCTTCGCCCGTGATTTTGAAGGTGGCGAAATCGTCGCCGATGAGCGACAGGCTCTCGGCGGGTGCACAATTCACGCGGAATAATTTGGCGAACCACAGGTTTCCGGTGCGCTCGTTTACGCCGTCGAATTCCAGATTGCGTTCCAGCGCGGTGTAGAGCAAGGCCTGTACGCGCTGCGACTTGTGGCGTTTGTAGCTGACCGTAAACGCCGTGCCCTTCGTCGCCAGCAAACCGCCTGCGAGCGCAACGATGCTGCCGCGCCTGCACAGGCAGGGCGGCAAACCATCGCCGCCCGTTTTCCTGTTCATTCAACTTGCAATTCCCCGCGCTCTTGGCGCGGGGTTGTTTATTCGGGAGTTTACGCTACTCATTGAATAGCGGAATTTTAAGCAAAAAAAGCCGGGCCCTGCCCGGTTTTTGGTTGTCAACGGGGCACCTCGAAAAACCTCTCTTCCTCCGGATTTGTTAAAATTACGTTGTTCTGAATTTTAGAGTAGGTGAAGCAGATGATTTCACGTAGCGCCCTCAAGACGGACCTGTTTGCAAGTGAAGCGCA
>BNUD01000154.1 GCA_025997095.1 Betaproteobacteria bacterium | reverse complement strand
CGTGAAAAACGCTTAAAAACAGCCTGGAATTCACCTTCCAGACCAGACAAGCCTTCCGACAGACTTTTTTCTTCGCCCCACGAAGGCGATAACCGAAGGTGAGGATGGGAAAATCAACATCCTGTTACATTGATCGTTCTTCGTCAAATCTTGTGAAATACTGCCTGACTGGCAAACCAATTGCAGAGGTAGTGTTGACAGTTCGGAAGGCGGGTGGCAATCCGCTAGAGTATTTGAAAATCAAGATGATCGAGGTCATTGTTAGCAGCGTGCATTCTGTCGGGAACTGTTCCGAAGAGCGTATCCGTGAAACAGTGAGTTTGTCTTTCGCGAAGGTTTCAGAAGAATATATCATCCAGAACGCCAAAGGAGGTAACGGAGGCACCGTTACTGCAACTTTCGATATTAAAGCAAACAGGGAAGTATGATGCTCTTCATGAAAAGGAGGAAATGTAATGTCAGGAGTAGAGAATGTAATTGAGACAGCGAACAGATGTCTTGCACAAAGAGTAACAAATATCCCCGGTATGCCATTGTGGCATATGGGTAGCGCTAAGCTTGGCTCTCAGAACAGTTTCAATCTTCTTCAAAATACGGTTGATTATTTGACATGCAAGGCTAAGGTAAAGATGGCTTTTACAGAGGACGAGAAAGAGTTCATGAAAGAACTTTTCGAGGCATTATGGTGGGGTGGAAAGGCTCTCGGTATGAGCGAAGCAGCGCAACTTGCAAACCACTACGTTAATGGTAAAGGCGATAAATTGGTGATTGATGCGAGTGTTTATAAAACATCCGCCATTGTCATTGATGCAATGGGTGAGCTTAAGGCGTACATTCTAGAATTGGAATCTAAAAAGCAATCATTTGCATATCTGAAAAGTAGTGATTCTGGTTTTTTGTTATCGAAATTTTCTAAAAAATTACGAATGTATAGAGATGTAAATACACAAGGGCATTTTCTGCAAGATGGTGCTCTTCTGGCGGAACAATCGAACAAAAGATTAAAAAATGCTGATAACCGCTTTTTTCTTGGCGTGAGCACTAGCAAGAGTAGCGGTGGCTTTCATTCAATATGGACAGTGGAAAGTATTTATGACTTTGAGCCATTTAGTAAAAAATCTTATGTGACGAATATCCCATTGGGAAGCAACACATTAACCCTTCCGGATGGCTTGTCACAATATTTGACAGAAATTGGCGTGGCAATGGATTTCACTTATACTGCAACATGGCGTGAATGGTGGAAATGATTATGTCAAAGAAAATATGGTTTTTTCTGCTTGCGCTGGCACCTCTCTTATTGAACGCATGCACAAAAGAAAATGACTGTTTTGTTGAGGATACAAACCATGAAATCAGAGTAGTGGCAATTGGTCAAAATACATATTATCTGTACCTGAAAATTTCAGGCTGGCACGATAAAATGTCTTTTCTTGTTTTGTATGACAAACAACCATTGTTTGATAACTGTGGAAGAGCAAAGCAGGAGATAATTGGAGCAACTGTTATAGAACCAAATAATCAGTCTTCCGTTGAGATTGAACTGATGGATCATAAAATTATGGAAATTCAATTTGAAGACACTGCCAACAGCAATCTGTACTCGCAATTAATGGAGGCTGTATCTCGGCGCAAATTGCAGGAATTTGGTTCTGGTATAAAATTGTTCATCAAATCTGACCAAGTAACAAGTAGCACGAACATGTAGGGTGGAATGCGCTTCATCATTCCACCATTGGGTAGTTCATCCCATACCACCGCCAATTTGTCGATTCCTAGCGGTGGCGCGTGAACATTGGTCGAATGGTGGATAACGCTTCGCTCATTCACCCTACATAATGTCCGCGCTACGCTTGCTGACAAACCAACCTGGGAGCGCCGGCGTCCCCGCCGGCGGTTTTGAATTTGTTTTTGAACATCAACCCCGCCACCGAGGACGGTGGCGTTCCCAGTCAGTGCTTTCGAGCAGTAGTTGCCTACGCACCGCCAACGAGCGCCTGATAGCGTTTCATCAAATGGGCGACGCAGTTGGCTTCGGTGAACTCCTTGCTGGAAAAACCGTAGGCTTGCAGGACGGCTTTATCCAATGTTTGATGCGCTTTTTTCAATTCCAACGGCATGGTGAGCGGGTCGTAAAGGTCGGCGAGGGAACTTTCGGGGAACAGGGCGCGGGCGTCCAGTACGGCTTGCGCGGCGGTTTCGATTTTTTCTTTTTGGATGTCGGTCGCGTCACACCACGGAAAATTGTTGTAGACAATACCCCCGGAATATTGGTAGCGCATTTCAAGCCGACCACATACCGCGCGCATCCAGGCATTATGAACCCCCGATGACATGATTCCGAAATGAAACAAATTTGCCGCAGGAATGATCAACGCACTACCATTGACAATGACAGAAGGCTCGACAAAACCGATGGGAAGGTATTTTCTTTTCTCGGAAGAAACCTTGGGTATGACCAGCATACGGGTATCAGGCTGGCGAATTTCTCCAAATAAATATGGCGTATCCGCAAGCGCCAAGGTTTGTGGGCGATTGCTTGAACTTCTAAATTCCCTGCACTGATGAATACGCGCCATGATGTACTCTGAATGACGAATTTCAGTTGAAGAAAAACCTTTCAGCCAGATACACCAGCGGATAGTATTGTTAATCAATTCGTGTCCGCCAATATAACGACGCAAGAATTTTGTTGATTGTGATTCTGTTTTCTCCAAATCCTGTTTTTCTTCGTCTGACAATATCAACGCGCCATTATCAATGGGCATACTCCCGTAGAATATTCTGGGGACATTACAAATTTGCGATGTCCTGTTTTTTATCAAAACATCAGGCGCATTAACCAGGTATGGATTTATATTTTCAGCCTGGGTCATTGAACCGTCTTCATAAAGCATGGGCGTTGTGTGAATGGATTTCGAGCTGAATCCAATAATAACACAATGTACTGCCGCCTTGCCTCTGGCTTCGTTACTCCATTTGAATGTGCGATATGCAAAGTCAATTTTGATGCTGTTTGTCAGATTTTCCCATAAGATTGCAGGTTGTTCGCCTTGCGATATTGAGTTCGTGGAAACAAAGGCAGTACGAATTGCTGTGTCATTCAACATATTTGCTGATTTTTTATACCAGGCTGCCACATAATCAAGAATACCAACGCCTTTTTTGCCTTCAAAAACAGAAAATAAATCTGATTTTTGTTCTTTTGATTGCTCTTTCTTTCCCACGAACGGCGGATTCCCCATGATGTAGCTCAATTCCTTTTTCGCTACGATGCTTTTCCAATCCATCGTCAGCGCATTGCCGTGCGTAATGTTGGCGGATTCCTTGAGCGGCAGACGGATGTAAGAAATGCCGAATTCCTTGCCAAAGAGTTGATTCATCTGGTGTTCCATGAGCCACATACCG